>JAODAX010000070.1 GCA_025463675.1 Naasia sp. | reverse complement strand
CACTCTGGCCGGCCGCGTAGGAATGCGCACGGATGATCAGCAGGGCGTCATCGGGGCTGACTCCAAGCTGGGCGATCACCAACCCGGTGGCCTGGTGCACCTCGCGGCGGGAGTACGGTCCGTCGTGCTCAGACTCGTCGTGGCGGTGCTCGAGGGCGTACCGCATGACGCCCGTCGCTGTGGTCCGCGCCATGGAGGTGGCGAGCGCGAGGTCGCTGGAGTCGAGCGCGTGCGACCTGTCGGAGTACAGGTCGACCGCTCCGACACGAAGGGTGCCGATCGCCATCGGAAAGGAGTAGACGCCGCGGACCCCGTGGATGCCGATGGCAGCCCGAAAAGCGTGCCATCTGGACGACGGCTCGGCCGCGAGATCGGGGGCCAGCACGGCCGCTCCGGTCGCATGGGCGTCCCAGCAGGGACCTTCGCCGAAGTCCAGCTGCAGTTCGCTCAGGCGCCCACTCAGCTCATCGCTCCAGGAGATGGTCTCGACGTCGAACGGATCTCCGAGAGTCGAGACAGAAGCGCGCTCGATGGGGAGCGCGTCGAGGAAGGGCCCGCAGAAGTCAGGGCTCTCGGGTGGGAACTCGCGTACCGCCGACATTGCATCCTCCTGGACCCCGCCGAGATTCATCGGCGAAAGCGAGTGGCCTGGGTCCAGGACTACCTACCCCCTGATGGTAAGTCACCTGCACCTCTTTCGGCCCGGCCAGAACATATCCGCATACGGGTTGATACGCCCTCGGTCCTCCTCTGGCAAGGGGGCGCCACCAGCCCCTCCTGCCCCCTAATGTTTGTCGGATGACTGATTCCGCACTCAAGACCGCCGCGGTCGTGTACAACCCCATCAAGGTGGACCTCGACGTGCTCCGTGACGCCGTCAACCGTGAGGCAGCCGAAGCTGGATGGGCCGAGACCCTCTGGTTCGAGACATCTGTCGAAGACGTCGGACAGGGGGCTACCAAGCAGGCACTCGACCAGGGTGCCGACCTCATCATCGCCGCGGGCGGCGACGGGACGGTCCGCGCGGTGGCCGAAGCGGTACGGGGCCACGAGGTCTCTCTCGCTCTTCTCCCTTCCGGAACAGGCAACCTCCTCGCCCGCAACCTGGAGATGACGCTCAACGACATCCCCGGCTCGGTGCATGCGGCGTTCACGGGTGCGGACCGCAACATCGACCTCGGCATGATCCAGATCGAGCGGGCCGACAAGAGTCGCGACGAGCACGCCTTCGTCGTCATGGCCGGCCTCGGTCTCGACGCCAAGATGATCGCCAACACGGACGAGGACCTCAAGGCCAAGGCGGGCTGGGCGGCCTACGTCAAGGCGATCGCGGCGTCCCTGCGCGATCCGAACGAGCTCCACCTTCGATTCAGGCTCGACGATGGCGGGCCGAAGCGGACGACTGTGCACACGCTCATCCTGGGCAACTGCGGCTCCCTGCCGGCGAACATCCTCCTGATGCCCGACGCCATCCTCGACGACGGGTTGTTCGACCTCATGATGACCCGGCCGGGCGGCGTGCTGGGCTGGATCCGGGTCTGGACGAAGGTCGCCTGGACGAACGGCGTCGTGCGGCGGACGAAGGCTGGTCGCGCCCTCGCTGGAGACCACAAGAACGATCGGGACCTGCACTACGAGACCGGCAAGAAGTTCGTCGCGCGTCTGTCGAAGCCCGAGGAGATCGAGCTCGACGGCGACGGCTTCGGCAAGGCGGTGGCCTTCCACGCCTGGATCGAGCCGGGTGCGCTCCGGGTCCGGACTGCCAGCCTCGCGTGAGCCCCATGTACCAAATCAAGGAGTTTTTTCTTCGGAGAGGCTCCGATCGGCATGACTTGGCCGAGGAATCAGAAAATCTCCTTGATTTGGTCAGAACCTTCCGCGTTCCCTCCCGCACGAGAGGTCCCGTTCCCACTTATGCCCTGCTGCACGGGATCGGGCTGTCCCACCGAGAGTTCACCCCGATGGCACGAGTGCTCTCGGAGACCGGCAACGTGATCTCCTTCGACCTGCCCGGGTTCGGTGCCAGCCCGCATCCCAAGCGACAGGTCAGCGTCGAGGACCACGCGCGCCTCGTGGCCCGGGCGCTCGATGACCGGAACATCGGACCCGTCGTTGCCGTCGGTCACTCCATGGGGGCGCAGTTCGCGATCGAACTGGCCGTCCTCCGTCCCGACCTCGTGAGTCACGTCGTGCTGATCGGCCCTGTCGTCGATCCGGCTCATCCCACGCTGCGGGGGCAGGCTCGTGCGCTGCTGCGCGACTGGCCGCTCGAGCCACTGCAGACTCAGGCGATGGTCGTCGGCGACTACCTCCGCTGCGGAGTGCGCTGGTTCCTGGCCCAGTCGATCGTCATGCGGGACTATCCGACCCACCTGCGCGTGCTCGGGGTCACCCAGCCCATGCTGGTCATCCGCGGAGCGCACGATCCCATCGCCAAGCCCTCCTGGGTCCGCTGGCTCTCGGAGCAGGTACGGGATGGACGCGTGGAGACGATCAACGGCTACCGGCACAATGTCGACCACTCGAATGCGGCCGCAACCTCAGCCGCCATCCAGCTCTTCACGGCGAGGTCGCGCGCGTGACGCTGCCGGCTGCACCCGCGGGGCTGGCCGTATCCATCGTGATCCCGGTCAAGGACGACGCCCGCTTCCTGACCGCCTGTCTCCACGCCCTCAGCACGCAGACGGTGGCGCCCCTCGAGGTCATCGTCGTCGACAATGCCTCATCGGATGACAGTGCAGCTGTCGCGCGTGCCGCGGGCGCGACCGTCGTGCGCGAGACCCGGCCCGGGATCGGAGCGGCGAGTGCCGCAGGCTACAACCGGGCTTCGGGGGACGTGATCGCGCGGCTCGACGCGGATTCGATTCCGCCGGCCGACTGGGTGCAGACGATAACGGCCGAGTTCCTCCAGCGCCAGGACGTCGACGCCTTCACAGGGTCCGGCGACTTCGTCGATGGCCCTGCGGCGCTGCGCCGTCCGAGCGCTCGGGCCTACCTTGGCGCGTACTTCCTCGCGGCCGGTCTGGCGCTCAGCCATCCACCGCTGTTCGGCTCCAACTTCGCGATGCGCAGGTCGGCCTGGCTCGACATCCGCGACCGGGTCCACTCGTCGGACACGATGATCCACGACGATTTCGACCTGTCCTACCACCTCGGTTCGCGTCATCGGATCCGCTACTCGCCGGGCATGCGGGTGGGGATATCGATGCGGCCGTTCTTCGACGGCCGAGGTGCGCTCCGAATGCACCGCGGCATACGGACGGTGGCGATCCACTGGCCGCACGAGCTTCCGTGGCTGCGGCTCGGCAGGAGGATCCTGCGCAAGGCTCCAGGGCCGCTCGGCCGCCTCGGGCTGCGAGGACGGATGGGTCTCGCCTTCGCTGCCGACTCGGTCAATGTGCTGGGCTTGGTATCGGTCGCGGCGCAGCGAAGC
>JAODAX010000066.1 GCA_025463675.1 Naasia sp. | reverse complement strand
GCGCCCTGCGTCATCGCGGGAGCCGTCATCGTGCTCTTCGCGCTGACCTTGAAGGATTCGCCGGCGTCGCCACCCGAACCCTGGTCCCTGAAGGGCGTCGGCGGCATGTTCTTCGTCAGTCCCCGGGTGCATCCCGACTTCGCCTGGGTGTTCGCGAGCCGATTCCTGCTGGTGTTGGCCTATTCATTTCTCACCACGTTCTTGGCCTACTTCCTCATCGCACAGCTGAACTCCGCGGAGCGGGATGTTCCCGGGCAGATCCTCCTCGGGACGCTGGTCCAGTCCGCTGTGGTGATCGTCGCCTCGGTGACGGGAGGAAAACTCTCGGACCGCACTGGCCGGCGGAAAGTGTTCGTGATCGGCGCCGCCGTCATCTACGGGGCAGGCATGTTCGCCATCGCCCTCGCGGGCGACGTTTCTGCGTTCCTGATCGCGATGGGCGTCGCTGGTCTCGGGTTCGGCCTGTACCTGGCAGTCGACCTCGCGTTGGTCGTCGATGTCCTGCCCAAGGGTGACCGGGCGGGGACTCATCTGGGAGTGCTGAACATCGCGGCCGCGCTTCCGTCTTCTATCGCGCCGGCGATCGCGCCGGCGATCCTGCTGGCCAGTGGGGAAAGCTACGCAGTGCTGTATGCGGTGGCTGGTGCCTGCGCACTGCTCGGCGCCGCCGCGATACTCCCGGTGCGCGGGGCGAGGTGAAATCCCGGCCCCTCAGCTCCAACTATTGACTTTAGCCATTTGGCTAACTAACTTAGCCACATGGCAAACATGGAGCACAAGACGCAGTACCTCGATCGCCCCGAGGGGCGCATCGCATATGACGTACAGGGCACCGGCCCCGTTCTGCTGCTGGTCCCGGGGATGGGTGATCTGCGATCCACCTACCGGTTCGTCACCGGCGCCCTGGTCGACGCCGGACGTACGGTCGTCACCGTCGACCTCCGCGGTCACGGTGACAGCGACTGTTCGTTCTCGGAGTATGGAGACGTTCCCACGGCCGAGGATCTCGCATCGCTGCTGGATCACCTTGGCCAGCCCGCCACCATCATCGGGAACTCCATGGGCGCTGGCGCAGCGGTCATCGTCGCTGCTGACCGACCCGATTTTGTCAGCGGTCTCGTCCTGGTGGGGCCGTTCGTCCGTCCGCCGGCCTCAGCGACGCCCCTCAACCGGATGATCCTGCGAATGGTGATGGCGCAACCCTGGGCTGCGGCCATGTGGCGGGCCTATCTGCCCAAGCTCTACGCAGGAACGCTGCCCGTGGATTTTGCCGACCAACGACGCACGGTCGTCGCCAGTATCCGGCGACCCGGATATGCGCGTGCCTTCAGCCTGACGACCCGCACCGATCACGAGCTTGCGGGCGAAAGCCTCCAACGAGTGAACACCCCCACGCTCGTTCTCATGGGGGAGCAGGATCCTGATTTCGCCGACCCCAGGGCGGAAGCCGAGTGGATCGCGACGGCGCTCCACGGCCAGGCAGTGATGGTCGCCGACGCTGGGCACTATCCGCAATCGCAGCAGCCCGAGTTCGTTGCCGCCGCTGTGCTGGACTTCCTTCCGAAGGCGGCGGCTCGTGGCTAGGGCCGGGCTGGCGGCGGACGTTGTGGTTCGGGAAGCCGCGCGAGTCATCGACGAGCGGGGTGTCAATGGCCTCTCTCTCGCCGTCCTAGCGGACAACCTCGGGGTGCGCATACCTTCCCTGTACAAGCACGTGGACGGCATGCCAGCGCTCCGGCGCGGAGTCATGCTCGCGGCCAAGAAGGATCTCGCCGAAGAGCTCGCGAGCGCGGCTGTCGGCCGGTCGCGGGACGAGGCGATCGGCGCCATCGCTCATGCCTACCGGCAATGGGCGCTGGAACACCCGGGTCAGTACCCGATGACGATGCACGCGCCCGCTCCGGGTGATGACGACGATACAGCCGTCTCGTCTGCGCTCCTCGAGGTGATATTTCGCGTCCTAGCCGGCTACGGCCTTGAAGGAGACGACGCCATTGACGCGACCCGCTTCCTGAGAGCCTCCCTTCACGGGTTCGTCGCTCTCGAGACCGGCGGCGGCTTTGCAATGCCCGTCGATCTCGACCGCAGCTACCAGCGACTGGTCACGAGCATCGTCACGGCTCTCAATACCTGGGCGGAATGAGATGACCGTCCTGGAGGGCCGGGCCGAGCAACGCGCGAAGGATCGCCCCAGCCCCGTTCCGTCGAAGCCGTTGCCCTTCATCCACCGCATCGAGGGAGGCGCCATCGCGGCAGCCGCGTGCGTGTTCTTCGTGCTCTCGGGCTTCGCGTGGTGGTGGCTCCTCGCCCTCTTCCTGGTCTTCGATCTCTCGGCCATCGGCTACCTCGTCGGCAATCGGACCGGAGCGATCGGCTACAACATGGTGCACAACTACGTCGCACCCGCGGTTCTGTTGACCCTGTACGGAGTGTTGGAGGCGTCCGGATCGACGGTGTGGCCGCTGGCCTTCGCCGCTGGGTGCTGGTTCTTCCACGTCGGCGTCGACCGTGCAATCGGGTACGGTCCACGACCAGTGGAATCGACGACAGCGGGCTGAGCTGATCCGCTGGTTGGTGCGCGGCAGAGCTCAGCCAAGCGCAGGCTTATCCGACCTGACCGGTCGTCAGGACCCGAAGCACGTCGGGCGAGCAGAAACGGCGCATGTACGCGTTGGCATCGAAAACCTGCAGGATCCCGAGCTCGCCCAGCTGACCCACGAGCTTGTTCGCCCGTCCATACGAGATGGCCAGCTCGGCCTCAACCTTCCGAACCGTGGACGAAGGGTTCGCCACCGCCAGATCGACGAGCGCTGGCGCGCTGTCCCAACACCGACAACGTCACTCAATGGCCAGATAAGTGACATTGTCAGGAATGCCT
>JAODAX010000083.1 GCA_025463675.1 Naasia sp. | reverse complement strand
AGCCGCGCGACCTGCCGCCCGTGCCGCGCCCGGCCGCGACGCCGGACCGGACGCTGTACATGATCGGCAACGCCCACCTCGACCCGGTGTGGCTCTGGCCATGGCAGGAGGGGTACCAGGAGGCCAGGGCCACGTTCCGCTCGGCGCTCGATCGCATGGACGAGTACCCGGACTTCGTCTTCACCTGCGACCAGATCGTGCTGCTCAGCTGGGTCGAGGAGCAGGACCCGCAGCTCTTCGCGCGCATCCAGGAGCGCGCCGCCGAAGGCCGCTGGGTGAATGCCGGCGGCTGGTGGGTGGAGCCGGACTGCAACACGCCGATGGGGGAGTCCTTCGCCCGGCAGGGGCTCTACGGGCAGCGCTACCTGCGGTCCCGCTTCGGCATCCCTGCGACGGTCGGCATGAACGTCGACCCGTTCGGGCACAACGCGATGCTGCCGCAGATCCTCCGCGGCCAGGGCATGGACTCCTACATGTTCCTGCGCCCGGGGCCGCACGAGAGCGACTTCGCGCAGACCCTGTTCCACTGGGAGGCGCCCGACGGCAGCCGCGTCCTCGGCTACCGAATCCCGTTCGAGTACTGCAGTCCCGCCGGCAGCGTTGACGGGCAGACCGACAAGGCGCTCGGCCAGCTGGACAAGACGCTCGGCAACCTGATGGTGTTCTACGGCGTCGGCAACCACGGCGGCGGGCCCACCAAGGCCAATATCGAGTCGATTTACCGCTACGACCGTATGGGGTCATTCGGGAGGCTGCAGATGGCATCGCCCCGCACCTACTTCGACGAGGTGCTCGCCCGCGGCGACGCGTTCCTGCAGAGCCTCGACGTGCGACGCGACGACCTCCAGCACCACGCGCCGGGCTGCTACTCCTCGCACAGCGGCATCAAGGCGTGGCAGCGGCGGGCGCAGCACGCGGTGCTCACCGCCGAGCGGTGGGCGATCGTTGCCGGCCTGCAGGCGGGCGTCGCCTACCCCCGCGAGGATCTCGAGCGGGCCTGGAAGCAGATCCTCTTCAACCAGTTCCACGACATCCTGCCCGGCTCGGCGATCGAGAGCGCGTACGAGGACGCCCGCGACCAGCTCGGCGAGGCGGTGTCGATCGCGAAGCGCATCACGACGCTCGCCCACAACACGATCGCGCGCCAGATCGACCTGCCGCTCGACCCGGCCACCCAACCCGTCGTGGTCTTCAACCCGCACCCGTGGCCGGTGCAGACCGACGTCGACCTGCAGTTCGGCGCGAAGCCGACCGGTGCGCACGTGGTCGACGAAAGCGGCGTCGCCGTGCTGTCCCAGCGCTCCCAGTCGACCGCGACGACGGACGACAAGAGTCGCGGCGCCCTCGTCTTCCGCGCCGAGGTGCCCGCGTTCGGCTACCGCGTGTACCGCCTGCTGCCGGGCGACGCGACTGCAGCCGGCGACTCCCGGCTGCGTGTGGCCGAGACGGTGATCGAGAACGACCTCGTCCGCATCGAGATCGACCCCGCGACCGGCTGGCTGTCGTCCTACCTCCTCAAGGAGTCCGGGGTGGACGTCCTCGCCGGCACCGACCCGGCATCGCACACGCAGGTCTGCGAGGACCCCACCGACACCTGGGGTCACCGCGTCGTCTCCTACGCCTGGCCGGGCGCCGAGATGCCGGTCGAGCGGATCGTCGTCCGCGAGAGCGGCCCGCTGCGCTCCCGCGTCCGCATCGAGCGGTCCTGGGGCCGCAGCACCTACGTCGAGGAGCTGATGCTCGACACCGACAGCCCGTACCTGACCGTGCACGCGACCCTCGACTGGCGCGAGCCGGCGCACCTGCTGAAGCTGCGCTTCCCGGTGGCGCTCGCCGACCCGACGGCCACCTACGAGATCCCGTACGGGACCTTGGAGCGCCCCGTCGACGGGGCCGAGGAGCCGGCCCAGTCCTGGGTCGACCTGACCGGCACGGTCGGCGGGGCGACCGCCGGCCTGACCGTGATCACCACGAACAAGCATGGCTACGACGTCTCGCCGGCGGCGGACGACGGCATGCCGAGCATCGGCATTACCGCCGTGCGCAGCCCCGTGTACTCGTGGCACGACCCGCGCCTGCTCTCCGACGAGAGCATCTACTCCTACCAGGACCAGGGTGTGCAGCGGTTCAGCTACCGCCTCGTCCCGCACGGCGGAAACTGGCGAGCGGCGCAGCCGACGCGCCTCGCCGCCCAGCTGGGCCAGCCGGTCCGCGCAATGCTCGAGTCCTTCCACGAGGGCACGCTGCCCCCGATCGGCTCCTTCGTGTCCGACGGGGCGGGCGCCGTGATGGTGACCGCCATCAAGGGCAGCGAGGACGCATCCGACGGCCCGGGCGGCGCCGACCTCATCGTGCGCGCCGTCGAGACGCGCGGGGAGGCCGCCAGCGTGCGGCTCGAGCTGCCGCTCGTCGGCCGCACCCTCGACCTGGACTTCGGGCCCAGCCAGATCCGCACCTTCCGCGTCCCCGCCGATCCGGCCGGCGAGGTGGTGGAGGTGGACCTCGTCGAGTGGCCGCTCGACGCCGCGACGGCCGCCGCGCCGGACGCCGTCGGGGAGCCGGCCGACGCGCCGACCGCTCCGGGCGGCCCGGTGTCGCCGGTCGAGGACCTGACCCCGGTGCAGCTCCTCGACACCGATCCCGAGGACCACACCCTGCGCGGCTCCGAGCAGTGACCACTCCCCGCCGCGCGTCCCTCTGCGCGGATCAGGCCCTCGCGCACGGATCGGGCCGCTTCGGTCGTTTCGCACCCGGTTCAGGACGACACGCCGTACCGGCGGCGGGGAACCCCTGATCCGTGCAACCTCCCCATGAGGCTGCTGGGTCCGCTGATCCGGCCGATGCGGTGTCGCGGCTGAAGATCACCGTGCTCACCGCACAGGGTCCTGCGTCTCCGGTGGAGGCCGGGTTCGCCGTCCAGCTCCACTCCTCGGCCCGCAGCGACGGGGGCACCGACGTCCGGGCCCGAGTCCGCCGCCTCGGCGGGACTCCCGCCACGACGTGGCTGCGCTTCGAGGTCGACGTCGACGGCGCGGACGATCCGTGGTGGCTGATTCCCGGGGCCTTCTACGGCGAGAACCGGCCGGCGGGAAACGACCGCGTGTTCCCCCGGTTCGAGAAGGGGGCCCGCTCCCCGGCGCAGGCCGCCGGGATGGTGTCCGACTCCTGGCACTTCCGTGCCGACCGTACCGCCACGCCGGCGGTGTTCGCCTGGGCAGCACCCGGGCGCGGGGGAGTGGCGCTCGCCACGCGGGAGACCTCACCGGTGGGGATCGCCGGTGTCGGCTTCGCGCACGACGGCGACGTTGCCACCGTCGCGCTGACCTTCCCGTTCCGCGAAGGGCCCATCACGTACTTCGGTGACGGCACGCCCCGCCCCGCCGAGGCGGCGATCCACGAGTGGGCGCCGGACGCTGAGGTGGAGCTCCGCTTCAGCGTGCACCCCTTGTCCGCCGACCGCCACGCCTACGCGCCGGTGCTCCGCGCCCTGCACGCCGAGTCCGCGCCGACCGCGCCGCTGCGCCCCTGGGTCGACGTGGCGACCGCCGCCGACCTCACCGCCGAGGGCCTACTCCGCTGGCACTACGACCCCGACCCTGGCGTGCTCCTCGAGACGGTGGGCTTCGACCGCGAGGTGACAGGCCGGGACGGTCACAGCGTCGACCGGCAGGCAATGCACATCGGCTGGGTCAGCGGCATCCCGTGGGCGTACGCCCTGCTCGCCCATGGGCTGCGAACGGCGTCCGACGACGAGGCCGCCGCCGGGCGGGCGGTGCTCGACTTCTGCACCGCGGAGCTGTCGCCGTCCGGCACCTTTTGGGGCGTCTGGTACCGGGGCGCCGGCTGGACCCAAAGCTGGACACCGCTGAAGCGCGGCCTGCACTCGCGCACCCTGGCGGAGGCGACGCTGTTCCTGATCCGCGCAGCCCGGCTGGAGCCCGGGCACGCCGCCTGGGCGGCCGCGATCCGCTCGAACCTGGACGTCGTCGCCGCGCGGCAGCGGGCCGACGGCAACCTGGGCTCCGTACACCACGCGGAGACGGGGGAGGTGCTGTCCTGGGTGGGCGCCTCGGGGCTCACCTGGATCGCCGCGCTCGTGGAGGCGGGCGGCGACCGCTACCTCGCCGCGGCCGAGCGGGCGGGCGAGTACTACGCGTCGTTCGTCGAGGCGGAGTACCTCTGCGGGGCGCCCGAAGACGTCGACCTCGCGCCGACCTCGGAGGACGGCTACGCGGCGCTCCTGGCGTACGTCGCCCTGCACCGGGCCACCGGGAATCCGCGGTGGCTCGACCTCGCCCGCCGCAGCGCCGACTGGCTGCTCACCTTCCGGTACAGCTACGACGTCGCGTTCGAGTCGCACACCATGCTGGGCCGGTACGACTTCGGCACCCGCGGTGCGGATCAGGCGTCGCCGTCGAACCAGCACCTGCACGCATACGGCCTGGTGTGCACTGCGGAGCTGCTGGAGCTGGCCGACGCGACCGGGGACGGGCACTACCGCGAGCGCGCCGAGGAGACCCTGGCCTGCTTCCGCCAGTTCGTCGCCCGGCAGGACGGCGACTTCAACGCGTACCGCGGCATGGTGACCGAGCGGTATTACCAGACGTCGTGCTTCCAGCCGAAGGGGATGCTGCTCACGCTGTCGCACGCGTGGAGCGCGGGCGTGCTCCTGCTCGCCTGCGAACAGGTTCTGGCGCGCGAGGCGGCCGGTCTGCCCGCCTGACCGGTCAGGGGATGTGCGGCATGCCGTGCGCCGGCGTCGGCGGGGCGTGCGGGTCCTGCTGCGGCACGGGCGAGACTCCGCCGGCGCCGAGGGGCGCCTCCCGCCACGACGGCACCCGGGACCGCGGGAACGCGCGGCCGAAGCTGTCCCGTTCGAGCGCCTTCCGGGCGGCGGCGAGGTGCAGCGCGAGGAGCACGGAGTTCACCGCGGACACGGTGAGCGTCGCGGCGGCGAGCGCGACCAGGGCCACCTCGCCCGGGCGCGCCCTGGTCATTCCGTCTTCTTCGCCGGTCGGGCGCCGCGCCGCGGGGCGGGCGGGGTGCTCGCCTCGGGCAGCGGGGCGGCCAGCCGCTCCGTCGTGGCGTCGCTGGTGGTCGGCAGCACGGCGGTGCGGTCAGCGACGGGCGGGGCGGCAGGCGCTACCGATGCGGCGGTCTGCGGCTCGGAGGCGGTCGGGGGCGTCGGCCGCTCCATCGGGGGCACCGGCGCGGCGGA
>JAODAX010000062.1 GCA_025463675.1 Naasia sp. | reverse complement strand
GCCGAGGAGCGCGGCGGGCAGGTCGATGGGACCGGTCGCCGCGGCGCCGAAGGCGGCGGCGAAGCTGCGCGGGGCCGAGGCGGTTACGTCGGGGGCCGGGTGCGCGACGGGGCCGACGCCCGTGCGCAGCGAGTCGAGCACGCGCGCGAAGTCGTGGCTCTCGGTCGACACCGGCGGCTCGGCCGGCGCGAAGCCGTCCTCCGCCTGCTCCGCAGCGTCGAGCAGGTGCGCGAGGCCCGCGCGCGCCGGGATGTCGAAGCTGTGCCCGTCGGCGTGCACGGAGGGCTCGGGGAGTTCGACCGTCACATCGATGACGCGCTTGGCGAAGAAACCGCCGAGGCCGCCGGTGAGCGACTCCTCGGTGGCCACCACCCGCGCGCCGGGTCCGTACTCCGACCGGACGCGCTCGGCGAGCCCGGTCAGAGTGGGACGGTCAAGCCGGAATCGGATCGAGGGCACGAACCACTCCGACGGTTTCGATGGCGACGTCGGACGTCGTCACCTCCTGGTAAGACAGCACCGGTAGGCCGCCGGACTGCGGGGCGACCATCCGGCGCACCGCCGGCCGCAGGGCGGGTGCGCAGACGAGCACCGGCGACCAGCCGCGGCCCTCGGCGCCCTGCACGGCCGCGCGCAGCGACCCCATCACGGTCTCCAGGCGGGTCGCGTCGAAGAGGATCTGGGTGCCCGCCTCGCTCGGGCGCAGCGACTCGAGCATCGCCTGCTCGAGCGGCGGGTCGATCATGATCACCCGCAGCGTGCGCTCGTCGAGGTGGCTCGCGACGAGTGCCGGCCCGAGCGCGAAGCGGGCGGCCTCGACGAGGCCCTCCGGGTCGGTCGAGACCCGGGCGCGGAGGGTCAGCGCCTCGTAGATGCGGGACAGGTCGTTGATCGGCACCTTCTCGGCGAGCAGGCCCTGCAGCACCCGGTGCACCTCGGCGAGGGTGAGCAGGTTCGGGATCAGCTCGTCGACCGCCGCGGGGCTGATCTGCTTGACGCCCTCGGTGAGCACGCGCACGTCCTCGCGGCTGAGCAGGCGCGCGGCGTTGGCGCTGATCAGGGCGGACAGGTGGGTGATGACCACGCTGCCGCGATCGATGACGGTCGCGCCGGTCAGCTCGGCACTGTGCCGCATCTCGGCGGGCACCCACTTGCCGGCGAGGCCGAACACCGGCTCGACGGTCGGGGTGCCGGGCAGCGAGTCGAGCGCGTCGCCGAGGGCAAGCACCCGGCCGACGGGCGCCTCGCCACGGCCGACCTCCACGCCGGCGACCCGGATGACGTAGGTGGAGGGCGGCAGCTCGATGCTGTCGCGGGTGCGGACCGGCGGCACCACGATGCCGAGCTCCATGGCGATCCGCCGGCGCAGCGACTTCACCCGCGCCAGGAGGTCGTCGCTCACCCCGGAGACGAGGTCGACGAGGTCGGCGGCGAGCTGGATCTCGAGCGCGTGCACGCGCATCTGCTCGACCAGGTCCTCTGTGGTCTCGGAGGGCGCCCCCCGCTCGGCCTCGATCGCCGCCGCCTCGGCGGCCTCCTTCGCCTTCGCGGTCGTCTTGACGCGCTGCGCGATGACGAGCAGGACGATGCCGACGAGGAGGAACGGCACGATCGGCATGCCGGGGATGAAGCCCATCGCGATGGACGCGCCGCCCGCGATCATCAGCGCCATCCGCGACTGGGCGAGCTGCTCGGACGCCGCCGAGCCCATCTCCGACTCGGCGCCGGAGCGGGTGACGATCATGCCCGTCGACACAGCCATCAGCAGCGCCGGGATCTGGGTGACGAGGCCGTCGCCGATGGTCAGGAGGCTGTAGGTGCTGACAGCGTCCTCGATGCTCATCCCCTTCTGCAGCATCCCGATGCCGATGCCGCCGACGAGGTTGACGATGATGATGATGATGCCGGCGATCGCATCGCCCTTGACGAACTTGCTGGCGCCGTCCATCGCGCCGTAAAAGTCCGCCTCGGCGCTCACCTCGCTGCGCCGACGCCGCGCGTCCTGCTCGGTGATGAGTCCGGAGTTGAGGTCGGCATCGATCGCCATCTGCTTGCCGGGCATCGCGTCGAGGGTGAACCGGGCGCCGACCTCGGCGACGCGCTCGGCACCCTTCGTGACGACGACGAACTGGATCACGACGAGGATCAGGAAGACGACGGCGCCGATGATGAGGTTGCCGCCGACCGCCACCTGGCCGAACGCCTGGATCACCTGGCCGGCGTGCGCCTCGCCGAGCACCAGGCGGGTGGAGGCGACGTTGATGCCGAGCCGGAACAGGGTCGCCACGAGCAGCAGCGACGGGAAGATCGAGAAGTCGAGCGGCTTCTTCACGAACATCGTGGTCAGCAGGATCACGAGCGCGAAGAGGATGTTCACCGTGATCAGCAGGTCGAGCACCCAGGCGGGCACCGGCACGACCAGCAGCATGATGATAGCGACCACCCCGACCGGGATGCCGATCGCCGTCAGCGTTTTTCTCATCGGGACATTCCTCTCATGCCAGCACCGGCGCGAGGCGATGGACCCCGAGCGACGCGCCGCGCGTCTTCAGGGTCATGACGAAGGCGAGCACCCGGGCGACCGCACCATAGAGCTCGACCGGGATCTCCTGGCCGACCTCGCAGGCGGCGTAGAGGGCGCGCGCGAGCGGGATGTCCTGGACCATGGGCACCCGCCCCTCCGCCGCCTTCTCGCGGATGCGGGCGGCGACCTCGCCGGCGCCCTTGGCGACGACCCGCGGGGCGCTCCTGCCGGGCTCGTACTTGAGCGCGACGGCGACGTGCGTGGGGTTGAGCATCACCACATCGGCGCTGCCGACCGCCGCGATCATGCGGTTCCGCGACATCGCGAGCTGGCGGGCGCGGCGCTGCGAGCGCACGAGGGGGTCGCCTTCGCTGCTCTTGTTCTCGTCGCGGACCTCCTTCTTGCTCATCAGCGTTTGCTTGCGGTTGCGGCGCATCACCACGAACACGTCGAGGACGGCGAGCCCGATTCCCGCGGCGATCGCCGCCTGCAGCAGCGAGCCCACCGCGCCGCCCGCCGTCGCGGTGATGGTCGACACCGACAGCGACCCGGCGCTCATCACGAGCGGCAGGATGCCCTGGATCGCCACCATCAGCACCACGCCGACGACCGCCGTCTTGAGCAGCGCCTTCGCCCCCTCCCAGAGGGACTGAACCCCGAAGATGCGCTTGACGCCCTTCAGCAGGTCGAAGTTGTGGAAGCTGGGCTTCAGCTCCTTGACGTGGATGCCGCCCTGCAGGGCGGCGCCGGCGACCGTGCCCACGACGACCGCGGCGAGCAGCGGGGCGACCACGGGCACGACCTGGGTGAGGGCGTTGCCGAACCAGTCGAGCGCGATCGCCGGCTCCGGCGAGGCGATGACGCGGCGGAACCCGCCCGTCATGCCGACCACGGCGTCGGTCGCGCTACTCAGGGTGACCGGCAGCGCGAGCGCGCCGGCGGCCATGCCGAGCCAGGCGGTGAGGTCCCTCGAGGAGGTGAGCTTGCCCTTCTTGCGCACGTCCTTCATGCGCTTGGCGGTCGCCTGCTCGGTGCGCTCCCCCCCGGGTGAGTCGCTCATCGGCTCACCCCCATCAGTGCGAGGGCGTCGTCGACGAGCGCGCCGACAACGCGCGGCAGGGCGAGGAAGACGACGCCGGCGACGAGCAGGGTGATCAGGATCTTCAGCGGGAAGCCCATCGCGAAGGCGTTCATCTGCGGGGCCACGCGGGTGAGTAGGCCGAGCCCGACGTCGGCGAGGAACAGCACCAGCAGGATGGGCCCGGCGATCTGCACCGCGGCGAGGAACATCTGGCTCACGCCGTCGACGAGCTGCGGCGCGAAGTCGCGCATCTCGAACGCGCCCGTCACGGGCAGTGCGTCGAAGGTGCGCACGAACCCGCCGAGGATCAGCTCGTAGCCGCCGCTCCCGAAGAGCAGCGCGAGGGCCACCAGGTGCATGAGGCGGGTGAACTGGGCGCCGTTCACGAACGATCCGGGGTCGAACGCCTGGGCGAGCTGGAAGCCCGCGAACAGGTCGATCAGGCCGCCCGCGGACTGGATGGCCGCAAAGAGCAGGTAGACGAGAAAGCCGAGCAGGGCGCCGATGATCAGCTGGGTGACGAGGGCGAGCAGGAACGGCCCGGTGTCGAGGGAGGTGTAGCCCTCGGTGACGCGCGGCGCGACGAGGATCGCGAGGGCGACGGCGAGCATCCCCTTCACCTGCAGCGGAATGCCGTTGTAGGAGAACGGCGGCGCGATCACGAGGAAGGCGATCATCCGCACCCCGGCGAGGGAGACCGCCTCGAGCCACGCCAGGTTGAGCCCGAGCTGCATCAGCCGCCCCCGAGCAGCGTCGGCAGCAGGCGGAACAGGCCGTGGGTGAAGGCGACCGACTCGCTGATCATCCAGTGCCCGCAGACGAGCAGCGCGATCGCGACGGCCACCGCCTTCGGCACGAAGGAGAGCGTCACCTCCTGGATCTGCGTGATCGACTGGAACACCGAGATGGTGAAGCCGACGACGAGGCTCGTGATGAGCAGGGGTGCGCTGAGCTTCGCCGCGAGCAGAAGTGCCTGCATGGCGATGTCGATGACCGCGTTCTGGTCCATCGGCTACGTCGTCCCGTAGCTCTGGATCAGCGCCGTGATGATGAGGCCCCAGCCGTCCACCAGGATGAACAGCAGGATCTTGAACGGGAGCGCGATCATCGTCGGCGGGAGCATCATCATGCCCATCGCCATCAGTCCGGAGGAGACGACGAGGTCGATCACGAGGAACGGCACGAAGATGACGAGGCCGATGATGAACGCGGCGCGCAGCTCCGAGATCATGAAGGCGGGGATGAGCGTCGGCAGCGGCACGGCGGCGGGGTTCGCCGGGTTGTCCTGACCGGCGGCGCGCGTCATCAGCGCGATGTCCTCCTCCCGCACGTGCGCGAGCATGAACTCCCGGAGCGGCCCCAGCGCCGCCTCCAGGGCACCGCCGAAGTCGAGCCCGCCCGCCAGGTAGGGCTGCACCGCGACGTCGTTCACGTCGGTGAGCACAGGCCACATGATGAACATGGACAGGAACAGCGCGAGTCCGGCGAGGACCTGGGTCGGCGGGATCGTGTTGAGCCCGAGCGCGTTCCGGGTGAGGGCGAGCACCACGAAGATTTTGGTGAACGACGACATCATCAGCAGCAGCGCGGGCGCGATGCTCAGCAGCGTGACGCCGAGCAGGATGACGATGGAGCTGGACGGTCCGCTGCCGCCGCCGATCTGGATCGTCAGGTCGCCGGGGGGCGGAGTGGGCGTCGGCACGACCGGCGGGGTCGGCTCGATGGGCGCCGCGAACGCGAGATGCGGACCGGCCACCGCGAGGACGGCGCCGAGCGCCACCCCGCCGCCGACGAGCGCGGTGGCCCGCAGGAGCGCTCCTCGATGCGCGGGCGGCATCACCGCGCCCGCCGGAGCGCCTGGGCGGTCTGCCGCCAGGTGTCGGCGGACAGCAGGGACCCGGCCAGCGGTGAGGGCTTCGCCTTCGCCTCCCGCGCGGCGCGGCGCGACTCGGGCAGCAGCGGGATGGGGGCGCGCAGCTCGGGATCCGCCTGCGCGGCCTCGAGCACCCGCTGGAAGCTGGGCAGCGCGATCGGGGTGGTCGGCGGCGCCGAGCCGAGCGCCGCCGGCGCGTACGGCCGCACCGCGGCCTGCGCTGCGGGCGCCTCGAGCCGGTCGAGCACCGTCACCGAGTGCTCCGTGACCCCGAGCAGGTACCGGCCGCCCTCGGTCTCCACCACGGCGACGGACGCCTTCGCGCCGAGCCCCTGCTTCGCGACCACCGTGATGTGCCGGGCACGCGGGCGTGAGGCGCCGCCGCTCAGCCACCGCCGCGCGAACCAGAGCACGGCGAGCACGGCACCGAGCGAGACGAGCACTCGGAGCGCGAGGAGGAAGGTGTCCATGGGGCCTGCCGCGGCTCAGTCGGGTTCGACGGAGTCGAGGATGCGGGTGATGCGGACGGCGAACTCCTGGTCGACGACGACGATCTCGCCGTGCGCGATGAGCCGGCCGTTGAGAAGCACATCGGCGGGGGTGCCGACCGACCGGTCGAGCTCGATGACGGCGCCCGGCTCGATGGCGAGCAGGTCGCGCACCGACATCCGGGTGCGGCCGATCTCCACGGCGAGGGTCATCTCGACGTTGCTGATCCGGCCGAGCTTGCTGGTCAACTGCGAGTCGCCGAGCGAGCGCTGGGGGGCGGCGCGCACCGCGACGGCGAACCAGCCGGCCACGCCGGCCTCGCCGACGAGCTCGAACACGGCGGTGTCGGCGGCGGCGAACAGGACGGACGCGTCGCCTTCGCGCGCGTCGCCGAGCATGCCGTCGCCGAGCGTCGCAGCGGCCTGCTCCAGGGCGGGCCGGAGGACGTCGGCCGCGTTCACGGCGAGGCTCTCGCCTCCCGCGGCCTCCGCGAGCCCCTCCCGGTCGACGAGCACCAGCGCGAGGTCGGCCGATCGGGCGCCCACGAACGTCGCGCGCACGGCTCGCGCCAGCTCGGCGGGCGGGATGGGGGTGCCGGCGTGCCGAGTGGCCATCAGGGCGGGGCCGGGCAGGTGCCGCACGAGGGTCTCGGCGGCGCGCGCGTCGGCGGCGGTGTCCTGAGCGGTTGCGGGGAAGTTCATGACGCCTCCTGGGAGTCGACGATCACGCAGGCCAGCCGGCTGCCGTTCGCGCCGACGGCGGCACGGGCGACCGGCTGCCCTTCGACGGCGAGCGTGAGCGGCCGGTGCTGCGGGTGGACGAGACGGATCACGTCGCCCTCGGCGAGGCCGAGGACCGTGCGCGGCTGGACGGGGGTGGGGTCGAAGGACAGCGACAGCTCGACCGGGGCCGCGGCGAGGTGCCCGCGCAGCTGGGCCAGGGCGTCGAGCATGGACTGCTGCGGCTCCACTCCGCCGATCTGCGGGAGCAGGGCCTCGGCGGGGAGCGTCAGCGTCGCGGACGTGGTGCGCTCGCCGACCTCGATGTCGAACGAGGCGATCACCATCAGGTCGCCGGTCGCGGCGGCCTGGGCGAACTGCGGGTTGTAGGAGAACGCGTCGACGGCGATCGCGTGGGCGAGCATCGGACCCATCGAGTAGCGCAGGTCCTCGAGGGCGTCCTCGGCGAGCCGGCGGACGAGGACCTGCTCGATCTGCGTGAACGGGCGCTCGCGCTGCGCCCGCCGGCCGGTGCCGCCGAGCATGCGACCGATCCAGGACAGGGCGGCCGTCGTGGGGAACTGCAGGACGCCCCGCGACGGGATGCCCTCGAGACCGAGCAGGACGAGCGCGCTCGTCTCCGGCAGGCCCGACACGTACTCGTCGTAGGTGCGCAGCTCGGTGCCGCGGAAAGTCACACGGGAGACGACGCGGACCTTCGCGGTGAGCTGCGTGCCCCACTGGCGTGCGAACGTCTCGTAGACCAGTTCGAGCATCCGCGACTGATCGCGGCTCAGCGCCGCGGGACGGGAGAAGTCGTAGAGCTCCGGTTCGCCGCGCACGCTGGCGCCCAGCCTCTTCCGAACCGTCACGACTGAAGTATCGGACGGCGGCTGGTATCACTCGGTCATTCGCGCGGGGTGTTGCCTGCGGTTGCCCCCCTTCGAGGGTCAGGATCGGTCGGTTCGGTCAGTGCGAGGAGCTCGACGCCGTCTCGGGGTGCGCGTCGGCGTTCTTCTTGGTGCTCGTTGAGGCCGCGTCCCGGGCCTTCTCGGTGGTCTCCGCGAAGGCGTCCTGCGCGACGGACGCCCCGGTCGCGGTCCCGTCGACGACGCCCGGGATCAGCGCGCTGACCTCGTGGCTGCTGGTCGGATGGACGACGATGTCGACGCGCCGGTTGGCCTGCGACGACTGGGCGAGCGCGAGCGCTCGGGGTCGGGTGGAACCGTAGGAGACCGACGAGATCCTCTCGCCGTGCAGCCCGCCCTGCTCCACCAGGAAGCGCAACACCGCGGTCGACCGCGCGGCCGACAGCTCCCAGTCCGAGGCGAACGGCGCCGCAGACCCCTTCGGGTCGGCGTGCCCCTCCACCGTGACCTCATTGGCGAGCGGGGCGAGCACCGGGGCGATGCTGCGCAGCACGGCCTCGGCCTCGTTCTTGAGGGTCGCGCTGTTGCCGTCGAAGAAGGTGTCCTCTCCGACGAGGCCGACGGTGAGCCCGTCGGCGTCGATCGTCGCGACCGCGGCGGCGTGGACCCCCGCCTGGTCGAGCGCGGCGTCGATCCGCTGCTTGATGGCCTCGAGCTCGTGCACCTGAAGCTGCGCGAGCTCGAGCGGGGTGAACCCCTCGGCCTGGCTGTCGACGAGCTCGGCGGGGACGACGACGCCCTCCGCCGTGTCGACGGTCGCACTGGCCGTCTGACCGAAGCCGGTGGCGAGCGAGTTGGCGAGCTTCTCGAACTTCGCCTGGTCGACGCTCGACATCGCGAACATCACGATGAACAGGCACATGAGGACCGTCACCATGTCGGCGTACGACACCAACCAGCGCTCATCGACGTGAACCTCGCCGGCGTGGCCTCCACGACGGCTCTTCTTATGGCCACTCATGCGGCTTCGGCCGCCTTCTGCGGCTTCGCGGCCTTCTCGGCCTTCTCCTTGCCGTTCCTGCCCTGCTCGTGCTCGGGCACGAGGGCGAGGAGCCGCTCCCCGAGCAGACGCGGCTGGCTGCCCGCCTGAAGCGCCATGATGCCCTCGATGAGGATGGTGGCCTGCTCGCTATCGAGGTCCACCAGCTTGCCGAGCCGGCCGCCGATCGGCAGCCAGAGGAAGTTGGCCGACAGCACGCCCCACAGGGTGGCGACGAACGCCGCGGCGATGGCGTGCCCGAGGGTCTCCGGGTTGTCCAGCTGCTCGAGCACATGGGTCAGCGAGACGACGGTGCCGATGATGCCGATGGTCGGCGCGAAGCCGCCGAGCGAGTTCCAGAACTTCGATGCGGCGCGCCCCTGGCGCTCGCGAGTGGCGGCCTCGTCCTCCATCATGATGCGCAGGTCGTCGGCGTCGACGCCGTCCGCGATGTTCTGCAGGGCCTTCTTGAGGAACGGGTCGGTGACCTTCTCCGCCTCCGCCTCGAGCGCGAGCAGCCCGTTGCGACGCGCGACCTCGGCGAGCTCGACCAGCTGGTCGATAAGCGTGCGGGGCGGCGTCACCTTGCCGAGGAAGGCGCGCGGAAGCGTCTTGATCGCCTGGAGGAAGTCCGGCATCGTCGTGCTCGCGATGCCGACGGCGAAGGTCGCGCCGAACACGAGGATCATCGGCGCCGGCAGGAGGAGGGCCGACGGGCTCGCGCCCTCCATGAAGATCATCGTCAGCAGCGCACCGAACGCCAGCAGGATGCCGATCAGGGTGGCGGGATCCATCAGCGACCGCCCTTGCGGGTGCGCGGCAGGTCGCCTTCGACGACCCCGAGGCGCGTGGAACGGCGCGGCGTCTCGCCGTCGGCGCTCATCGTGTGGGCAAGCGCGATGACGCGAGCGCGGTAGCCCGCTACCAGGTCGATGACCTCGTCGACGCTCTCGCGGACGTTGAAGGTCGTCCCGTCGACCAGCACGATGCTCGTGTCCGGGTTGGCCTGAGCGCGCTCGATCAGGTCCGGGTTGACGGCGAACGTGATTCCGTTAAGGCGCGTCAGCACGATCATGGCTGCTCCATCCGTGGAAAGTCACGCTGGCCCCATCCGTGGGACCGCAAAGGTCGTGACAAGGGGAACAATCGGCACGTCGGCCGATGGCGTTAGGCCGCGCGCGCCTCCGCCGGTACCCCTTTTATAGGCACCCCGCCTCCCGACACGCCGAGCGCGATGTCCGTCCCGGTCCTATCGGCTCCTCGCAAGCGACACGCCGGACCGGCGCCCCGACGTGCCACTGGCGCAGCACTAGCGCTTCAGGTTGGTGAGCTCCTGCAGGACCTCGTCGGAGGTCGTGATGATGCGCGCGTTCGCCTGGAAGCCGCGCTGGGCGACGATCAGGTTGGTGAACTCGGCAGACAGGTCCACGTTGCTCATCTCGAGCGCCCCGCCGGCGAGCCCGCCGAAGCCGTCGGAGCCTGCGACGCCGAGCACCGGGTCGCCGGAGTTCACCGAGGCGCGGTAGGACGAGCCGCCGGCCTTCTCCATGCCGCTCGGGTTCACAAAGGTCGCCAGCGCGAGCCGGGCGAGCGGCTCGGTGGCGCCGTTGCTGAACGAGCCAACGAGGGTGCCGTCCGAGGAGATGTTGAACGACTGCAGCGAGCCGGCCGGCTGGCCGTCCTGACGGACGATGCCGACCGTCTTCAGCTGCGCGAAGCTGGACACGCTCGCGAGATCGAGCCGAACGTTGCCGACCGTCAACTCCGTGCCGCCGGTCGCGACGCCGTCGGTGAACTCGAGCGTCCCCGCGTCGGACGATGTCCCGTCAGTCGCGGACATCGCCCAGCTGCCGTCCGCCTTGCTGAAGGTGAAGGACAGCGACAGGGTGCGGGCGTTGCCGACCTCGTCGAAGACCTGCACGTCACGCTTGATGACGGTGCCGTTCTCAGAGTCCGAGGGCAGGTTGCCGGAGACGGCGGCCGCGTTCGTCTGCTTGGCGGGGCTGACCGTGCCGAGCGGGATGAGGATCGGGCCGACGGTGCCGCCGGTGGTGATCTCGCCGTTCACCGCGGTCCAGCCCTGCAGGAGCCCGCCATCCGGGGAAGTGAGGCGGCCGAGCGAGTCCCAGTTGAAGGCGCCGGCGCGGGTGTACAGCGTCTCGCCAGCAGAGCGGGTGACAAAGTACCCGTCGCCGGAGATCATCATGTCGGTGTTCCGGCCGGTGGACTGGGTCGAGCCCTGCGTGAGGTTCGTGGAGATCCCCGCCACCTGGACGCCGAGGCCCACCTGCGACGGGTTGCTGCCGCCGATGTCGCCGCCGGCGAGCCGGGCGCCTGTCACCATCTGGGAGAGCGTGTCCTGGAAGAGCACGTTCGACCCCTTGAAGGCGGTGGTGTTGACGTTGGCGATGTTGTTGCCGGTCACGTCGAGCATGGCCTGGTGGGCACGCAGTCCGGAGATCCCGGAGTAAAGCGAGCGGAGCATGGCAGAGCCTTTCTGAAGAGGAGAAGGAGGAGATCAGTCGGTGCGTGCGGTGCCGGCGAAGCCGATCACCGTGAGCGCTGCGAGCGGCACGTCCGCGGTGCCGACTCGCACCGTGGGGCTGCCGGCGGCGAAGGAAACGCTGGAGGCGACGCCGGTGAGGCTCGCTCCGTCGGCGTCCAGGTAGGACACCTCCCGGCCCAGAATTGAGGCGGCGGCGATGCGCTGCTGAAGCGCGTAGCCGTCCTTCGTCATCGAGGTGAGCGACGTGAGCTGCTCCATCGACGCCAGCTGGGCGGTCTGCTGGATCATCCCGTTGGTGTCCATGGGCGAGCTCGGATCCTGGTTGCGCAGCTGGGTCACGAGCAGCGACATGAACATCTCGCCGTCCATGACCTGCTTGGGCGCACGCGCCGTGGCCCCCGCGTACAGCGAGGTCCCTGCTGCGGGAACGGTGTCGACGGGCATCAGCTCTCCTGACTAGGCGAGTACATCGAGGATCGAACGGGAATCGTGGGGACGTGCGGCGGGCGCGCCCCGGGGTGCCGGCGGCAGGTCCGCAGCGGCGAACGCGGCGCCGCGCGGCGGCGGAGCCTCCTGGCGCTCGCCCCGGCCTCCGCCGTCGCCGGCGCCGAGGCCGAGGCTGGTGCCCGGGCCGGACTGGGCCAGGTCCCGGCGGAGATCGGGCAGGATCGCGCGGAGCGCATCGCGGGCCGTGTCGTTCGGCGCGAACAGCTCGACGCGCATCCCGTCGGCGGTGACGTGCGCCCGCACCGTGACCGGGCCGAGGGCGTCCGGCGCGACGCGCACGGTGACGATATGCTCGCCCGGCGCCGCGGAGCGCAGCTCGAGGAGAGGCGCCGCCAGCTGCTGCGGCAGCGGCGGCGGGGT
>JAODAX010000082.1 GCA_025463675.1 Naasia sp. | reverse complement strand
GGGCCGTTCACGACGCAGCCCATGACGGCGACCCGCAACGGCACGCTCATCCCCTGCAGGCCCTCCGTCACGGAGTCGGCGAGCGAGTAGACGTCGACCTGGGCGCGCCCGCAGCTCGGGCAGGAGACGATCTCGAGCTTGCGCTCGCGGAGGTTCAGCGACTGCAGGATCTGCAGGCCCACCTTCACCTCTTCGACCGGCGGGGCGGACAGCGAGACGCGGATGGTGTCGCCGATGCCCTCGGCGAGCAGGATGCCGAACGCGGTGGCGCTCTTGATGGTGCCCTGGAAGGCGGGGCCGGCCTCGGTGACGCCGAGGTGCAGGGGCCAGTCGCCCATCGAGGCGAGCAGCCGATAGGCCTTCACCATGATGATCGGGTCGTTGTGCTTGACCGAGATTTTGAAGTCGTGGAAGTCGTGCTCCTCGAACAGGCTCGCCTCCCACTGGGCGCTCTCGGCCAGCGCCTCCGGGGTGGCCTTGCCGTACTTCTGCATCAGGCGCGGATCGAGCGAGCCGGCGTTCACGCCGATGCGCAGGCTCACGCCGGCGTCCTTCGCCGCCTTGGCGATGGCGCCGACCTGGTCGTCGAACTTGCGGATGTTGCCCGGGTTGACGCGGACCGCGGCGCAGCCGGCGTCGATCGCCTGGAAGACGTACTTCGGCTGGAAGTGGATGTCGGCGATGACCGGGATCTGGCTCTTCTTCGCGATGATGTGCAGCACATCGGCGTCGTCCTGGCTGGGCACAGCGACCCGCACGATGTCGCAGCCGGACGCGGTGAGCTCGGCGATCTGCTGGAGCGTCGCGTTGATGTTGGTGGTCGCCGTGGTCGTCATGGACTGGACGCTCACCGGGGCGTCGCCGCCGACCAGCACCTTGCCGACGCGGATCTGCCGCGACTTGCGCCGGGGGGCGAGCACCTCGGGGGCGGACGCGGGCATACCGATGTTCACTGCAGGCACGCCCGAAGCCTACGCCGGGTAACTGATCGAACGGCCCGGGCGCATCGGGGCGCACGCGCGCCGGTCGCCAAGTCGCGGATCAGCGCGACGGCGGCATCTCCCGGTTGGCGGAGCACCTCGAGGCGGGCGCGGTAGTCGACCCCGTCGATGTCGCCCGGGGCGACACGCTCGGCGATCGTGCCCTCGGCGGACCGGGTGCCGGATGCCGCGCGGGCCTGCGCCCACGGCGGCCCGTGCCGCCAGCGCCGGCCGAGCACGACGATCAGCAGGACGAACAGCGCCAACCAGAGCAGCCGGAAGACCAGCCCCCCGCCGAAGCCGGGGACCGCCTCCGCTCCAGCGCACCAGTTCGGTCGCGGCGGGAAGCAGGAGGAGCATGAGATCTCCCCGGGAGTCGCTCGCGTCGGCACGAGCGCCGACGTCGCCTTCAGGGTCCGCCGGGGAGCGCCTCGCGGGGGGTCCGGCAACAGGACCAATGCGCCGTACCCCGCTGCGCCTAAGCGCCTGTTCCGCTCACTGCCAGCCGGGCGGGGCGAGGCCGCTCTCCTAGGCGAGCACCACCAGCTGGACCCGATCGCGCGCGCCGACCTTGGTGAGGATGCGGGACACGTGCGTCTTCGCCGTCAGCGGGCTGAGGAACAGCCGGGGTCCGATGTCCTCGTCGCCGAGTCCTTCGGCGGCCAGCCGGAGCACGTCGACCTCGCGCTCGGTGGGGGCGTCGAGCGCGTGCTGCGAGCGTGCCGGGCGGTCGCCGTCCGCCACCCGGCGCAGCAGAGCCGCGTGACTCCGGATGAGAGCAGGACGTCCCGACGAGTCGCGCAAGCGGGTCCCGGGCCGCGCCGCCGCGGACTCGAACATGTCGCGATGCTAGCGGCGGGGGCCCTGGCCGCGGACCCGCCGAGCGGCGCCATCGAGGTACCCCGCGCGGAGTACGCGGCACAGCAGAGCGGCGGCGCCGGTCAGAGCACCGAGATGGGCTTCACGATGTCGGCGTAGATGAGCAGGGCGCTCATCGCCCCGAGCACGATGACGACGGCGAACGTCACCGGCATCAGCTTGGCCGTGTCGACGGGGCCCGGATCGCGCCGGCGGAACAGCCGCGCGAAGAACCGGCGGATGCCTTCCCACAGCGCCCCGGCGACGTGTCCACCGTCGAGCGGCAGAAGCGGCACCAGGTTGAACACGAGCAGCGCGACGTTGAGGGAGGCGAGAATGCCGAGCAGGCTGGCGACCCGGGACGCGATGGGCGCCTCGTCAAGGCTCGCGATCTCGCCTGCCAGCCGGCCCACGCCGACGACGCTGACCGGGCCGTTCGGGTCGCGCTCCCCCGGGCCGAACGCCGCCTCGGCGACGTCGATCAGGCGCTGCGGCAGGTCGAGGATGATGCCCGCCACCGCGGTGATGTTCTGGCCGACCATCGGCAGGACGGCGGTGGCCGGCTGCGGCACCAGCTCCGAGGTGGGGCCGATGCCGAGGAAGCCGACCTCGCGGGTGACGAGCTCGCCGTCGGCGTCGAGGAGCGCCTCGCCGTTCTCGCCGGCGACGGGGCGCTCGGTGAGCAGCGGCGTCGCGGTGACTTCCACCCGCTCGCCGTCCCGCTCCACCACGATGTCGAGCGGCTCGCCCGCCGAGTCGCGGATCAGGGCAGTCGCCTGCTCCCACGACTCGGCGCGGGCGCCGTCGACCTCGAGCAGGGTATCGCCGGGCAGGATGCCGGCGGCGGCACCGGGCGCCGCCGGGTCGTCCGCGGCGCACGCGGTGCGCTCGCTCGTCGCGGGCAGCACGCACTCGGACACGGATCCGATGGTGGTCGTGGCCTGGGCGGTGCCGAAGCCCGTCAGGACGATCGCGTAGAAGAGGATCGCGAGGAGGAGGTTCATGGCCGGCCCGCCCAGCATGACGATGATCCGCTTCCACACGGGCAGCCGGTAGAAGGCGCGGCCGTCCTCGCCGTCCGCGATCGTCTTCTCGCTGGTGTCGCGGGCTTCCTGCACCATCGTGTTGAAGAACCCGGTGCTCGCCTCGCGCATCCTGCCGCCCGGCCGGGCGGGCGGGAACATGCCGATCATCGAGATGTACCCGCCGAGCGGGAGCGCCTTGACCCCGTACTCGGTCTCGCCGCGGCGGACGGAGAACAGGGTGCGGCCGAACCCGATCATGTACTGGGTGACCTTGACCCCGAAAAGCTTCGCGGGGACCAGGTGCCCGATCTCGTGCAGCGCGATCGACAGCGCGAGTCCGACGACGATGACGAGCACGCCGAGGAGATAGAGCAGGACCGTGTCCACCCGGCAACACTAGGGCGCCGCGTCTCGGAGGGAGCCGTGCGCCACGATCGCAACCCCCGATCCCGGCGTCACCCCCGCTCGGTAGACTCGTCCCGATCCGACCCGGGAGGACAACGTGACCGAGGCGCGCACCGCGCCGGAGGCGATCGTGCTCGGCGGCCGCTACCGTCTTGACGGCGAGCTCGGCCGCGGCGGCATGGCGGTCGTGCACCGGGCGCACGACCTCGTCCTCGGCCGCGACGTGGCCGTCAAGGTGTTCCGGCCGGACGTTCAGGCGGCCGGCGATCCCCGCCGGGTGACCGCCGAGATGCGCCTCCTGGCGAGCGTCAACTCCCCCGCCCTCGTCACCCTGCACGACGCGGCCTCCGGCGACGACGGCTCGCCCGCCTACCTCGTCATGGAGCTCGTCGACGGGCCGGACCTCGGCAAGGTCCAGGACCTGACGACCGCGGAAGCCGTCGAGGTGGCCCGACAGGTGGCGCTCGGCCTCGCGCACGTGCACTCCCGCGGGATCGTGCACCGCGACGTGAAGCCCGCGAACGTGCTGATCCGCCGCGACGGCGTGCGCATCGAGGCGAAGCTCGCCGACCTCGGTATCGCGCGACTCGTGGACGGCACCCGGATGACCGCGGTGGGCACCATCATCGGCACCGCCGCGTACCTCAGCCCGGAGCAGGTGAACGGCGAGCCGCCCACCCCGGGTAGCGACGTCTACTCGCTGGGGCTGCTGCTGCTCGAAACCCTCACCGGGGAGCCCTGCTACCGGGGCACCCGCGCCGAGTCGCTGACGGCGCGCACCGTGCGGTCGCCGCGCCTACCGGAGGGACTCACCCCGGACGACGCCGACCTGCTGGCCGGGATGACGGCAGTCGATCCGGCGCTGCGGCCCGGCGCCGCTGCTGTCGCCGATCGGCTCGCGCGCTGGGCGTCCCCCGGGCCTTTCCGGGTGGCGTCGCCCGAACCGAGCGGCGAGGCCACAGCGGACCTCGCCCCCACCCGGGCGGGGCCCACGCCCACCCGCACCCTCCCCCTCCCCGATGCGGGAACCGAACCCGGCGACGCCTCACCTCCAACGGCGGCGGACGTGACGGCGACCGGCCCTCTTCCCGCCCCGACCGCGGCGGTGGCGGTCGATGAGGATTCCGTCGAGCGACCCCGCCGCGGGCGCGGAGTGCTGCTCACCGCCGGTGTCCTGACGCTCGCCGCCGCGCTGGCCGCGGCCGCGTTCCTCGCGCCATCTGCGACACCGGAGGAACCCGTGCCCTCGCCCACCTACCCGGTCCTCGAGGGCGAGCTCGGCGAATCGTTGGACGAGCTGCAGGAGAGCGTGAACCCATGAGACACCCCATCGGAATCGTGCTCGCCGGCGTGCTGCTGCTCGCCGGCTGCGCGCCCCAGCCGGACCTCGTGCCGTCGGCCGCGGCCCGGCTGCAGAACGAGGTGCTCGCCGTGTCGACCGCCGCAGCAGAGAACCGGCTCGCCGACGCGCTCACCGAGCTCGACGCCGTCCGGGTCCGCCTCGACGCAGCCCGCGACGCGGACCTCGTGACGCAGGAGCGCTATCTGCAGATCCTCACCGCGATCGCCGGCGTGCGGGCGGACCTCGAGACGGCGATCGCGGAGGCCGAACGCCTCGCCGCCGAGGAAGCCGCGCGCATCGCCCGGGAGCAGGCCGCGGCCGCGGAGCAGCAGCGGATCGCCGCGGAAGCGGAGGCGCAGCGGATCGCCGCGGAGGCGCAGCGCGCGGCGGAGGAAGCGGCGGCGAACAACGGCGGCTCCGATGACGACGAGGACGACGACAAAGGGGACGACGACAAGGGCGACGGCAATAAGGGGAACAAGGGCAGGGGGAACGGAATGGGCCCGGGCAAAGGATGACCAGCCCTCGTCTCGACCGGAGCCCGTCGGTAGCATGAAGTCTTCCTGCGAAAGCGAGCACCCGTGACGAGTACCTGGCCCGGTCTGGGCAGCGGGGAGATCCTCGGCGGCCGCTACGAACTCCAGAACAGTGTCGGCGTCGGCGGGATGGCCGAGGTGCATCGCGCCCACGATCTCGTGCTCGACCGCGACGTGGCCGTGAAGGTGTTCCGGCCCGAACTCAGCGAGGCGAACGATCCCCGCCGGATCGAGGCCGAGATGAAGATCCTCGGCAGCGTGAACCACCCCAACCTCGTCACGCTGCACGACGCGCACCTGAGCGCGGACGGGACCACGGCGTTCCTGGTCATGGAGCTCGTCGACGGCGAGGACCTCGCCCAGCTCATCGCCGAGCGCCGGATCAGCGCCCGCGAGTCGATCCTGGTCTGCGCACAGGTCGCCGGCGCGCTCGCGCACATCCACCGACGGGGCATCGTGCATCGCGATGTGAAGCCCGCCAACATCCTCGTTCGGCGAGACGAGGACGGCCGGATCGTGGCGAAGCTGGCCGATCTCGGCATCGCGCGGATCGCCGACGCCACCCACTTCACGACGGCCGGCACGGTGCTCGGCACCGTCTCCTACCTCAGCCCCGAGCAGGTGAACGGCGGCGCGATCGACAGCGCCACCGACATCTACTCGCTCGGACTGGTGCTGGTCGAGGCCCTCACCGGCCGGAAGGCGTTCCCCGGGACGCCGTCCGAGTCGGCGGCCGCACGCACCGTGCGCGCGCCCGACCTTCCCTCCGGGCTGCGCGAGGCCGACTGGTCGCTGCTCGCTGCCATGACCGCCCTCAACCCGGCGGCGCGGGTCAGCGCGGCCCAGGCCGAGGACGCGCTGCGCCGCTGGGCGGCCACGCCGGGGAGCCCCACCCAGTCGTCGCCCATCGTCGGCGGTGTGCCCACCAACGGCACGGCGATCCTGCCGGTCACGCCGATGAACGGAACCGCCCCGATCACGCCGGCCATCGGCTACCCGGCCGGCATCGCCGCGCCCGCCACCAACCCGATGTACCCGGGCCTCGCGCCGGCGACGTCGCCGACTCAGACCGGCGCGAACACCGGGGCTCTGTTCCCCGGCACCGGCCCGTTCCCGACCGGAATGGGCGCCGCCGTGCGCCCGCCCACCGGGCAGTCGGAGGCGGTGCGCGCGCACCGCAAGCGCCAGCGCATCGGGATCGTCGCGCTCGTCGGCACAGCCCTCGTGCTGATCGGAATCATCGTGATGCTCGCCTTCACCCTCTTCGCCCCTGAGCCTCCGCTCTCCACCGACTACCCGGTGGTGGGCGGCGAGGTGGGCGAGCTGCTCGAAGACCTGCAGAGGAGCGTCGAACCGTGAAGCGCGTGAAGGCCTTTTTCGCCATCGGTGCCGTGCTGGTGCTCGCCGCCTGCAGCGGCAGCGGCAGCGCGATCACGCCGGCCACCTCGGACGCGTTGCAGGTGGCCGTCTACAACGTGACCGCGGCTGTGGCGGGCGGCGACGCCGCCACCGCGCTGGCGGCGCTTCAGGTGGTCCGGGATCAGGCGGACGCCGCAGTGGACCGCGACGACCTGTCGGAGCGCAGACACGCGGAGATCATCGACTCCATCGAGGCGCTCGTGAAGGAGCTCGAGGACGCTGGCGCTCCGAAGCCGACGCCGGGCGCGACGCCCATCCCCACTCGCACCTACTCCGGGAACACCGGCACGAAGACCCCCGTCCCGGCCCCGGACGACGAGGAGCCCGCTCCGGAGGAACCGGAAGAGCCGGCTCCCGCGCCGTCACAGCCTGCGCCGCCGCCTCAGACACCGCAGCCCACTCAGGCGCCCCCCTCCACGTCACCCGCGCCGACGCTGACGCCTTCCCCGAGCGCGTCCGCGCCGACGCCGACCGAGCCGGTGCCGCCGGCACCGCCCGCAGGCGAAGGCAACCCCGCGGCGACCGGGGTCACGGCTCCGCAGGAAAGCGCCAACTAGCCCGTCAGTCCGGTGCCCTCGCAGGTGCGAGTGCTACCCAGGACACCCCCGGTGAAGGAGGGACCCCCGTGACCGAAACCCGGGTGCTCGCGCCTCCGGGCACCGTGCTCGGCGGCCGGTACACGCTAGGGCCTGTCCTCGGCGTCGGCGGGATGGCGACCGTGCATCTCGCCCACGACGACCGGCTGTCCCGAGATGTGGCGATCAAGCTGTTCCGTCCGGACGTCGCCGATGCGCAGGATCTGCGCCGGGTCCGGTCGGAGACGCGGATGCTGGCGGCCCTCAGCCACGGCTCGCTGGTCACCCTGCACGACGCCAGCACGGGAGATGCAGGCGAGCCCGCGTATCTGGTGCTCGAGCTGGTGGACGGGCCGAACCTCGCGGAGCTCCTCGCCGAGGACGAGCTGCCGGCCGGCGAGCTGGCGGCACTCCTCGCGCAGGTCGCCGACGCGCTGGCCTACATCGCGGCGCGCGGCATCGTGCACCGCGACATCAAGCCGGAGAACATCCTGGTGGCCCGGGACGGCGAGGGCGGTCTGCGGGCCAAACTGGCGGACCTCGGCATCGCCCGCATCGTCGACGAGTCCCGCCTCACCCAGGTGGGTGGGATCATCGGCACGGCCGCCTATCTCAGCCCGGAGCAGGTGACCGACGACGAGGTCGGCCCGGCCAGCGACGTCTACTCGCTCGGGCTGGTGCTGCTCGAGGGGCTCACCGGCGAGCGGCCATTCCGCGGCACCGGCACGGCGAGCATGGCGGCGCGCACGCTCCGGGCGCCGCGGCTTCCGGCGGGCCTGGAACGCGCCGACGAGGACCTGGTCGCCGCAATGACCGCGCTCGACCCCGAGGACCGGCCGAGCGCACGCGAGGTGCGGGACCGGCTGCGGCGCTGGACGTCGGAGGCGATCGCGGGCGCCCTCCCGGCGGCACCGCCCCCGCCCGATCCGCGCACGCGGGTCCTGCCGCCCGCTCTCGCGGCGCCGACCGCGGCCACGCGGGTGTTCACCGCTCCGCGCGAGGACCCGACCGTGCTGTTGCCGGGCACCGTCCCTCCGTCGCCGGCTGCGGCTCCCGCCGTGTCGGCACCGCCCAGCCCGGCCCGCCGGAGGCGGCATGCGGCCGCCTGGATCACCGCGCTCGTGCTCGTGTTCGGTGCGGGCGGCGCGGGGGTGCTCGCGGCCTGGCCGACGATCGAGGCATGGGTGACGCCGGGGCCGGCGGAGCCGCCACCCGTCTACCCCGCGGTGGAGGGCGACCTCGGCGTGCACCTTGCCGAACTAGCGGCGGCGATCGAGGGCGAGGGTCTCACCGATGAGCTGACCGTGCAAATGCGGGGCGACGTGCTCGCCACAGCGACTGCCGCTGCCGTCACCGACTACGCGGGCGCGGTGACGAGCCTTGAGGCGACGGCCGCCGACCTGGACGCGGCGGCCCTCGACGACCGGGTGACGAGCGCGAAGTACCGCGTGCTGCTCACTGCGATCGAGGTGATCCGCGCCGACCTGGACTCCGCGATCGCGGACGAGCAGGCGGAACTGGCCCGAGTGCAGGCGGAGAAGGAGCGAATCGAGCAGGAGCGGCTCGAAGCGGACCAATGGGGGGTGTTCGAGGGCCTGCGCGAACGCCTCGACGAGCTGGGCCGGGACGTGGAGCGACAGATCGACGACTGGGCGGCCGGCTCGAGCGCCTGATCGGCGCAGCGGTTTCCGGCGAGAACGGTAGGACCCGAGCCCGACCGATCAGGTTCGGCGCCGTCACCTCCGGGATGGAGAGGATCGTGGCGATCTCGAGCCGGAACGACCGCGCCGGCATGCTGGAGCTGTCCAACGCCCCGGCCGGGCCGACCTTGGCCGCGAACAGCCGCCACGGCCCCGCGACGTACCGGTAGCGCTGCGCGATCGCGTACCGCGCCTCCTCCTCGATGATCTCCAGCTCGGCCAACGAGTGCGCCCACCCGGGCAGGGCCGGACGGCCATCGAACGGATACGAGTCGGTCGTCACGGTGGTCACCCCCTGCC
>JAODAX010000049.1 GCA_025463675.1 Naasia sp. | reverse complement strand
CACCCCGCGGCGCCGCGACGCAGGAGGACCGCATGCGCAGGGGAAAGCTGCTGAAGGGCCGCCGGATCGCGGCCTTGGCGACGGACGGGTTCGAGAAGGTCGAGCTGACGGTCCCGATGCGCGCGCTGAAGCGGGCCGGCGCCGACGTCGACGTCGTCTCGATCCGGCCCGGGCGCATCCGCGGCGTGAACCTGCACATGCCGGCCAAGCGGGTCCGGGTCGACAAGACGATCCGTGAGGCGGACCCGGCCGCGTACGACGCGCTGCTGCTCCCTGGCGGCTTCATCAACCCAGACCTGCTCCGGCAGGACGCAGCTGCGCGCAGCTTCGTGCAGGAGTTCGATGCGGCGCGCAAGCCGATCGCCACGCTCTGCCACGGGCCATGGGTTCTCGCGTCGGCCGGGCTGCTCGAGGGGCGGACCCTCACCTCCTGGCCCGGGATTCGCGATGATCTGGTGAACGCGGGCGCCACCTGGCTCGATCAGGACAGCGTGCGCGACGGCAACCTCGTCACGAGCAGAGGGCCGCAGGACCTGGCTGCCTTCGTCCCCGCGATGCTGCAGGCCTTCGCCGGAAGGGCATCGGACATCGCGCCGGCCGCGGCTGGCCCGGCGTCGGATCCGCAGCGGGACGCGCCGCCCGATCTCGCCGTCGCCGCGTTGCGATGGGCTCCGAAGCCGTCCATCGCGGCAGCGGCGGCCGTAGCGCTGGCAGCAGCAGCGCTGCAGACGAAGCGGCCCAGCTTCCGCTGAGACACGGCCCTCAGTGGCGCCGGCAACGTGGATTGCCGCTTCAACTGGGAGAGCGCGGTAGACCCGCAGTCACAGACGTCGTAGGCCCGTCCAGTCCGCAGGAGGTCCGCAGGGAACCTGGATCTTGAAGGGCCAGGAAGCCGTCATCGGCTCTGTCTCGCGCCTGGTAGTCCGGTCCTCGGCCGTCGGGTCCGCTCGTGGCGAGGTTCGCCATGGCTGCTCCGCAATTGCCATCGCTGCCGTACCGCCAAGGGAGTGTTGTGCTGCTCCAAGCGGCCACCCGTGGAAGGTTCTGTTTCCGCTGCAGGCCCTCGAGGGTGAGCTGCGCCGGATCCTCGGGGTCGAGGTCGACCTGGCGCCGGCCGACAGCCTCAAGCCCCCGGGGTGCGTTCCGAGGCAACCCGTCAGCCCACCCGCCATTGCATGCCCCGGCGCCCCCATGACGGCAAAGATCACGACAGATGAAGGCCAGCTGCCCCCGTATGCCAGCAGTCCTCGCTGAGATGGTGCATCAGTCGCCGGAGATCACGCTCGGCATCCTCACGGTGTTCAGCGGAGGGGCGGCATGTCGTCCGACATGGATTACCGGATCTCGGTCGCTATCAACGGGGTGGCAAGCTCACGAAGATCCCAGGCCTCGTTAGCATCGCGATGCCAACTCCGCGAGCGGGTGCAGCGCCGAGCCGCCGGCGGTGCGCTCGCCGCATTGCACCCTTGCGGCCCTCGGCACGCCGCGTAGGAGGATCAAGTGAGTGGAGCGATCACCCGTACCTGGGTCGCGGCGATCGCGTTCGCGGTAGCGACCTGGACCGGCAGCATGGGCGCCGACCTCCTCGTGAACGTGGTTCAGGGAGACGAGATCCCCAGGCCCTTCTCGGGCAACGCCTTCGACAATCACGTGGCCGCCCTGTTCGTCGGCGTGGCGGCGGTGCCCCTGCTGCGACGCCGGCGGCGGGCGATCCTGGAAGCGGTGCGGCTTCAGGATGCCGAAGACAGCCTTGAGGAGTACCGGGCCAAGGACCGGGCCACCGCGAATGAGCAGGCTGCGCTACAGGCACGTGTCCGGCGCTGCATCCACGTCGGCGATCTCACGATGTTCGCGCAACCGATCTTCTCGGTCGCCGGGGACCCCGCGCTCGCCGGCTACGAGGCGCTCGCCCGCTTCGCTGACGGTCGCCCGCCGGACGCCTGGTTCCGAGACGCTCGTGACGCTGGGCTGGGTGCCGAACTGGAGCTCGCCGCCGTCGAAGCGGCACTCGAGCTGCTCCCGAGCATCCCCCAGCCGTGCTATCTCAGCCTGAACGTCAGCCCGGCCGTGCTCGTTTCCGAGGAGCTCTTCTCGCTCCTTCGGCACGGCGGGAGCCGGTGCGTCGTCGAAGTCACCGAGCACCTTCACGTTCAGTCCTATGACGACCTGCGACTCGCCATCGACCGGCTGCGACGCCACGGCGTGCGTGTCGCCGTCGACGACGCAGGCGCGGGGTTCGCCTCGTTCCGGCACATACTCCAGCTCGGCCCCGACATCATCAAGCTCGATCGAGACCTGATTCGGCGCTGCAACGTCGACTTCGTGCGGCGCACCCTGACCACCTCGCTCGTGGGCTTCGCCCAGGAGATTGGGGCCGACATCGTCGCCGAGGGTGTCGAGACCGAAGAAGAGCTCATCACACTTCGGGGGTTGGGCGTCGCCTACGTGCAGGGTTATCACCTCGGCAGGCCGGCCCCGCTGCCGCAGCCCGGTCCCCCAGATCCCCAAGCACGGCCGACCGCCGCGAGCGCCGGCAACGCGACCTCTTCGGCCGACGTCTAGCTAGCCGCAGCCCAGCGCTCCTGACGGCAGCCGGGCGCGGTGCGCTCGCCGGCGCAGCCGCTGCGCATAAAGCCGCCCGCCGATGGAGCCGGTGTCTGAGGCCTCCGCCGTGGCGGGCGGTCCCCGCAGAGGGTGTGGCGGACGCCATGCGGCTGCCGTT
>JAODAX010000079.1 GCA_025463675.1 Naasia sp. | reverse complement strand
CGGGACCGTCGCCTAAGGCTCGCGGAAGCGAGGGCCTGCGCAGGTGTATCGAAGTGCCTCCGAAAGGGGAATCGCTCCGTGCGCGTGCGCCGGGGCCTTTTTTCTGCCCGCTCGACGGTCACACGATACGTAAAGGAGTCCCATGGCGACGAAGGAAGCGACGGTCGCCGAGCTCACGGATAACTTCCGGAACTCGAACGCCGCACTGCTGACCGAGTACCGCGGGCTCACGGTGGCCCAGCTCAAGCAGCTGCGCACGGCCATCGGCGAGCACGCCACGTTCGCCGTGGTGAAGAACACGCTGACCAAGATCGCGGCCAACGAAGCGGGCATCTCGTCGTTCGACGAGGAGCTTGTGGGGCCGTCCGCGATCGCATTCGTGCACGGCGACACCGTCGCCGTCGCGAAGGCCATGCGGGACTTCGCCCGTGCGAATCCTCTGCTGGTCGTGAAGGGCGGCTACTTCGACGGTGCTCCGCTGAGCGCCGACGAGGTGACCAAGCTCGCGGACCTCGAGTCCAAGGAGGTGCTGCTGGCCAAGGTCGCCGGCGCCGCCAAGGGCCTGCTGTACCGCGCCGCCTACACGGTCAACGCGCCGCTGTCGAAGGCCGTCCGCACGGTCGACGCACTGCGCGAGAAGCAGGAGTCCGCCGCCTGACCGGCCGCGGAACATCAACCCGAAGAACCTGAAACAACAAGGAGATAACGATGGCAAAGCTGTCGACCGACGAGCTGCTTGACGCGTTCAAGGAGCTGACCCTCATCGAGCTCAGCGAGTTCGTGAAGACGTTCGAGGAGACCTTCGAGGTCACCGCCGCCGCGCCCGTCGCGGCCGCTGGTGCCCCTGCTGCCGGCGGCGCCGGCGGCGCGGCCGAGGAGGTCGAGGAGAAGGATTCCTTCGACGTCGTCCTCGAGGCCGCGGGCGAGAAGAAGATCCAGGTCATCAAGGAGGTGCGCGCGCTCACCAGCCTCGGCCTCGGTGAGGCGAAGGCGCTCGTCGACGGTGCTCCCAAGCCGGTGCTCGAGGGCGCCAACAAGGAGACCGCCGAGAAGGCCAAGGCTCAGCTCGAGGCTGCCGGCGCGACCGTCACCCTCAAGTAGCGACTGCTCGTCGTGCTCCCGAGCGGGAGCACGACGAGGCACTCTGCCCGGGGCGTCATCCCACCAGGGATGGCGCCCCTTCGTCGTCCCCGGCGAACCCCGCCGGAAGCCCTTCGATATCGATTCGGACACGACACCTGAAAGCGCTCCCATGATGTTGAGTGCCGGGAGGACGCGGGCCTAGTCTCGGTCCGAGGCCGCCCCCTCGGGGGCGGGCTCCATCTCGACGAAGAGGAGAAACGATGAGGCAGTCCTTGCGCCGCCGTTACAGCATTCCGATCATCGCCGCGGCATCGATGGGCCTCGTGCTCACCGGCTGCACGAGCGGCGGCTCCGGCGGAGGCGAGGGCCCCGGCGACGTCGGCGAAGCCGACGGCACCGTCACCATCCTGGGAACGATCATCGACACCGAGGCAGAGCTGCTCGAAGAGTCGTGGGCGGACTGGGAAGAAGAGAACGACATCGACATCGTGTACGAGGGCACGCAGGAGTTCGAGGACATCATCGGCACCCGGGCGCAGGCGGGCGACACTCCCGACCTCGCGATCACCCCGCAGCCGGGCCTCGTGTCCGACCTCGCCCGCCGCGACTACCTGCAGCCCGCCCCCGAGGGCGTCGCTGACAACGTCGCCGAGTACTGGTCCGAGGACTGGGCCGCGTACGGCACGACCGACGGCACCCTGTACGGCGCCCCGCTGATGGCGAGCGTCAAGGGCTTCATCTGGTACTCGCCCACCACGTTCGCGGAGAACGGCTGGGAGGTCCCCACCACGTGGGACGAGCTGATGACGCTCAACGAGACAATCGCCGCCTCCGGCACCAAGCCGTGGTGCGCGGGCTTCGGCTCCGACGCCGCCACCGGCTGGCCGGGCACCGACTGGATCGAGGACCTCGTCCTCCGTCAGGCCGGCCCGGACGTCTACGACGAGTGGGTCGCCAACGAGATCCCCTTCACCGACCCGCAGATCCAGAGCGCGTTTGACGCCGTCGGTGACATCCTCCTCAACGAGGAGTACGTCAACGCGGGCATCGGCGGCGTGGAGAGCATCAACAGCACGCCGTTCGGCCCGGACATCGCCACCGCGGTCGTCGACGGGCGCTGCCCGATGACGCACCAGGCGTCGTTCTTCGACGGCTTCCTGTCGGACGCCGGCGGAACGGTTGCCGAGGATGGCGACGTGTGGGCGTTCCTCACCCCGGGTGAGGAGGCCGGCGCCTCCGCCGTCACCGGTGGTGGCGAGATCGTTGCCGCGTTCTCGAACGATGAGGACACCATCAAGGTGCAGGAGTACCTGTCCAGCCCCGAGTGGGCCAACAGCCGGGTCTCCCTCGGCGGCGTGATCAGCGCCAACAACGGGCTCGATCCGGAGAACGCGTCGAGCGCCATCCTCCAGCAGGCGATCACGATCCTGCAGGACCCGGAGACCACCTTCCGCTTCGACGCCTCGGACCTCATGCCGGGTGCTGTGGGCGCGGGGACGTTCTGGTCGGGCATGGTCGACTGGATCAACGGAACGCCGACCGAGGATGTTCTCTCCTCGATCGAGGCCGGCTGGCCCTCCGAGTAATACCCTTCGACAGACGGGGCTGTGCGGTTCGCCGCACGGCCCCGTCTGCGTAGCCCTCGCGTCCACCGTCGCGCTCGAAAGGCGTCCAGATGCAACCATTGAAAGACTTCTTCAACTGGCTGGGGGATCTTCCCCCCCTTGCGCAGATCCCCGTCTTCCTCCTGGCCCTGCTCATCGTGGTCGGCCTGCTGCTGTTCTTCCTCGAGGTGGCCCCCCGCAGCGGCCGCGGCTACACGATCATGCGCCTCGCCGTCGCGGTGCTGGTCCCGGCCGTCATCCTCTTCACCTTCGGCTCCGTGTGGTGGGCGATCGGGATCGGCGCGGTGCTGGGCGGCGCGCTGTTCCTCCTCGACTACCGCTCGAGTCAGGGCAAGGGCTACCTGCTGCAGCTGATCGGCTTCCTCGCGCCGGCGATCTTCCTGCTCCTCGTCGGCCTCGTCTACCCGACCATCGTCACGATGATCCAGGCGTTCCAGAGCTCCCGCGGCCGGTTCGTCGGCTTCGAGAACTTCGCCTGGATCTTCGGCCAGCCGGACAACCTGGTCACGATCCGGAACACGATCATCTGGGTGCTCGTGGTGCCGGTCGTGTCCACGATCGCCGGCCTCGCCTACGCGGTGTTCATCGACAAGAGCCGCGGCGAGAAGTTCTTCAAGATCCTCGTCTTCATGCCGATGGCGATCTCCTTCGTCGGCGCGAGCATCATCTGGCGCTTCGTGTACGGCTACCGCGAGGCGGGGCAGAGCCAGTACGGCCTGCTCAACCAGATCGTGGTGTGGCTCGGCGGAACCCCCGTCAACTGGTTGCAGCAGGTGCCGCTCAACACGTTCCTGCTCATCGTGGTGCTGATCTGGGTGCAGACCGGATTCGCGATGGTGATCCTCTCGGCCGCCATCAAGGGCGTGCCCGCAGAGCAGGTGGAGGCCGCTCAGCTCGACGGCACCAACGCCTGGCAGCGCTTCACCAACGTGACCATCCCCGGCATCCGCAGCTCCCTGGTGGTCGTGCTGACGACCATCTCGATCGCGTCCCTGAAGGTGTTCGACATCGTCCGCACGATGGGTGCGGCCTACCCGGATACCGGAGTCATTGCGAACGACATGGTGACCCTCGCGCAGAACTTCGAGAGCGGCAGGAGCGCCGCGTTCGCGGTGCTGCTGTTCATCCTGGTGCTGCCGATCGTCATCTACAACGCACGCATCATCAAGAAGCAGAGGGAAATCCGATGACCGCCACCGTGCCGGCCGACCTGCCGCTGCCCGACGCGACGACTACCCGGGGCGCCGTGGAACGCGCCGATGTCGGCAACGCGGTTCGGCGCAGCAAGCGCAGGCTCACGAGCCGCGGCGCGACCATCGCCTCGCTGATCATCGCGCTGCTGTGGACGATCCCCACCTTCGGCCTCCTCGTCACCTCCTTCCGGCCGCAGGAGGAGATCACCCGCTCCGGCTGGTGGGAGGTGTTCGGCAAATGGGACCTGACGCTGGAGAACTACCAGACCGTCCTCGCCAACGACAGTCTGATCAAGTCGTTCATCAACTCGATCGTGATCACGCTGCCGGCGACCCTGATCCCGCTCGTCATCGCGGCTCTCGCCGCGTACGCGTTCGCGTGGATCGACTTCAAGGGCAAGGACTGGCTGTTCGTCATCGTCTTCGCGCTGCAGATCGTGCCGATCCAGATGACGCTGATCCCGCTGCTCAGCCTGTTCTCGCGTGGCCTCGACACCGCGGGCGGCCAGCTGTTCTCCGGGTTCCAGGGCGCGGGCATGTACACGCAGGTGTGGATCGCGCACTCGATCTTCGCGCTGCCGCTGGCGATCTTCCTGCTGCACAACTTCATCGCGGAGATCCCCGGTGAGGTGATCGAGGCGGCGCGCGTCGACGGCGCCGGCCACGGGCAGATCTTCCTGCGGATCGTCCTGCCGCTCACGGTGCCGGCGATCGCGTCGTTCGCGATCTTCCAGTTCCTCTGGGTGTGGAACGACCTGCTGGTGGCGCTGATCTTCGCCAGCGGCGAAGCGTCCCCGATCACCCGCACCCTGGCGGAGCTGACCGGTGCGTTCGGCCGGAACGCCTACCTGCTGCCCGCGGGTGCGTTCATCGCGATGATCGTGCCGCTGGTCGTGTTCTTCGCCCTCCAGCGGTTCTTCGTCCGCGGCCTGCTCGCCGGCTCGACGAAGGGCTGATCCCACTCCCGACCTGCCCACTTCTGTCGGGTTCCCGCCCGGATCTGCGACAGAAGTGGGCAGTTCGCTGTTTCAGGAGGCGTTCTAGCGGGAGTTCCAGCTGCGCCAGAGGACCGCGTACGCGCCGCCGAGAGCCATCAGCTCGTCGTGGGTGCCGATCTCCACCAGCCGGCCGGCCTGCATGACGGCCACCCGGTCGGCGTCGCGGGAGGTGTGCAGCCGGTGCGCGATCGCGACCACCGTCCGGCCGCGGAGCACCGCGTTGATCGTCCGCTCGAGGTCCCGGGCCGCCCCGGGGTCGATGAGGCTCGTCGCCTCGTCGAGCACGAGCGTCGCCGGGTCGAGGAGCAGCAGCCGGCCGAGCGCCAGCTGCTGGGACTGCGCCGGCGTGAGCACGAGCCCACCCGAGCCGACCCGCTCGTCGAGCCGGTGCGGGAGCGCAGCCACCCACGGCCAGGCGTCGACCACGCGCAGTGCCTCCACGAGGTCGTCGTCGGTCGCGGCGGGTCGGGCGAGCCGCAGGTTCTCGGCGACGGTGCCGACGAACACGTGGTGCTCCTGGGTGACGAGCGCGACGTGCGAGCGGAGCTCCTCGACGGGCAGGTCGACGAGGCGCACGCCGCCCACCGACACGCTCCCGCCTGTCGGCCCGTCGATGCCGGTGAGGAGGCGCGCGAGGGTCGACTTGCCGGAACCGGTGGGTCCGACGATCGCGAGCCGCTCGCCGACGGCGAGATCCAGGTCCACCCCGTGCAGCACGTCGTGGCCCTCGCGGTACGAGTAGCGCACGCCAACGGCGGCGACGTGCTCATCGGCGGGCGTCTGCCCGGTCGCCGTGCGGTCCGGGGGAACCTGGCCGACGCCGACGATGCGCGACAGTGCGGTGGTGCCGATCTGGATCTCGTCCATCCAGAGAATCAGCTCCTCGATCGGCCGGACCAGCTGAGTGGCGATCAGGGCGACCGCGGTGACGTCGCCGATGGTCGCGCCGCCGCGATCCACGAGGTAGCCGCCCCATGCCACGACGACGACCACCGGCAGCAGGAAGCCGAGGTCCGTGACAGGGAAGAACAGGGAACGGAGCCGCAGGGTCTGCAGTTCGGAGTCGCGCCGCTCACGGATGGCGGCGTCGACCTCCTCCCGTCGGACGGGCGCGAGGCCGAGCGCTTCCACGGTGCGCGCCGCTTCGACCGTCTCGGTGACGGTGCCGCTGAGCACCGCGAAGGAGGCGAGCTGCCGCTGATAGCCGGTGCCCGCCCGCTTCAGGTACCAGCGCGCCCCGACCACGATGAGCGGCACCCCGACCAGCATCGCGAGCGCGATGAGCGCGTTGGTGAGGAACGCGGCGCCCACGGTGAGCAGCGCGGTGACGAGCGCCACGAGGACCCGGGGGACGCCGAACCGCACGGTCTGCGCGATGCTCTCCACGTCGTTGGTGGTGCGCGAGAGCAGGTCGCCGGTGCCGGCCCGCTCCACGGTGGCGAGTGGCAGTCGCCCGACGGCGGTCATCAGCTCCTCGCGCAGCCGCGCGAAGACCGTCTCGCCGAGCACCATCGAGCGCAGCTGGGCGAAGCGGATGAGCACGGTCTGTGCGAGCACCGCGGCGAGGAGCACGGAAGCGGCCTGCAGCAGCGACGTCTCGGTCGCGGTGCCCCGGGTGATCGCGTCCACCATCGAGCCGATGAGCAGCGGCCCGACCAGCCCCGCCAGGGCCGCGAGGGTGTGCAGCCCGACCACCACGGCGAGCTCGAGCCGGTGCGAGCCGATGAGGCGGGCGCCGGTGCGCCGGACGTCGGCGGTGTCAGCGATCGGCAGCAGCATCGTCCGCTCCTCTCGGCTCGGCGGTGCGCAGCACGATCGACCGGTAGAGCCGCGCGGCCGGGTCGTCGCGCGCGAGCAGCTCCGCATGGCGGCCCTCGCCGACCAGTCGTCCGTGCGAGAGGACCGCGATGCGCTGGGCCCTCGCGAGCAGCAGCGGGCTCGCGGTGACCACGACAGTGGTGCGGTCGCGCCGGGCCTCGGCGAGCCGCTCCGCGATCCGCGCCTCGGTGCGCGCGTCGACGGCGCTCGTCGGTTCGATGAGGACCAGCACCTCGGCGTCGGTGAGGAGCGCGCGGGCGAGGCTGAGCCGCTGGCGCTCCCCGCCGGAGAAGGACCGCCCGCGTTCCGGGACGAGCTCGTGCAGGCCGTGGGGGAGGGCTTCCACCGTCTCCTTCGCCGCGGCGGCGGCCACCGCGCTCTCCACCCGGCGCAGCTGCGCAGTGTCGGTGCTGACCAGCTCAGGTTCCCGGATGCTCCGCACGTCGAGCCCGTCGAGGAGCGACCCGCGGAACAGGTGCGGCATGGCGTCGTTGACGACGATCCGCTTGCGCACCGCCCGCACCGGCACGCTCGTGTGCGGCGCCCCGCCCCAGAGCACCGGGGCCTCCGCGGCGGCGAGGTCGTCGAACCTGCCGAGGCGGGTGGCCACCTCCGCCGCGGCGTCCGGGTTCTCGTCGACGATGGCGGTGAGGAGCCCGGGCCGGATGGTGACCCCGGAGGCGACGTCGTGCAGCTCGGAGCCGACGGGCGGAGGGGCGATCGGGTCTGCCGGATCCTGCACGGCGGATTCGACCCGGAGCACGTCCATGATGCGTCGCGCCCCGACGGCGCCGCGCGTGAAGACCCCGAGGGCCTCGACGGCGGTGCGGATCGGCAGCACGAGGAACGCCGCGTAGCCGTACAGGGTGACCAGTTCGCCAGGGGTCGCCTCCCCGGCGAGCACCAGCTGCGCGCCGTACAGGGCCACCCCGGCGAGGAAGAGTCCGGGAAGGAGGGTTTGAGCGGCGTCGAGCAGGGATGCCACCCGTGCGACCCGCACCCCGGCGGCCCGCACCCGCTGACTGCGATCCGTGTAGCGCTGCACGAACTCCTTCTCGCCGCCGACCCCACGGAGCACGCGCAGGCCGGCGACGGCGTCCGCACCGAGGGTGGCGAGGGCGCCGAACTCGGCCCGCTGTTCGAGCTGGCGGCGCTGCAGGGGCCGGACGAGCACGGCGAGGAGCGCCGTGGCGGCCGGGACCCCGAGCAGGACCACGAGGCCGAGCTCGACGGAGAAGGTGAACAGGATCCCGGTGATGAGCAGCCACGCCACGATCGAGCCGAGCAGCCGGGCGACGATGTCGAACATCGCGCCCACCCGGTTCGCGTCGGCGGAGACGGTGGCCACGATCTCGCCGGTGGTCTTGTCGGCGGTGATCGCCCGACCGGTGTCGGCGGCGTGGTGGCCGATCAGACGCGCGACGCCGAGCGAGGAGCGCAGCCGGTTCGCCACGGCGGTCCGGTGGCGCAGCACCCCGGCGCCGGCCTGCACCAGCATCACCCCGGTGAGGGCGAGCAGCCAGGGGCCGACGGACCCGCCGGGCAGGGTGGCCGCGTCAATGGCGCGGCCCAGCAGGAGCGGCCAGATCGCCTGCGCGGTCATCCAGAGCACCCCGAACAGCACCCCGGCGAGCAGGGTGCCGCGCTGCCGGCGCGCCAGCCAGAGCAGGAAGAGCGGCACGCTGCCGAGCGGCGGGCGGGTGGTCGGCGGCTTCGGCAGGTCGTCGGACGGGGACAACGGTTCCTCGGAACGGGGATCGAGAGGGGAAGGGGAGGGTGCGGGACGCCGGTCAGGAGCGGGGGAGCGCCGCGACCTGCTCCGGAGTCAGGGGACGCGTCGGGCGGGCGTCGAGGAGCAGGGTGAGCTGCGCGGCCGCCTCCAGCTCCTCGGCGAGGTCCACCGCGCCGTCGAGGTCGGCGGCCGCGACCACCGGGCCGTGCGAGGCGAGCAGCAGCACGGGATGCGCACCGGCGAGCCGGCGGACCCCCTCGGCGAGATCGGGCGATCCGGGCGCCGCGTACGGGGCCACCGGCACGAGGCCCAGCCGCATCACGCGGTACGGCGTGAGGGCGGGCAGGGCGGCGTCCCCGTGCGCGCCGGGCGGCAGGCAGGCGATCGCCGTCGCGTAGGGCGAGTGCAGGTGCACGACCGCGCCCGCGGGACGCTCGGTGTAGACGGCCCGGTGCAGCGGCAGCTCCTTGGAGGGGCGGCCGGCGAGCACCGCACCGCTCGCCAGATCGACCTCCGCCAGGTCGGCCGGAAGCACCCTGCTCAGACTCGACCCGGTCGGGGTGATCAGGATGCGGTCGTCGACGCGGACGCTGAGATTGCCGGTGCTGCCCGGCGACAGGCCGCGCGCTGCCAGCTGGCGTGCCGCCGCGACGAGCCGCTCGCGCGCCGCGGCGGTCATGGTGCGCTTTCCCACGCGGTGGTGAACAGGTCGACCCCGCCGAAGTTCCCCGACTTCAGCAGCAGGGCGACCGCGGGCGCGCCGGTCACGGTGTGTGCGGTGCCCACTGTCCACGGCACTCCGGGCGCGGCGAGGCCCGCGACCGCCAGCCGGTCGAGGCCGAGCGCTTCGACGGCGGCACCGCTGGTCTCGCCGCCCGCCACGAGAAGGCGCCGGACGCCGAGCCGCTCCACCGCGAGCGCGGCGAGCCGACCGAGCGTCGATTCGATGAGCTGGGCCGACTCCTGCCGGCCGAGCGCATCCTGCACCGCGCGGACCGCCTCGGGTTCCGCGGTCGCTGACACGAGGACGGGTCCGTCGCCATCCCCGAGCGCCGCGTCGAGCGCGGACTCGAGTCCGCCCGTCCCCTCGCTCGCGATGGTGAGCGGGTCGAGGATGAGGACGGGCCCCGGGAAGGCCGCGACCTGCTCTCGGCTGCGCGCGGAGCCGCTGCCGCTGAGGATGATTCGGCGCCCGTCGAGCACGGGCCCGGCCGCGGAGCGGGCTCCGGCGCCTGCGCCGGGGTGCCGGCGTGCCAGAGCGGTGGCCACGCCGGCGCCGCCGGCCGGCACGATCCGCAGGGGAAGGTCGTCGAGGGCTGCGGCGAGGGCGTCGAGGTCGCCGTCGCCGACCGCGTCGACGAGCACGTGCCGCGCGCCGTCGGCCTGCGCCGCAGCGATGGTCGTGGCGAGCGCGGCGCCGCCCGCGGCCACGTCGGGAAGCGCGACGAGGCGCACGGTGCCCGCCGTCTGGCGCTGCAGCACCGCGACCACGTCGCTGTCCCGCATCGGCGTGAGGGGGTGGTCGCGCATCGCGGAGTCGGCGAGGAGCCGGTCCCCGATGTAGAGCAGGCCGTCCCGCTGGGTGCGGCCCGCCGCGGGGGTCGCCGGGGTGCCCACGGTGAGGGCTGCGCCGGTGGTCCGCAGGAGCGCGTCGGCGACGGGGCCGATGTTCCCCGCATCGGTCGAATCGAACGTCGAGCAGTACTTCTGGTAGATGCTGTGGGCGCCGCGGGCGAGCAGCCACTCGGCGGCGGCGGAGGCCTCGGCGACCGCGCGCTCGGGTGGCGCCGTGCGGATCTTCAGGCCGATCACGACGCAGCCGTCGTCGTCCGGCTCGTCCTCGGCCGGCCCGGTCGGTGCGCCCAGGCGGATGCTCGTCGGAACGCCGGCGGCCGCGATGCCGCCGGCCACATCGCAGGCGCCGGTGACGTCGTCGGCGACCACCCCCAGCCAGAGGCCGCTCATCGCGCATCCCCCGATCCGCCGCCCGCGACCGTGCCGGTCGACCGGACCTCGGGGAGGGCGGCGTACACGACCTGGCGCGCGCCGGCGAGCAGCCGCCGGCGCTCGGCGTCCACCGCGGATCCGGTGAGGATCAGGTCGATCGCACTGAGGGAAGCGAAGCGGATGGGGGCGCGGGCGCCGATCTTCGTCGAGTCGACGAGCAGGATCGTCCGGCGAGCGGCCGCCGACATCGCGCGCTTGATCTCCGCGTCGAGCTCGTTGGCGCAGAGCGCGCCCGTGCTGTCGACGGCGGTGGCGGACAGCACGGCGACGTCGACCACCACGCGGTCGAGGCCGTCGCGGGCCGGCTCGCCGGTGAACGACCGAGTGATGGGGGAGTAGGTGCCGCCGAGGCCGATCACGGCGAGGTCGTCGCGCTCGGCGCACGCCTCGAGCACGGGCAGCGAGTGGCTGACCACGGTGCGGCCGGGCGGCAGCAGCGCGGCCACGCCGGCGACGGTCGTGCCCGCGTCGAGCGCGATCGTCGCCGCGTCACCGATGAGGTCGACGCACGCCTCCGCGATCGCCGACTTTTCCTGTCCCGCGGCGCCGTCGCGCTCCTCGAAGGGCAGACCGCGGCCGCCGCCGATCGGCAGGCTCGCGCCGCCCGCGACCCGGCGGGCGCTGCCCTCGAGGTGCAGCTGGCGCAGATCCCGGCGGATGGTCATCTCCGAGACGCCGAACTCTTCGGCGAGCGCGGCGGAGGAGACGTAGCCGTGCGCGGAGAGGCGCCGCAGGAGTTCGGCCCGGCGTGCGGGCGCCTCGGTGTAGCGCACCCGTCCATCCAACCCGCCTCGAGCGAAACTTGTCAATGAGGGAACATCCCATTGACGGGATTGTGCGTAGCCGCACACAATGGCGTGTGACCAGCGGAGCTTCGGACGCCTTGCCGCGCCCCGGAGCGGTGGCCCTCGGCATCGACGTCGGCAGCACCAACGTCAAGGCGGCGCTCGTCGCGGTGGGCGAGGGGGTGCGCGAGCTGGCCGTCTGCACCGCGCCCACCCCGGCGGACCCGGACGAGCTGGTGCGGGTGGTCCTCGACCTGGCGCGGAGTGTTCTCGTCGCGTCGTCCGAGGAGCCCCAGGTGATCGGCATCGCCTCGATGGCGGAGTCCGGCGTGCCTCTCGGGGCGGGCGACGTGCCGCTCGGACGCGTGCTGCGCTGGGACGGCGCCGACGATCCCGCCGACGTCGATGCCCTGGTGGCGCGCTTCGGCGCCGATCCCCTGTACGCGGCGACGGGAGTGCCCGCCCTGCCCAAGGCGCCGTTGGCGATGTGGGCCCGGCTGCGTCGCACCGACCCCGAGCTGTGGCGGGACCTCCGCCGCTGGGCGGGCGTCGCCGACCTCGTCGCGCTCTCCCTGACCGGCGTGCTCGCGACCGACCACACGCTCGCCGCGCGAACCATGGCGTACCGGACGGGCGGCGAGACGCTGCCGAACGCCTTCGACCCGGAGCTGCTGGCGGCGGTCGGGCTGGTCCCCGACCAGCTGCCGGCCGTCCGGAGCCCCGGCGAACCGATCGGGACGGTGACCGCCCAGGCGGCGGGGACGACCGGGCTCCCCGCGGGGATCCCGGTTCACGTCGCCGGTCACGACCACGTGGTCGGCGCCTGGGCCGCCGGCATGCGGTCGCCGGGCGACACCGCCGACTCGATCGGCACGGCCGAGGCGGTGTTGCGGGTGCTGCCCGCGGCGCCGGACCCCGCGATGCTGCGGCCCACCGGTATGAGTGTCACCCGTACGGTGACGGGGGCGCCGCTCCTCCTCTCCGGCTCCGCCAATGCCGGCTCCTTCGTCCGCTGGTGGTTCGCCCACCGCATCGGTGCTCGTGAGCCCGGCGAGCTCCTCGACGCGCTCGCGGCCCTGCCCGACTCGCCGTCGGGCGTCCTCGTGCTGCCCTACCTGGCGGGACGCCAGACGCCCGCGCCCGACCGGCGATCCGACGTGCGGATCCTCGGGCCCGACGGCTCCGAGCCGCCCCCCCGGGAGGTCGACCCAGTGCGCCTCACCCGCGCGATGCTCGAAGGCGTCGCCCTGCACGCGCGCTGGATGATCGACGCCCAGACCGAGGTCGCCGGCGACCCGGTCCCGCCGCTGCGGATCCTCGGCGGGCCGGGCGGGGGGAACCGGCCGTGGATGCGTCTCAAGGGTCACGTCCTCGACCTTCCCGCGCGCCTCGTCACCGCCACCGAACCGGTCGCGGCCGGCGCGGCGCTCCTCGCGGCCGCATCGGCCGGGCTCCTCCCCGGGGAGGCCCCCGTCCTCGACTCCACCGACCTGCCCGGCGCCGCCGGGGACCCCTACCGAGAGCACTACGACCGGTTCACGGCGTTCGCCGCATCCGGAACGGAAGGAACAGCATGACCGACTCGCCGATCGACCTCGACGCCATCGCCCGCGCGGGCGGCGGCTTCGCCATGGTGGCGATGGATCAGCGGGAGAGCCTCCGCGCCATGTTCGACGCCGCCGGTCGGGGACGGCCCGAGGACGAGGTGCTCATCCGGTTCAAGCTCGACGTCGCCGCGGCCCTCGGTCCGCTCGGCTCCGGGTTCCTGATCGACCGGCACTTCGGTTTCGAGCGGGTGCGCGAGGTGCTGCCGCCGAGCGACGGCCTGATCCTCGCCGCGGATGCCCTCACCCAGACCGATGGCGGGCCGGTGGAGGAGACCGACCTCGACGAGGTGGTGACCGGCGGGAGCACCGACCTCACCGGCGTCCAGGCGCTCAAGCTGCTCATCATCTGGCGGCGCGACGAGCGCCGGGCGCGGCGGGTGGAGCTGGCTGAGCGGTTCATTCGCCGGTCAGCACAGCTCGGCGTGCTGAGCGTGCTGGAGCCGGTTGTCCGGGCCACCCCCGCCGAGCTCGACGCCGGCACCTGGGATCTGGATGACGCCATCGTCGAGGCGGCCCGCGAGCTGGCGCCGCTGCGCCCGAGCCTGTACAAGGCGCAGGTGCCGGCCCAGGGCGCGGGGGACGCGGCGCATCAGCGGGCCGCGAGCGAGCGGCTCGGGGCGGCGATCGGCGGACCGTGGGTGGTGCTCTCCCAGGGCGTCGACCGGGACCGGTTCCTGCCGGCGGTCGAGGCCGCGTGCCGCGCGGGGGCCAGCGGGTTCCTCGCCGGGCGCGCGCTGTGGAGCGATGTCGTCGGGGCCCACGACGTGCCCGCGCGGCTGCGGGAGCTGTCGGTCCCGCGTCTGGAGGCGCTCATCGACGTCGTCGATCGGCACGCGCGGCCGTGGCGGGAGGCGTCCCGATGAGTCGGATCGGCCTGCTGCACACCGTGCCCGCGCTCGCCGGCACCTTCGACCAGCTCGTCGCCGGGGCCGGAGTGGCGGGGGACGTGGTGCACGTGGTGGACGCCTCGCTGCTCGCCGCGGCCATCGACCACGGCGTCGACGACGCGGTGCGGGCCGAAGTGCTGCGGCACATCCGGCACCTGGCCGAGGACGGCGCCGACGCCGTGCTCGTCACCTGCTCCTCCATCGGCGAGGCGGTCGAGGAGGCCGCTCGCCAGGTCGACATCCCCGTGCTGCGCGTCGATGCGCCCATGGCCGAGGAGGCCGTCGCCATCGCCGCGCACAGCGCCGACGGAGACCGCCCGGCCCGCATCGCGGTGCTCGCGACGCTTTCCGCCACGCTCGGCCCCACCGGGCGGCTGCTGGAGGCGCGGGTCGCAGCCGCCGCCCGACCGGTCGAGGTTGAGTCCCAGGTGGTCGAGGGCGCGGCCGCGGCCCGCGCAGCAGGCGATCAGGCCGGCCACGACCGGCTCGTCGCCGAGGCCATCCGGTCGGCCGCCGACCGTGCCGACGTGGTGGTGCTCGCGCAGGCGTCGATGGCGGGAGCGGTGCAGGGGATCGAGCTGCCGGTCCCCGTGCTCACCTCGCCGACGGGCGGCATCGCGTCGCTCGCCGCGACGCTGCGGCAGGCGCACGCATGACGGGCGTCAGTTTGCTGACCTATGCCGACCGGCTGGGCGGATCGATCGCCGGCACCGCTGATCTCCTTGCCGGCCCGCTCGCCGCCTTCTCGGGAGTGCACCTGCTGCCCTTCTTCGTCCCCTTCGACGGCGACGACGCCGGGTTCGATCCGCGCGACCACGCGAGCGTCGACCCGCGCATCGGCAGCTGGCACGACGTCCGGCGCATCGCCGCGGACCGAGAGGTGACCGCCGACCTCATCGTGAACCACGTGTCGGCCGGCTCGGCCGAGTTCGCAGACTGGCTGGAGCGGCAGGAGCTGTCGCCGCACGACGGCATGTTCCTCACCTTCGACGCGGTGTTCCCGGACGCTGCGACCGAGGCGGCGATCACCGCGTTCTACCGGCCGCGGCCGGGACTGCCCTTCACCGCGTACCGCACCGCCGACGGCCGCCGGCGGCTGATCTGGACCACCTTCATGCCGTCGCAGGTCGACCTCGACGTGCGACATCCCGCGGCGGTGCGCTACCTGACCCGGCTCCTCGAGGCGCTCGCCGCGGGCGGGGTGACCACCGTCCGGCTCGACGCGGTCGGCTACGCGATCAAGACGCCGGGCAGCGACAGCTTCATGACCGACGCCACCCTCGGCTTCGTCCGCGACATCACCGCCCTCGCCCGCAGCAAGGGGCTGCGCGTGCTGGTCGAGGTGCACGCCCACTACTCGCAGCAGCTGGCCATCGCGCCGCTCGTGGACCTCGTCTACGACTTCGCGCTGCCGCCCCTGCTGCTGCACGCGCTCGGCACCGGCACGGTCGACCGGCTGGCGCACTGGCTCGAGATCCGGCCCGCCAATGCCGTCACGGTGCTCGACACGCACGACGGCATCGGGATCATCGACGCCGGGCCCATCCGCGACCTGCCCGGCCTGATCGACACCGCGGAGATGCGCGCCGTGTTCGCTCGCGCGGAGGAGGCCACCGGCGGGCACTCGGCGGCCGCGAGCGTCGTGCCGCAGTGGATGGAGCTGCCGCATCAGATCAACGCGACCTTCCTCAGCGTGCTGGGCGGCGACGCCGTCCGCTACCTACTCTGCCGGGCCGTGCAGCTGTTCCTCCCGGGGGAGCCGCAGATCTACTACATCGGCCTGCTCGGCGGCCTCGACGACGTGGAGCTGTTCCAGCGCACCGGGCAGGGCCGGGACGTGAACCGGCACGTCTACCGCCCGGACGAGCTCGAGGCGGCGCTGCGCGGGGACATCCCGCAGGCGATTCTCGGCCTGGTGCGGCTGCGGGCGACGCCCGCGTTCGCCGGGGAGTTCGCCTGGGAGCGGGTCGGCGAGGACGGGCTGCGGCTCGCCTGGACGGCCGGCGACGCCTCAGCGACGCTCGAGGTGCGGCTCGCGCCGGGCGGGCCGGCGTTCGCGATCGAGACGGCCGACGCGTCGGGGATCCGGCGGTACGCGGACGTCGCGTCGCTCGCGCAGGTGCCCTAGCGGCATCCTCCAAGGAGAGCCGCGGTTCCGGCCGCCTCCGTGGTGGCGCGCCACAGCCGATTCCTCCGGGGCCGCGGGGCCGTTCTACTCTCTCCTCCCGTGGGCCCCCGTCGCATCCTCCGTCTCCTGCACGTCAACCTCCTCCGAGCGCCGCGCATGGACCCCCACGACGTGCTCACGGTGAGCCGGCGCGTCTGGCCGGGCGACCTCGACGAGCTGCGCCACGTCAACAACGGCGTCTACCTGTCGATGCTCGATCTGCCCCGCACGGAGCTTCTCCAGCGCTCGGGCCTGTGGAGTCGGATGCGCGCCGCAGGGGTGTACCCGGTGGTGGCGGCGCAGACGATCGCGTATCGGAAGAGCCTGCAGCTCTGGCAGCGGTTCACCATCGAAAGCCGTGTCCTCGGCTACGACGACCGAGCTGTCTTCATCGAGCAGCGCTTCGTCGTCGATGGCGAGGTGTACGCGCGCGCCTACGTGCTCGGCCGGTTCCTGCGCCGCACGGGCGGGGTCGTGCCCATGGACGAGCTCGCGCGGCTCACGGGCATCGACGTGGCCGGCTGGCCGGTCGACGAGTGGCTCCACGAATGGTCACGCGGCGTCGCGCTGCCCTCGACCCGGCGGCCGGCGCCGAGTGTCTGGGCCTGACTGAGCGAGTTCCCGCGACGCCGATCAGCGCCGGGCGGTGACCTCCGCGCGGCCGTAGCCGCGCACGGTCACGGAGCCGGGCTCCACCCCGACTCCGCCGCCCTCCCACGAGATGCGCGCCTCGACGGACTCGGCGCCCGGATTGCGGAGGCGGATGCGCACCGCACCGTCCACCATCGGGCGCAACTCGGCGAGCAGCCGGCCGGCCGGCTCCACGCGCAGGCCCGCGCGGCCGGCGAGGGATACCGGACCCGCGTATTGGCGGGCCTGCAGAGGCTGCAGCAGATCGCGGCCGAAGCGCTGCACCTCCTCGCGCGTCACGTCGTCCGCCGGACGGAACCGGTAGCGGTAGCGGCCGGTGCCCTCCTGGCGGGCCTGGAAATTGGTGAAGTGCAAATTGTTCATCAGCCAGCTGTCGATCGCGCCGCTCTCGGCGACCAGGGTTCGCGACCAGGCACCGGTGCTGATGCCGCCGAGCTGTACGAGCGGCGCGTCGACGCTGCCCCAGAGCACGCCGCCCGCCGAGCCGCACACGCCCACCGCGTGCTGGATCGAGTACCAGTCCTTGCTGGTGTCCGGCAGCTGCTCGGAGTCCGCCTCGAAGACCGCGCCGGCCGTCTCGACGAGGAAGCGCGGGTCGTCCACCGCGAACGGAAAGGCAACGAAGATGCTCTCCGGGCCGAACACCTCCGGCTTGACGAGGTCGACGTCGAGGTCGATCACGTCGAGCCCGGGGTACAGCCGCAGCGTCGACCGGACGGCGGGCACCGTGGGGGCCGAGCCGGTCCAGCTGATCTCGACCAGGTCGTCGGTGCGGCGCACCGTCGGCTCCTCATCGCCGGCGGAGAACGACCGGCGGAACTCGGGGCCGGGGAAGTCCGGGTGGAAGTCCTTCGGGTTGCGCGTGACCATCGGGTGCGTGCTGTCCTCCGGCACCCGATCGACGACGACGACGCCCAGACCGGACGTAGCGTCGGAGGAGACGAGCTCCCGCCCGGTCGTGAGGTCGATGAGCGACACGACTCCGCCGCGCTCGGGGTCCACCGTCACCCGGTAGCGGTCGGTGCTCACCGTGCGCGCGGCCTCGCCCTCCGCGGTCGGCTCCGGCACGGGGAGTAGCGCCGTGCCGAACGGTGGCACGTCGCGGGCGACCACGGTCACTTGTCGGGCGCCGTCGACCTCCACGGTGACGGGCTCGGTGCGCACCGACTCGGTCGGGTTGACGACCGCAATCGCGCGCTCGGTGCGCTCCCCGCTTCCGTCGGCGCCGCTGGCCACGAGCCGGAACAGCCCCTCGATCGCGAGGTCGCGGGCCCAGTCGTACGCGCCGTAGGCGAAGCCGGCCTTGCCGTTCCAGTGCGAGTGGCTGAACACGGAGTGCGGCTTGGAGTAGGTCTCCCACGAGCCCCAGGTGTGCTCGGTGAAGAGCAGCAGCTCGTCGTCTACGGCGGCGAGGTCGCGGGCGACCTCCTCGCCGGTGCGGAGCCGCACCGGGCCGCGGCGATAGCCGAGGACTGTCGCCAGCTCGGTCGGGCCCTCGCCGCGCAGCGCCGCCAGTGCGAGGGTGGCTTGGGCGGCCAGGGCGAGGCTGCGCGCCTCCCGGTACACGGCCACCTCGCGCGCGGTCGAGCCGTGGCCGTGCGACCACCAGTCGGCCCATTCGCCGCGCACCACGGGGAGGTCGGCGCCGGCAGCCTGCCCCTCGAGCACGTCGAGCGCCTCGTCCATGGTCGCGGTGCGCATGGCGACGTCGGGGTGTCGCTCGTTCCACGCCCGCACCACGTCGAGGAACAGAGCGGTGGGCCAGCGGTTGTCGTTGCCGGCGTGCACGATCGCGGCGTCGTAGGGGTAGTCGTCCCGAGCGGCGAGGCGATCGAGGAACTCGCTGATCCGGCGCTCGGCGAGGTCCACGTCCGCGTCGACGATGCCCCACTCCTCGCCGAAGCCGTAATGGGTGGAGAGCCAGACGAGGACGCGGCGGCCGTCGGGGGCCTCCCACCAGAAGCCCGTCGGCTGCTCGAACGGGGCGCGGCCGTGGTCTGGGTTGAGCGCCATCACCAGCCGGGTGACGCCGGCGTCCAACATGGCGGGCACCGAGCCCCACGACAGCCCATTCACGTCGCCCTGCTGCTGGGTGCGCACCGGCAGGCCCGCCGCGGCGAAGGCGTCCAGGCGGTCGTAGGCAACGTCGAGCTCGGCCTGCGAAGCGAGCTGCGTCGGGTTCAGGTAGCCGGCGGTCACCGCCAGGCGGCCCTCCGCCACACGATCGCGCAGGCGGGCGACATCCGGGGGGGCCGCGTGCTCGAGGAAGCGCAGCACCGGGCGCGCCACCTCGAACGTCCAGCGGAAGGCGTCCGGACCCGCTGAGCCTCCCTCGTCGCAGAGGTCGAGGACGCGGGTGACAATTGTCTCGTGCATGCGGTCGATGATCCGCGGGCTGTTCGTGTAGCCGACGTCGTGGTGGGTGTGACCGACGAGGAAGATCTGGCTGATAGCGCCCACGAGACTCCTTTGTCACCGACCAGTTTCTGAGAACGTTCCCAGACGACGATAGCCGCCGCGGCGAAGTTCGGACAAGACAAAAGTGGCGCGATTATCACGATTTGCGCGCACCTCCGCGGGGTCACCTTGTCAGTGCACCTCTCCCAGGTCATACTGCACCTGGGAAGGATTCCAGACTGTGTGGGAGTCCGACCGCCCGCGAGGCGCGACGGTGCCCTCGCGGCTCTCGTGTGAAGGGATTTCAATGAAGAAGAGGCAGAGGATCCTCCTCGTCACCACGGCCGCGGTCTCCATCGCGGCGCTCACCGCCTGCGGCGGCGGTGGCGGCGGCGGAGGCGGCGGCACGGAGGCGGACTTCTCGCAGGCGCCCACCGGCACACTCAACGCATGGGGCTTCGAGAACGCGGACGACGTGGGCCAGGCCCGCCTCGACTTCGCGGCTGAGCAGCTCTCCGACGTTGAGATCGAGATCGAGGCGACCGCGTTCGACGCCCAGAAGTTCACGGCGGCGACCGCATCGGGCAACGTCCCCGACATCGTGCAGATGAGCTCGCGCTACGTCGGCACCTTCGCCGCGCAGGGCCTCATCCAGCCGCTCGACGAGTGCCTCGCCGAGAACGATGTCGACGAGGACCACTGGTACGAGCACGTGATGGCCGACGTCACCTACGACGACCAGGTCTACGCGGTGCCGCAGTTCTACCAGCCCCCGGCCATCATCACGAACACCCGCCTGCTCGAGGCCGCCGGCCTCGCGCCGGAGGACATCGACACGTCCGACCACGCTGGCCTCGTCGCCCAGGTGTCTGCGCTCTACAAGGAGTCGGGTGGCAACCCGTCGACCCTTGGCCTCTTCCCCGACCTGCCGGCGCTCGCGGGCCTCTGGTTCCTCGGCAACGGCGGTAGCCTGATCGACGACGAGGGCAAGCCCACGCTCGACGACCCGGCCAACGTGGAGACGCTCGACTTCCTCAAGGAGCTCACCGACGCACAGGGCGGCTACGCGAAGATGAAGAGCTTCATCGACACCTTCGACATGTTCGGCGCCGAGAACCAGTACGTGAAGGACCAGGTCGCTGCGGGCATCTACGCCCAGTGGTACCCCAACGTGCTCGCCGCGACGCAGGCGAACATCACGATCAACGCCGTTCCGTTCAAGGACCAGGACGGCAACCCGTTCACGGTCGCGAGCGGCACCGCCTTCGTGATCCCGGTCGGCGCCGAGAACCCGGCCGCTGCGTGCGCCTGGGCGCTCAACCTCACGTCGGATGACGCGTGGATGGCAGCCGGCGATGCCCGTGCGACGACCATCGAGGAGGACCCGGACCCGAACCGCATGAACACCGGTCTCTTCACGGGTTCGCCGTCGGCCGACGAGGCGATCCGCGAGGCGTTCGTGGTGCCGACCGGCAACGCGGGCTTCGACCAGGTGATCGACACGTTCTACCAGGTCGCGAGCGAGGGCAAGTCGTACGGCTCGTCCGCCGCCGGCCTCGAGATCGACACCAACCTGCAGACGGCCGTCGTGGCCGCGCTCAACGGTGAGAAGTCCTCGGAAGAGGCGCTCACCGATGCCCAGGACGCAGCCATGCGGGCCTGGGAGCAGGCGGCCGGTCAGTAGCCTCTGGCGCTTAGCAGAAGGGCGGTCCTCCTCCGGGAGGGCCGCCCTTTGGCGTTGCGTCGGGGGCTTCGCCGGGTGGTAGGGGGTGCTTCGCTCGAGCGGATCGTCGAGCCGTATCGAGCGGTGGGTGCGTGGCTCCCGCGGTGCATGGGGCGTTGAGGTGGGCGTTGAGCGGTGCGCTTACGGACCGCGTGTGGCCGCTCGCACCGCGTGGCGTGCGCCCAGCCCGCGCGGCATGCCCTCCGCCCGCCGCGCACCTCCTCGTCGAGCGCGGTGCGTCCACGACTCTGCGCGGTACGAGGCACCGAGCGCGGTAGGTGCACACGCTGCGCTCGGCGCCTCGCACCGCGCTCGATGGGATCGACTGTACGCGCCACCGGCGAGGGACCCCGGCCGAAGCCGGGGGTCCCTCCCGCCGTTCCGAAGCCGAGCCGGGCCTAGCCCTTGCGGCCCTGGGTTGCGATGCCTTCGATGAAGTACCGCTGGCCGAACGCGAACAGGATGAGCATCGGAAGCGTCACGAGAAGCGCCGCCACCATCACCCACTGGTAGTCGCCCTGGCCGCCGTTGCCGGGGCTGAAGGCGGTCATCGCGTAGGAGATGCCGAGCGGCACCGTGAAGCTCTCGATGCCACCGGTGTTCAGATAGATGAGCGGCGCCTGCAGGTTGTTCCAGCTGGCCTGGAACTCGAAGATGAACACGATGATGAACGACGGCACCGACAGCGGTGCTGCGATCCGCCAGAACAGCCCCCAGTAGCTCGCGCCGTCCATGCGGGCGGCCTCGAATAGCTCCCTCGGCAGCCCGAGAAAGAACTGCCGCTGCAGGAAGATGTAGAAGGCGCTGCCGAACAGGTTCGCCGCCCAGAGCGGCACGTTCGTGCCTACCAGGCCGAAGTTGTTCCAGATCAGGTAGGTGGGGATGAGGGTCACGGCGCCGGGCAGCATCATCGTGGCGAGGATGAGGCCGAACAGCAGGTTCCGTCCCGGGAACTTGAAGTAGGCGAAGCCGAACGCCACGACCGAGCTCGACAGCGTGACCAGCCCGGCGGCGAGCACGGCGATGAGGATGCTGTTGCCCATCCAACTGAGCAGCGGCAGCTTCTCCCAGACCTCCGCATAGTTCTGCGGGTTGAACGTCTGCGGGATGAGCCGGTTGTCGAACACCTCGCCGCGGGGCTTGAAGCTCGCGGACAGGAGCCAGAGGAACGGGTAGAGGAAGGCGAAGGCGAAGCCCACCAGGAGGACCCAGATGGCGGTCTTGCCGATGGCGGAGGCGATGGGGTTCGTTTTGCTGCCGGCTGGGCGGGACTCCACGTCCTTCGTGGGACGCCCGCCGGTCTCCTCGACCCCGATCGCCTGGACTCGGGGATCGACGGTGGCGTTGCTGGTGCCGATCGTCGTGCTCATCAGTCCTTGTCCCCTTCGTAGTACACGAACCGGTTGCCGAACTTCACCTGGATGAACGTGATGATCATGATGATCAGGAAGATCAGCCACGCCATGGCCGCGGCGAACCCGAAGTTGAAGTTCCGGAACGCCTGCTGGAACAGATACACCGCGTAGAAGAGGGACGCCTCGGGCGACGCGTTCGCCTGGTTCCTCCAGAACAGTAGGAAGGCCTGATCGAAGACCTGCAGTGCGGCGATGGTGAGCACGAGGAGGTTGAAGAAGATGGTGCCCGAGATCATCGGGACGGTGATCGTGAAGAACTGTCGCACTTTGCCGGCACCATCGAGCGAGGCGACCTCGTACAGGTCGCGCGGCACGTTCTTCAGCGCCGCGAGGAAGATGATCATCGTGCCCGACACGCCCCAGAGTGTCATCAGCACGATGGAGGGCTTCACCCAGTTCGGGTCGGTCAGCCACTGCGGACCCTGGACGCCGATCGCGGCGAGCCCGCGGTTGATGGCGCCGTAGTTGCCGTTGAGCAGCAGCAGGAACACCGATGCGGCGGCGACCGACGGCGTCATCTTTGGCAGGTAGTAGAGGGTGCGGAACAGCCCGGCCCCGCGGCCGACCCGGTTGAGCAGCATGGCGAGGAACAGTGCGAAGGCGATCTCGAGCGGCACCGCCATGATCGCGAAGAACAGGGTGTTGCCGAGCGCGAGCATGACGCGCGGGTCTTCGAACAGCAGCTCGTAGTTGGCGATGCCGACGGGGGTGGCCGTGTCGGTGGCGAGGTTGTACCGGCTGAAGGAGATGACGAGGCTGTAGATCATCGCGCCGAGCGTGAAGATGAGGAAGCCGACGATCCAGGGTGCGATGAACATGTAGCCGGCGATGGCTTCCCGCCGGTTGTACTTGACCTTCTGTCGCGGCACCTTCGGCTCGCCCTTGGGCCGCTTCACAGCGCCGGCGAGTTCGCTGGTGGCGGTCGGGTCGGCCAGCGCGGTCACGGCCGGTCCTCCTGCGCGCCGGCGAAGGTCAGCCGGTTGGACTGCAGCGGTGTCGGGTTCATCGTCATCCCTTCCCGGAAGACGCCAGCGGCTCCGGTAGCCCGCGTGTGGCAACGATGCCACACACGGCGACTATAGGTTGCGGTCGTGTCCGCCGCAACAGCGGCGCGCGAGGCGCCGGTTCGCCGATGATAAGCCCGAGCGAATGCGCACGCCCGACCTTGACGCCGGTCAGATCGGCGTTCCTGCGCAGGCGTCCACCTGCGGCTCGTCGCCGAAACGGCTCCGCCACTCCAATGCCGTGAGGGCGCGCCCCGCCAGGCGGCAGGCAGCGGCGGAGAGGGTTGCGAGCCGCAGATCCCAGAGGAGTATCCCGTCCGCCGCTGCCGTGACCATGCGGTCCCCGACAGGAGAGAGGTAGCCGCTCGGCAGCGACGACGGAAGGGCGGGGGCGGTGCGGATCTCGTCGCCCAGGCGGCGCCCGTCGGCCAGGTCGTAGAGGGTGACGGAGCCGTCATAGGCGGAGATCAGCAGCGTGCTGCCGCCAGCGTCCACCTGCATCGCGTTGGGCGCGACGCCAGACCTCGGTAGCGCGAACTCCTCGACCAGGCCGGCGCTCGATCGGGTGAGGTGGGCGGCGTTCGCGCTCAGCAGCCCCCCGTCGGGCGTCGCGACCGTCTGATGGTCGTCCTCCAGCCCGCGGGCCCTTTCCGTGCCCGATCGCAGGTCGAGCACCGCGGTGATCGAGGTGACGGCTGCCGGGTCGTACCAGGTCGCGGCGACGGCCTCCTCCTGCGGCAGCTCGCTGAGGTTGGTCAGATACCAGGTGAGCTGCGCCCCCGGGAGCTCCAGGGCGACGCCCACCCGCGCACCGGTCGACGGATCGAACGGCAGGATCCGCTCGTCTTCGACGAGGTAGGCCAGGCGGCCGGGGCCACCGCCGTGCAGCAGGAAGTCCGCGCGGTCGTCGGCGGCGCGCTCCACCTCGTAGCGGCGGCCGGTGGTCACATCCTCGAGGATGGACCCGGTCTGCTCGTCCCACCGAGCGACGACAGACGCGGAAAGCCAGGAGATCGCGTCGGAGGGGGCGCCCACCGGTGAATCGGTGCGCAGATCCCACAGTCGGTGCCGGCCGATCGCGCCGTCGGATCCGGCATTCGCGGTGACCACGATGTCGTCGCTCGCTCCGCCGAAGCCGCCGCTGAGTACCCTTCCGGCGGCGAGGGGGGTGGTGATCGGCGGGGTCTGGTCGATGCGCCAGAGTGCGAGTGCGGCGCCGTCGCGCTGGGAGATGGTGACGAACTCCTCGCCGCCCTCCAGCGGGTCGAGCGATTGCGTCCAGTCGGACAGCGTGCGATAGGCCCGGCCGGAGGGCTCCCCGGACGCGAGGTCGTACTCCCGGATCTCGCCGGATGCCCCTCGGCACAGCAGAGCGCCCCGGGCCTCGACTACCTCGACCTCTACACAGGGGTCGGAGTCGGTGCTCCGGTGCCAGAGCAGCGTTCCCGAACCGGCCACCCGGGCGATGCCGAGCTCGCCGGAGATGAGCGCACCGCCGGCGCGGTCGTCCGCGACCGACCAGTCCGTGGTCCCGGGCGGCGCGGGCAAGCTCCCCAGGGCTGCCAGGTCGGCCGGATCGAACACGGAGACGGTCTCGGCACCCGGAACGAGGAGGCGCCCGTCGTGGGTCAGTGCCAGAGCCGCGAAGCCGCTGTCCAGTCCCTCGAAGGTCGACGGGGCGTCGCTCGGCAGCCCGCGTACCGCCCCCGTCATGACGTCCACGATGAGCGGCTCGCCGGTGACGGAGTGCACCAGGTACAGCGTCCTGCCGTCGAACGAGAGCGCGGGCTGCCCGCCCGTCCGGCTCTCGAGGACGCCAGAGCCGGCGAGGAGCGCTCCGGTTCCGAGGTCGAGGAAGGCGAGGTGGTTCGTGCAGCAGGTGGTCTGGTCGCCCGGCACGCGGAAGTCGGGGGTCTGCACGAGCGCTGTTCCGCCGTCGCCGCTGATGACGACGTCGCGCCGGTACTGCGTGCTGAATGCCGGGAGTTCGGCCGCCAACTCCCGGACGGTGCGCCCGGTGTCGACATCGACGATCAGCAGTTGCGGCCGGCCGGGACGGTTGCCGGCCTCGGGCGCGATGTCGCGCACGAGGAGGGCGGTGCGCGTGCCGGGCATTGCGGCGCCGCTCAGCCGGGTCTCCGGACCGAACACCCGCCGCGAGATCAGGCCCCCAGCGGCGGTCACCGTGCCGAGCAGCGCCGATCGCGCCCGCGGGTCGTCCGGCCAGCGCCGTGCCACCTCGGCGGCGAGCAGGGCGGCGAGGTCCCGATCGGAATTCCGGAGCGAGAGCGACGTCGCGGCGAGCGCCTCGATGCGCTGGTCCTCCGCGGCTGCGGCGGCGTCCCGGCCGCGGACGACGGCGACACCGCCCGCCACCGTGGCAGCGACGAGGAGAACCGCGACGGCCACGAATGCGATCCGCAGGCGCCGGTGATGGATCCGGTCTCGCGAGGCGCGATCAGTGAGGAGTCGCACCTCGGACTCGGCCAGGTCCGCAGATGCGGTCAGGAACTCTTCTTCCAAGGGCGCCAGCCGGGAGACCGCACTCTGCGCCCATTCCGTCGCGGCGTGCAGGCGAGCGCCGCGCGCCAGGTCCTCCTCCCTCCGGCCCGCATCCGCCCAGCTCTGAGCGGCGAACTCGAGTTGCCGGAGGATGCGCTGGCCCTCCGAGTCCTCCCGCAGCCAGCCCTCCAGGCGCGGCCACGCAGAGGCGATTGCCTCATGGGAGAGGAGCACGCTGTCGCCGTCGACGGTGACGAGCCGTGCCGCGACCAGCAGCTCGAGCACCCGGCGACGCTCCGGGTCGGAGCGGAGCGGCCCGACCGCCGCTCGGCGCCGGACCGCCCCGCCCTCGATGTCTGTCGCGATCAAGCGCAGGATCAGGGAGCGGACGACCTCCCGCTCGTCGGACGTGCAGGCGGTGAAGACCTCTTCCGCAGAGCGTGCGATCGCACCGGCGATCCCGCCCGACGCGGCGTACCCCTCGTGCGTCAGCGAGGATCCCTCGCGCCGGAGCCAGGTTTCGAGAAGGGCGTGAGACAGGTGGGGCAGGGTGGTAGCCCGGCCGTCGGATTCACGCAGGATGGTGTCGACCAGCCCGGGCTCGAAGTGCAGGCCGGCCCGCACTGCGGGCTCTTCGATGGCCTGGCGAACCGCACGGGCGGTGAGCGGGCCGAGCAGCACGATCCCGCGGGCGATCGCCGGGCCGATCTGTGGAAGGGCCGAGGCGCGATCGAGGAAGTCTGACCGGATCGTCAGGAGGAGGCAGCCGCCGCCTGCGAGATGCTCGGCAGCTGCCCTGCACGTCGCCTCGAGGCCCGTGGAGTCGGCGAACAGTTCCTCAGCCTGGTCTAGCACGACGATCGTCTCGGCCCCGCGCATCGAGCCGACCCGTCGCAGCGTGGCCGCCGCCGCGGCATCGGGCGGGATCACCGCGGTCGGCAGCCCTCGGTCGACGAGTCGCGGCAGCACGCCGGCGAGCAGCACCGATGACTTCCCGGATCCCGACGGCCCGGCGAGGACGACCACCGCACCGGGCCGCACCCGCCGCACCAGCAGGTCGATGTCCTCGTCGCGTCCGAAGAACAGCGCTGAATCGGGGGGACCGAACGGGCGCAGGCCGCGGTAGGGGCACTCCGTGCTCGGCCGGTCGACCCGGGCCGGTGCAGCGAGCGATGCGTCATGACGGAGCATCGCGGTCTCCAGCCGCTGCAGCTGGCCACCGGGGTCGATGCCCAGTTCGCTGGCCAGCCGCTCGCGGGCAGCGCGCAGCGTGGCGAGCGCCTCGCCCTGGCGCTCGCTCCGGTACAGCGCCAGTGCGAGGGTCGCCCAGCGCGCTTCGCGGAGGGGTGCCTCCCGCACCAGCCGTTCAGCATCGGACACGACGGTGCGGGCCTCACCACCGCGCAGGCGCTCCTCGAGCAACTCCTCCTCGGCGCCGGCGCGGATCTCGCCGAGGCGCATCGCTTCGATGATCCCCGGCTCCCAGGACGACACGTCCGGATACGCGTCGCCCCGCCACATGCCGAGCGCACGACGGTAGGTTTCGGCGGCGCGGTCGTGCGCTCCGCCGAGGGCGTGCTGGCGCGCGGTCGACACGAGCCGCTCGAATCGCACGGCGTCGATCGTCGCGGGGTCGACCCCGAGCAGGTATGCGGACCCGACCGTCCGCACCACTTCGCGGCCGAGGCGGGAGCGGATCCTCGCCACGGACGTCTTGACCTGCTGTGCCCACGAGTTCGGAACGGCCTCGCCCCAGTACGCCTCGGCCAGCACGGCCGGTGCGAGCGACGTGCCATGCCGCAGGATCAACGCGGACAGGATCACCCGCTCCCGGGGGCTCAGTGGGCCGGTGCCGGTGTCGAGCGGACCCAGCACGTTGAGGGTCATGACTGAGTGTGCGGCGGGTTGGGGGCCCGGTCAACTCCTCCGCCGCCCGGCGAGTACCGGACGAGTACCGCGTGATCTCGGAAGGAGTACCGGGACGGCGGAATGTCGTACTCGATCCTCCGTTCGGAGGGCGGACGAGAGGCAGGAAACATGGACAGCTGGAGTGTCGGAATCCGCGCGAGCGCGCGGCGCGGGGGAGCGGCGGTGGCCCTGACACTGCTCGCGGGAGCGATGCTCGCGGGGTGCCAGGGGGGCGTGCCGGGTCCGGCCGAGGTGCAGGGTCCCGCGGCTGTGGCCAGCGCCGCGACGGACGCCCGTGGTGGGCTCCCGCTCAGCCGGCCGGCGGATCGCCTCGCCGAGGAATGGGCGGGTGCCCATGCCGGGGCGCCGGTCGCCGATCCCACGGGCGACGGGGATGCAACCGGAAAGTCCGAGTGCCGGGAGGCGATCTACGACCGGGAGAAGGCTGCGGTGCGCATCCTTCCCGCGGACCGGCTCGCCCACGAGCTGGCTCGTTGCGCGGATTGAGCGCGTCAGGCGAGCGCGGGCGCTCCGGCTCCCCGGACCTCGGCGTTCGACCGGGTGCGCGCGGAGCGGTAGGCGGCGAGGATGATGCCGAGCACCTCGATGCCCTCCTTCTCCGTGTGCAGCGGCCGGGTGCCGTCGAGGAGCGAGCGCGCGAAGTGGCCGATCTCGGCGGCGAACTCGTCGACGGCCGGGAACGCGAGCGTCGCCTGCTCGCCGCTGCGCAGCGCGTAGGAGAGGTTCTTGCCGTCGCTGTGCAGCGAGCCGAGCTCGCCGACCACGGAGAAGCGCTCGGTGTTCGTCGACGGCGCGTACGCCCAGCTGGTGACGAGGCTGCCGAGCACGCCGTTGTCGAAGCGGACGAGGATCTGGGCCGAGTCCTCGCCCTCCATGAATGTCAGGCGGTGCGTGCTGAGCATCGCGGTCACCTCGACCGGCACCCCGCCGGCCAGCTGCAGCAGCAGGTAGGTGGGGTGGTAGCCGGTGTCGATGAGCTCGCCGCCGCCGCTGGTCGCGGCCGAGGCCCGCCAGCCCATCGTGGTCGGGTCGAAGTCGTTGAAGAAGCTGTCGGTGGTGCGCACCTCGTAGACGCGGCCGAGCACGCCGGTGCGGATCAGCTCGAGCGCCTTCGCGACCGGCGGCGAGAACAGCTGGTTGTGCGCGCACATCAGGGTGACGCCCGCCGCGCTGACGGCGGCTCGGACCTCCGTCGCCTCCTCCTCGCTGAGGCAGAGCGGCTTCTCGCAGAGGATGTGCTTGCCGGCGCGGGCGGCGGCGACGATCGCGTCCTTGTGCAGGTGATGGGGAAGGCAGATGTCGACGGCGTCGATGTCCGCCTCCGCGAGCATCGCGGTGTAGCCGGTGTAGGTGGCCGCGCCGGCGAGCTCCGCCCGCCGCTTCGCGTTCGCCTCAGCCGGGTCGGCGACGGCGACGAGCAGCGTCGTGTCGGGGTTCGCCAGGTACCCCTTGACGTGGGCCCCGGCGATGCCGCCGGCCCCGATCAGCCCGACTCGGATCCGTCCGTCGTGTGTCATTGCCCGTCCTTCAGTGGGAGGTGGTGGAGAGAGAGGAGTAGTCGAGGGTGCGACCGGCTGCGGCCGCGCGGTTCGCTGCGTCGACGAGCCGGGTCAGCTCCACCGCGGGCGCGGCCGTCCAGCCGACGGGTGTGCCCGAGAGGATGCCGGTCACCCACTGCGCGATCGGCAGCGGCTCGTCGTCGTCGGTGGGCACGTCGATCCAGGTCTCCGGGTCGAACGCGTCGCCCTTGCCGAGCAGTCCGCGTCCCGCGAAGCCGGAGACGAGGGTGCCCCGGGTGCCGCGGACCTCGAGCGCCGAGGCGCCTGGGGTGGTCACGTTGCTCGCTTCGAGCACGGCGAGCACGCCGCCGGGGTAGCGGAGGGTGACGACGGCGTTGTCCTCGAGCGACTGCCCGGTGATGCTGCTGTAGACGGCGGTCACCTGCTCGGGCACCGGGCCGAGCAGGTGCTGGGTGAGGTAGACCGCGTGGCAGCCGAGATCCGCCAGGGCCCCGCCGATCGCTTCCTGCGGCGCGTAGAAGCGGTCGGGCAGCCAGCCGGCGACGGAGCCGTCGTGGGCCAGGCGGACCCGGAAGTAGGTGAGGTCGCCGAGCGCGCCCTCCGCGAGAACTCGCGCGATCGTCGCCGTTAGGCCCTCGGTGAGCCGGGGCAGCGACACCACCAGGCTGACGCCCGCATCGCGAGCGGCTTCCAGGAGCTGCTCGGCCTCGGCGACGGTGGGGGCGAGGAGCTTCTCGGTGAAGACGTGCTTGCCGGCGGCGATCGCGCGCCCGATCACATCGGTGTGCGCGGCGGTCGATGTGGTGATCACGACACCGTCGATGTCGTCGCGGGCCAGCAGCGTGTCGAGGTCCGGGTCGAAGGCCAGTCCGAGCTCGGCAGCGCCGGCCCGGCCGCGGTCCTCGTCGTCGTCCCAGGCCACCGCGATGGTCGCCGTGTCGAGCCCGGCGACCTGCTCGGCGTAGTCCGGGGCGTGGACGTGCCAGAAGCCCAGTAGGCCCAGAGACAGAGATTGGGGCAACAGTGCTCCAAGTTCGGAAGAGGTAATGTGGGAACGATGCCAGTCCGGCGCCGTGCTGGAACCATAACTTCTGCTCCCCGGAGAGGTCCAGTTCTTCGGCCGGCGCACGGCCAACCCGCGTCCGGCGGAGACCTCCGGCACAAAGTGCTTGTGTGGCGATAGTCAGCGATATATCGTCGCCTATCGCGCTGGACGGGGTGCGATCCCACGGCGAGAGGCGGCTCCGCTGACCGGAGAACCCTGTGTGCCGACCCTCCCGCGGCCGACGCGGTGGGCGGCTCGACGTAGGCTCCTCAGGTGAGCATTGCCGGGCGGCCGGGCCGCGCCATCGGCCCCCGCGACGAGGAGTCGCAGCGGGCCGCGATCGCCGCCGCCCCGCGAATCGACCACCTGCTCCGCCGCATCGGCCGGCTCTTCGCGCCGCACAAGGCCGCGCTGGTCCTCACCATCGGTCTGGTGCTGATCGACGCGGCCCTCACGGTCGTGCCCCCGTTGCTCACCCAGCAGGCGTTCGACCGCGGGCTCTTCCCGGCCGGCGGGCCGGACATCCCCGTGCTCGTCGAGCTGGTGGCGCTGATGATCCTCGTGTGGGTGCTCTCCGCCGGACTCGGCGTGTGGCAGAGCTACCTCACCTCGAGCGTGGGCAACAAGGTCATGGGCACTATGCGCGTGGATCTCTTCCGCCACCTGCAGGCCATGGAGCTCGGCTTCTTCACCCGCACCAAGACGGGCATCATCCAGTCACGGCTCGCCAACGACGTCGGCGGCGTCGCCGGGGTGCTCAACAACACGATCTCGAGCGTCATCGGCAACGTCGTCACCGTGATCGCCGCGTTCGTGGCGATGCTGCTGCTCAGCTGGCAGCTGACCCTCGTCGCCGTGGTGCTGCTGCCGGCTCTCGCCTTCGCGCAGCGCCGGGTCGGCCGCATCCGGGCGAGGATCGCGACCCAGACCCAGGAGTCGCTGTCCGAGATGACGGCGATCACGCAGGAGGCGCTCAGCGTCTCCGGCGTGCTGCTCGCGAAGAGCTTCGGGCAGGAGGCGGCCGAGAACGAGCGCTATGCCGCCGAGAACCGCCGACAGATCGGGCTCCAGGTCCGCCAGGCGATGAGCGGGCAGGGCTTCTTCGCCTTCGTCTCGATCTTCCTGTCCGTGGTGCCGGCCCTCGTCTACCTGCTCTCGGCGTACCTCATCCAGGGCGGCGCCGCCATCACGCCCGGCACGATCGTTGCGTTCACCACCGTGCAGGCGCGCCTCATGTGGCCGCTGCTCGGGCTCATGCGGGTGGCGCTCGACCTGCAGACCTCCGGGGCGCTCTTCGCGCGCATCTTCGAATACTTCGACCTGGTGCCCGCCATCGGGGACCGGGACGGCGCAACGCGGCTCCGCGCGGGCGCGCCCCTCGGGGCGCCGGTGCCCGCCGCGGATGCGGTCGCCCGCCAGGACGCCTCTGCGACCCCGCGGCTCGGCGCCGTCGAGTTCCGAGACGTCGTCTTCCGCTACCCGGGGGTAGCCGGAAACGAGCGCCCCACGCTCGATCGTGTCTCGTTCCGCATCGAGCCCGCCCAGTTCGCCGCCTTCGTCGGACCGTCGGGCGCCGGCAAGACCACCATCTCGTATCTGATCCCGCGGCTCTACGACGTCAGCGCGGGCGCGGTCCTCTTCGCCGGCTCCGACGTGCGCGACCTGACCCAGGAGTCGCTGCGTGAGCAGATCGGCATCGTCAGCCAGGAGACCTACCTCTTCCACGCCTCGATCCGCGACAACCTCCGCTACGCGAAGCCGGACGCCACCGACGAGGAGCTCGCGCATGCGGCCGAACTCGCCAACATCGCCGAGACGATCGAGTCGTTCCCCGAGGGCTACGACACCGTGGTGGGGGAGCGCGGCTACCGGCTCTCCGGCGGCGAGAAGCAGCGCGTGGCGATCGCCCGGGTGATCCTCAAGGACCCCGCCGTCCTCATCCTCGACGAGGCGACGAGTGCACTCGACTCCCTCTCCGAGCGTGCCGTGCAGGCGGCCCTCGACACCGCCTCGCGTGGCCGCACCACCATCGCCATCGCGCACCGCCTGTCCACGGTGGCCGGAGCCGACGTCATCCACGTCGTCGAGCGCGGCCGGATCGTCGAGAGCGGCACCGCCGCGGAACTCGCGAGCCGCGGCGGGCTCTTCGCGCGCCTGACCGCGCAGCAGTCCGCGTAACCGTTCGCGCGGCTCCCGCCATGTGGATAGGATCGTGCCGTGTTCCGCCTGACGTGTCGCTGTCGCTGACCCGACGCCCGTCCACCTTGCCCCCGCCGGATGCGGGGCCGTAACAGAAGAAGCGAACACATGAAGTACGCGTCCACCATCCTGGATCTCATCGGCAACACGCCGCTCGTGAAGCTCGGCGGCGTCGCGGCCGGCGTCGCCCCGACGGTTCTCGCCAAGGTCGAGTACCTGAACCCGGGCGGCTCCAGCAAGGACCGCATCGCCGCGAAGATCATCGACGACGCGGAGGCGCGGGGCCTGCTGCAGCCGGGCGGCACCATCGTCGAGCCGACCTCCGGAAACACCGGAGTCGGCCTCGCCCTCGTGGCACAGCAGCGCGGCTACCGCTGCGTGTTCGTCGTCCCGGACAAGGTGGGCGAGGACAAGCGCAACGTGCTGCGCGCCTACGGTGCCGAGGTGGTGGTGACGCCGACCTCGGTCGCCCCCGACGACCCGAGCTCCTACTACAGCGTCTCCGACCGGCTGGCGCGCGAGATCCCCGGCGCCTTCAAGCCCGATCAGTACTCCAACCCCAACGGCCCGCTGTCGCACTACGAGACGACGGGGCCGGAGATCTGGCGGGACACCGACGGGAAGGTCACCCACTTCGTCGCCGGCGTCGGCACCGGGGGCACCATCAGCGGCGTCGGGCGCTACCTCAAGGAGGTCTCCGGCGGCGCGGTGCAGATCATCGGCGCCGACCCGGAGGGTTCGGTCTACTCCGGGGGCACCGGTCGGCCCTATCTCGTGGAGGGCGTCGGCGAGGACTTCTGGCCGAGCGCCTACGACCCCTCCGTGGTGGACCGCGTCATCGCCTCCTCCGACGCCGAGTCCTTCGCTCTTACGCTGCGACTCGCGCGCGAGGAGGGCCTGCTCGTTGGCGGCTCGAGCGGCCTCGCCGTGTCGGTCGCCCTCAAGGCGGCGGCCGACCTGCCCACGGATGCGGTGGTCGTCGTCCTGCTGCCTGATGGCGGACGCGGCTACCTCGGCAAGATCTTCAACGACGGCTGGATGCGCTCGCACGGCTTCGAGACGGCCGGCGAGGACCGCACCGTCGCGGACGCGCTGCAGGCCAAGAGCGGGCCGCTTCCCGACCTGGTCTACGCGCCCCCCGCCTCGACCATCCGCGAGGCGATCGGCACTATGCGCGAGTTCGGCGTCTCGCAGCTGCTCGTGCTCACCGCGAAGCCGCCCGTCGTCCTCGGCGAGGTGCTCGGCGCGGTCAGCGAGCGGGAGCTGCTGGACGCGGTCTTCAGCGGCGCCGCGAGCCTCGACGACACCGTGTCGAGCGTGCTCGGGGCCCCGCTGGCACTGATCGGCGCCGGCGAGCCACTTGCCGCCGCCCGCTCGGGGCTCGCCAGCTCCGACGCGCTGCTCGTCGCCGAGGGCGGCAAGCCGATCGGCGTCCTCACCCGCTCCGACCTGCTCGGCTACCTGTCGGTCTGACCGGCCCCCACCGAAAGAGGAATCCCGTGTCCCACGGCTTCAACACGCGCGCCATCCATGCCGGCCAGGAGCCGGACGCCGCGACCGGCGCGGTCACCCCGCCGATCTTCCAGACCTCCACCTTCGTGCAGGACGGGATCGGCGCCCTACGGCAGGGCTACGAGTACGCCCGCAGCGGCAACCCGACGCGCGACGCGCTGCAGACGCAGCTCGCGGCGCTCGAGGGCGCCACCCGCGCGCTCGCCTTCTCCTCCGGTCTGGCGGCGGAGGACGCCCTGCTGCGGTCGGTGCTCCGGCCCGGCGACCACGTCGTGCTCGGCAACGACGTGTACGGCGGCACACATCGGCTGATCTCCAAGATCCTCGGACCGTGGGGCGTCGAGGTGACCGACGTGGAGATGAGCGATCTGGACGCAGTGCGCGCGGCGATCCGGCCGGGCGTCACCAAGGTGCTCTGGGTCGAGACACCCAGCAACCCGCTGATGAAGATCACCGACATCGGCGCGCTCGCCGAGGTGGGGCGTTCCGCCGGCGTCACCGTCGTCGTGGACAACACGTTCGCCTCGCCCTATTTGCAGCAGCCGCTCGCGCTCGGCGCCGACGTCGTCGTGCACTCCATGACCAAGTATCTGGGCGGTCACTCCGATGTGCTCGGCGGCGCAATCGTGACGAGCGACGAGGAGCTGGCCGAGAAGGTCGCCTTCCTCCAGTTCGCCGCCGGCGCCGTGCTCGCCCCGTTCGAGGCGTGGCTCACCACCCGCGGGATCAAGACCCTCGGCGTGCGGATGGACCGGCACTCCTCGAACGCGCGCGCCGTGGCCGAGCACTTCGTCGGCCACCCCGACGTGGAGCGCGTCTACTACGCGGGCCTCGACACGCACCCGGGCCACGAGCTGGCGACCCGGCAGATGCGTGACTTCGGCGGCATGCTGTCGGTCGCGCTGCGGGGCGGGGGCGAGGCGGCACGCCGCTTCGCCGAATCCACCGAGCTGTTCCTGCTCGCCGAGTCGCTGGGCGGGGTCGAGTCGCTGATCGGGTACCCGTCCGAGATGACGCACGCGTCCGTCCGCGGCACCCCGCTCGAGATCGCGTCGAACGTGGTCCGCCTCTCGGTCGGCCTCGAGGACCCGGCCGACCTCATCGCGGACCTGGAGCAGGCGCTCCCGCGCCGCTGAGGTCGCCGCTCAGGCGTGCATGGCCGCTGCCGCCGCGTACTGGGCGCGGATCTCCGGGCGGTGATCCGGCGCGGGCTCCGCGACCATCTCGACCGGCCATTCGGGCCGGGTGCCGCTGAGCGCCCACGCGGCCTGCACGGCCGCGCCGCCCGCCACGTATTCGCCGGGGGCCGGGATGGTCACCGGCTGGGCGAAGACGTGGGCCGCGATGGCGGCGGCCGCCGGGTTCTGCGCAGCGCCGCCGATGAGCAGGAGCCGCTCCGCGGTCACGCCCTGCGCGACCACGGCGTCGAGCCCGGCGGCGAGGCCGCACAGCAGACCCTCGAACGCCGCGCGCGCCAGATTCTCGCGGGTGGTCGAGCTCAGCGTCATGCCGTGCAGGCTCGCATTCGCGTCCGGCAGGTTGGGGGTGCGCTCACCCTCGAAGTACGGCACGAGGACGAGTCCGTCGGCTCCCGCCTCCGCCGCCAGGGCGAGCCGGCCGAGCTCGGTGTGGTCGACGCCGAGCAGGCGCGCGGTCGCGTCCAGGATCCGTGCGGCGTTGAGGGTGGCGACGAGCGGCAGGGACTCGCCGCTGGCGCTCGCGAAGCCCGCCACCGTGCCGGCGGGATCGGCCGTCGCGGTGCCCGTGACGGCGAAGACCGTTCCGCTGGTGCCGATCGAGACGACGACGTCGCCGGGCCGAGCCCCGAGCCCGAGCGCGCCGCCCGCGTTGTCGCCCGCCCCCGGGCCGACGACGAGGCCGGCCGGGACGCCGGCCTGCGCGATGGTCGTGCCCGCGCGCGCGGCGGG
>JAODAX010000032.1 GCA_025463675.1 Naasia sp. | reverse complement strand
CGAGACACCGGATGCCCTCGCCGACGTGGACGCCATCGCGGCGGTGCCTGGCGTCGACGGCATCTTCGTCGGCCCGTTCGACCTGTCGCTGGCGCTGGGCGTGCCGGTGGACGACCTGCTGGCCGACGCGTCGCGGGACTCCCCGCTCGCGCGGGTCGTCGCGGCGTGCCGCCGGAACGGCATCGTCGCCGGCGCCTACGCCGGCTCCGCGGCACGCGCCAGACCGCTTCGGGACCGAGGGTTCGAGCTCATCGCCGTGACGACGGACACGGAGCTGCTGCGCTCGGCCGGGCGGGACACCGTCGTCGATCTGCGCGACCGTCTCCGCTGAGCGCGTAACCGGGCGCCACGGGCCGACGGACGTCCGCCGCCCGACGTATCCTGATGGGCCACAGCAGAGAAGGGTTCTCCGGGTCCGTGTGTCGTCTGATCGGTTTCGCCTCGCTCACCTCCGAGTCGATCGGCGAGGTGATCGGCGAGCAGCAGTGCGACCTGTTCCAGGACATGTCCCGGCTGCACCGTGACGGCTGGGGCACGGCCTGGCTCGAGGAGAACCCGACCGGTGAGCCCACCGTCGCAGCGGTCCGATCCGCGAGCACCGGCTTCGGCGACGTCGACCTGCGGTCGAGCCTCATCTCGCAGCCCTCCCGGGCGCGGATCGCGCACCTGCGGCTCGCCTCCAAGGGCATGCCGGTCCGTTCGGAGAACACGCACCCCTACGTCGCCGGGAATCTGGCGTTCGCGCACAACGGCGGCATCCTGCCTCCAGATGAGCTGCGGGCGATGGTGCACCCCGAGTTCCGCACCGGCGTGCACGGCAACACCGACAGCGAGCTGTACTTCGCGCTGATCCGGCAGAACGTCCGCGATGGCCGGTCCCTGCTGCGGGCGACCGTGGATGCCGTCGCCGCGGTCCGCGAGCGGTACCCGCTCGTCAGCCTCAACGCGCTGCTGCTGGGCCCCGATCAGCTGATCGGCGTGCACGCCAGCCGGCACACGCCCATCCCGCACAGCGAGTTCGCCGACAGCGGCCTGCCGCACTCCGAACTCCCCCTTGAGCACACCACCGACTACTACCGGATGGGCTACTTCCGCTCGGAGAACGGCTCGATCGCGTTCAGCTCGGTGGGCATCGACATGGCCGGGTGGCACCAGCTGCCGCAGGAGAGCGTGACGTCGGTGGACCTGCAGACCCTCGAGACCGACGTGGTGGCTCTGGAGACCGCGGACTCACTCACCGCCTGATCGGACGGCGGCCCGTCCACGGCTCATCCTCAGCCGCTCCCGCTCACACACGTGGCGGCCGGCGTCCACTCCGTCCCTCGCGGCTTTCAGGCAGCCGAGCCCAGAATGGACGCATGAGAGCGTGGACAGCATGAAAGCCGTGGTCTATCGCCGCACGGGCGGGTCGGACGTGCTGGAGGTGCTCGAACGCGACGCCGGCGAGCCCGGCCCGGGTGAGGTGCGTGTTCGGATCGTGGTGTCGGGCGTCAATCCGACCGACTGGAAGTCGCGCTCCGGGTTCGGCACGGTGCGCGATCTGGATGTGCCGCAGGTGCCGCACCAGGATGGCGCCGGAATCGTCGACGCGGTCGGGCCGGGCGTCGACGCGCTCGAACCCGGGCAGCGGGTCTGGGTGTGGGATGCCGCGCACGGTCGTCCGGAAGGCACCGCCCAGGAGTTCGCGCTGGTTCCTGCAGCCAACGTGGTGCCGTTGCCCGACTCCGTGTCGTTCGAGGTGGGGGCGTCGCTCGGCATCCCGGCGCTGACGGCGCACCGGGTGCTGACCTCCTTCGCCGACGCGCCCGAGCACCTCGGTCCTGGCACGCTCGATGGACGCGTGGTGCTGGTCGCGGGCGGCGCCGGCGCGGTCGGCCACGCCGCGATCCAGCTGGCGAAGTGGTCCGGCGCCACGGTGATCACCACGGTCAGCGGCCCCGAGAAGGCCGTCCTCGCCGAGCGGGCCGGCGCCGACGTCGTCGTGAACTACCGCACGGAGGACGCCGCGGAGCGGATCCGCGAGCACGCGCCGGACGGCGTGGACCTCGTCGCGGAGGTGGCCCCGACGGCGAACGCCGAGCTCGACGTCGAGGTGACGGCACCGAACGGGACCGTCGCGGTCTACGCGTCGGATTCCCCCGCGGTCCCGGTCCCCATCCGGCCCAGCATGACGAAGAACCTCCGCTGGCAGTTCCTGATGACCTATCAGACGAGCGCCGAGCGCAAGCGGATCGGCGTGGAGGACGTGCGCGCAGCGGCCGCCGCGGGGGTGCTGGCGGTCGGGGAGGACGCCGGCCTGCCGCTGGTGCGCTTCCCGCTGGACGCCACGGCCGCGGCGCACGACGCGGTGGAGGGCGGCGCAGTCGGCAAGGTGCTGATCGACGTCTCCCCGGAAGCCGGCTGACACACCATTCTTTGAGCACCGGCCTGCTCCACCTGCGGAGCAGAGGCCGGCGATCCGGAAGGGCCCGAAGACACGTGAGCACCACCACCCTCAGCCGCGCCGAGCGCCTCGACCGGCTGCCCTTCACCCGCCGCCACCTGACGCTGCTCGGCGGGTCCGGCATCGGCTGGGCTCTTGATGCGCTGGAGATCAGCCTGATCTCGTTCGTGATCGCGCAGCTGTCCGTCACCTGGAGCGCGGACGCCGCGGCGCTCCCCTGGGTCGCCTCCGCGGGATTCGCCGGCATGGCGGTCGGGGCGGCGCTCGGCGGGCTGCTCGCCGACCGCTTCGGCCGGCGGAACGTCTTCGCCTTCACACTGCTGCTCTACGGTGTGGCCACCGGGCTGTCGGCGCTCTCCTGGTCCGTCGGCATGCTGCTGGCGCTTCGCTTCGTCGTGGGGCTGGGCCTCGGCGCGGAGCTCCCGGTCGCATCGACGCTGGTCAGCGAGTTCGCCCCCAAGCGCATCCGCGGACGGATCGTCGTGATCCTCGAGGCGTTCTGGGCGGTCGGCTGGATCGCCGCCGCGCTCATCGGCTACCTCGTCATCCCTGCCAGTGCCGACGGCTGGCGCTGGGCGCTCCTCGCCGGAGCGCTGCCCGCGCTCTGGGCGGTCGTCATCCGCTGGCGGATGCCGGAGTCGGTGCGATTCCTCGAGTCGAAGGGCCGCCATGCCGAGGCGGAGCGCATCGTGCGGACCTTCGAGCAGAGCGCCGGCGACGACGCCAAGATCGAGTACTCCGCGGTGACGCCGCCCCCCGGTCCGGTCGCTCCGGCGAGCAGACTCGGCGACCTGTTCTCGCCGCTGCTCCGCCGCCGCACGGGCGCGATCTGGCTGGTCTGGTTCACCGTCAACTTCTCCTACTACGGCGCCTTCATCTGGCTGCCGACCCTGCTCGTCGCGGCGGGCTTCCCGCTCGTGAAGTCGTTCGAGTACACGCTCCTCATCACGCTCGCCCAGCTGCCCGGCTACGCGGTCTCGGCATACCTCGTTGAGCGCTGGGGACGCCGGCTGACCCTCGCGGTGTTCCTGCTCGGCTCTGCGGCCGCCGCGGTGTTCTTCGGCTTCGGTGCGGTGAGCGGCGTGGAGGCGCAGATCCTCGGCTTCGGCATGCTGATGTCGTTCTTCAACCTCGGCGCGTGGGGCGCGCTCTACGCGGTGACTCCTGAGCTATACCCCACGCCGCTCCGCGCGACGGGCGCGGGATGGGCGGCGGGGGTCGGGCGGCTGGCGTCGATCCTGGCACCGTTGTCGGTTCCGCCGCTGCTGCTGCTCGGCGGCACGCCGGTGCTCTTCGCAGTGTTCTCCGGCGTGTTCCTCGTGGCCGCGGCCGGCGCATTCGCCCTGCCGGAGCTCAAGGGCAAGCCGCTCGAGTGAGCCCGACCTCGAAGGGATCGGACGCGCCCGACTGCCCCTGCGGCAGCGGGCAGCCCTACGCGGAGTGCTGCGAGCCGCTGCACCTTGGAGCGGCGGCGGCGACTGCCGAGGCGCTGATGCGCTCCCGCTACAGCGCCTTCGCGCTCGGCCTGCCCGACTATGTACGCAGCACCTGGCACCCGTCGACCCGGCCGGGTTCGCTCGACCTCGACGACGACTCGACGTGGCGG
>JAODAX010000104.1 GCA_025463675.1 Naasia sp. | reverse complement strand
CGGGTCCAGCATGTCGACCACCTGATCCACATAGCCCGCGTCGGAGGCCTGTCGATCCCATCCGATCACCCGGACGCCTTGGGAACGCAGCTGCTCTACTACCGCTCCCCCGATCCCGCCGGCGGCGCCGGTCACGACCACGGCGCCAGAGACGTCAGGTGGGCTCATCTCGCCCTTCTACCTAACCGGCTGGGATTGCGGAACGAGCGCTCGGTCCCCAATGATACTCGTAGCCAAGTCGCGCTCTGTCAAGCACACTCCGAAACGGTGACGCTCCTGGCGCTACCGAAGGACGAGTAGACCGGCTGCATCCGACAGGGCGGTTGACGGATCTCCAGCCTGCGCATACTTTGAAGCGACAGGCATCCGAGCGCTCGCTCGGTTCTTTCTGCGCAGACGAAGGGCACACTGCAATGACGCAGACCATAGAGACCAAGCGCTACGCCGATTACCTGGCCGCCGCTCGATCCGTCAGCCCAATGGTCGAGGCGGAGGCCCAGGCGGGACGCGATGCCGGCGCGGTGACGCAGAAGGTGGTCGACTCCCTGCTCGATGCTGATCTCGCCTGGCTGCTGGTGCCGGCTGAGTGGGGCGGAGCGGTCACCGGGGCCACCACGGGTGAGACGTCGATCGCCACCTTCCTCGACGTCATCGAGGAGATATCTCGCGCGGACGCTTCCGCCGGCTGGTCCCTGATGGCGATCAACCTCGTCAACGGTCTCTCCTCGTCCCTGCTGCCCGAGGAGGGAGCGAAGGAGATCGCGGGCTCGCGTGGGCTGCCCGGCGGGCACGCCGAGCCGAGAGGCAAGGCGATCGACGTGGGCGACGGCTACCGCGTCTCCGGCAGCTGGCAGTTCAACAGTGGATCGAACTTCGCAAACTGGACGGCCTCCGGCTGCCTGGTCTTCGACGAGGCAGGCAACCCGCTGCCGGCAGAGCAGCCTGAGTGGATCTATGCCCTGACCCCGTCGGAGAACGTCACGCTCAAGGGCGGTTGGCACGTCGGAGGCATGCAGGGCACGGCAAGCGTCGACTACGAGATCACGGACGTGTACATCCCGAAGAAGCATGTCGTCAGCATCACTGCTCCGAAGCTCCACCGCTTCGAGCCGGTGTACCGGGTCGGATACTTCGGTCGCGTATTCGCAGGCCACTCCGCGTGCGCACTCGGCCTCATCAAGCACGCCCTCGAGGAGATCGTCCGCCTCGTCGACAACAAGCGTCGGCTGGGCTACGACGGCCCCCTCGGCGAGTCGGAGCTCTTCCGCTACGAGTTCGCGTCGCACGAGGCTCAGTACCAGGCCGCGCGGGCCTTCGTTCGGCAGGCCTACATCGGCGTCGAGGAGCGGTTGCGTGTGCAGGACGAGCCGAGCGCAGCGGACCAGGCCCGCATGGAGCAGGCGGCGGCTTGGCTGCACCAGGTGGGCAAGGAGATCGTCGGGTGGGCCGCATCGTGGGCCGGCTCAGCTACGGTGCGCCGGCCGAGCGTCCTCGGCAGCATCGTCGATGACCTCGACGTCATGTTGAACCACCTCTATGTCGACCGATCACACCTCACTAACGCAGGTGGCCCGCTCGCCGCCGCATGGCGTGACGGCACGGTGGACCAGCCGATCTCGTCATGACGAGCACACCGCAGACCGGCGGAGTCGGCACCGACCCACTCGGTGAGAGTGCCAGGGGCCGCTGGGGTGAGGAGGATGAGCGTGGCGCCCTTAATCTCCTCACTCCCGAAATCACGGTCACCGCTGCGCACGCCGTGCGGAACGGTCGGATCTATCGCCTGGATATCCCGATCCAGCACGATGAGACCCCAGCGTGGGAGTACCGGGGGGCCGCCCACCGGCTCACCCTCTCGACGTCGAGCGACCCCGATCTGTTCGAGAATCCTGCCTGGGGCGCGCCCCCGGGCACCGGGGCCAACGAGGACATGCTCTTCCTCGCTTCTCACAACGGGACCCACATCGACGCGTTGTCGCACGTGTTCCACGACAACACGATGTATAACGGGTTCCCGGCCGACACGTTCCGTCCACACTCCGGCGCTGGCCGGAACGGCGTGCAGAGGTTCGGTCCCGTGGCCACACGCGGCGTGGTGCTGGACATCCCCCGTGCGCTGGGCTTCGAGGCCCTCCCGGCCGACTACGTCATCAGCTACGAGGACCTCGAAGCGGCAGAGGCCCGGCAGAACACGAAGGTGCAGGTTGCCGACGCGGTCCTGATCCGCACCGGCTGGATGGAGAAGTTCTTCGAGAGCGCCCGCGCTGGCGCTCCGTCGCTCTATCCGCAGCCCGGCATCGGGCTGTCGGCGGCGCGGTTCCTTGCCGAGCGAGACGTCGCACTGGTGGGGTCGGATAACTCCGCTGTTGAGGGCCTGCCATCCGACGGCGGCTTTTTGGCGTCGCACATCGCTTTGGAGCTGAAGCGGGGTATCCCTTTCATGGAGAATCTGACTCTCGAGGAGGTCTGTGAGGCAGGGGTGTCCACCGGCCTGTTCATCATCTCGCCGCTGTCGATCACCGGCGCAAGTGCGTCGCCGATCGCGCCGTTCCTCGTCACCTGAGACCCTGTTCCGCGATTCGTGAGCCGCATGCTTGTCGCCGGGGGAAACCACTATCGAAACGGCGCCCATGGATCCTGTTGAGTTGGCACAGAGACTGGTCGCGGTCCCGTCCGTGTCGGGAACAAGCGGTCAGAGCGACGTCCTGGAACTGCTTGCTGAGACCCTTTCGCGGACGTTCGCTCTCCGGCGGGCGGAATCCGCCGGTCGACTGGTCGCCCTGGCCGCGCTGCCCTACACGGTGGACCGCCCGCTGCTGCTCTTCACGGGGCACGTGGACGTGGTCCCCGTCTCGGACGAAAGCCGTTGGGCCCGGCCGCCCTTTTCCGCGCGACTTGAGGAGGGAAGGCTCTGGGGGCGGGGGGCCTCTGACATGAAGGCCGGCATCGCAGGGTTCGTCTCGGCGCTTCTCTCGCAAGCGGACAGCCATCCGAAGGGAGCCGCCGGCGCCCTGTTCACCACCGACGAGGAGACGGGTTGCCAAGGCGCACTAGCCGCTGCAGCCCTCGTGACCGAGCTCCCCGTGGCGCTCTTCGTCGTCGCCGAGCCCACTGACGCGGTCCCGTTCCGCGGCCACAAAGGTGTGACCTGGGTCCGCGTGCGAACGGAGGGGGTAGCGGCCCATGGCAGCACGCCCGAGCTCGGGGTCAGTGCGATTCGCCGGCTGGCCGACCTCACTCGTCGCGCCGAGGCACTCGAGTCACCCGAATGGGACACGATGAATGTTGGGCTGATTTCCGGAGGCTCGGCGCCCAACATCGTCCCCGTCGAGGCGGAGGCCACTATCGACATGCGCTCTTCACGGGTCGGGGTCGACCTCGCCAGCTGGTGGCGTGAGCAGCCGGAG
>JAODAX010000103.1 GCA_025463675.1 Naasia sp. | reverse complement strand
GTCGCGGTCACGATGCGTCCTCTCGGAGCAGGCTGCGGACGTAGAAGGCGCTGAGCGCCACGGTCAGCGCGAGCACGAAAATCGAGACCGCGGACGCGGTGCCGAAGTCGCTGGCCCCCGCGCCCAGCTGGTAGATGTACGTGCCCAGCAGGTTCGTCTCACTCGCGATCGATCCGGCTTCCTGCAGGAGCTTGATCTGGGTGAATACGCGCAGATCCCAGATGATCTGCAGCAGCAGCACGATCCCGAGGACGGGCCGCAGGATGGGTACGACGATGCCCCAGAAGCGCTGTGCCGGGCTCGCGCCGTCCATCTGGGCCGCCTCGAGCACCTCCTCGGACACCTGGCTGAGGCCGGCGTAGACGGAGAAGGCGACGAACGGGACGCTCATCCAGATGACGATCACGGCGGCGACGCCGAAGAAGGACAGCGGTTCCTGGAGCCAGTTGTGGTTGCGGAAGTCGAGGCCCGCCGCGGTGAGCACCGTGTTGAGCACGCCCCGCCGCCAGTCGATGAGCCAGCGCCACACGGTCATCGCGGCGACCACCGGCATCGCCCAAGCGAGGAGCAGCGAGACCTGCAGCGCGATCCGCACCGGTCGGTGCACGGCCTTCATCAGCAGGGCGAGCGCGACGCCGACCGCCATGGTGGTCGCGGCGGCCACCGCGCAGAACGCGAGCGAGCGCAGCACCACCGCCCACAGGTACGGGTCGGAGGCGAGAGCTGCGTAGTTGTCGAGCCCGACAAACGGGGCCGGCTGGCCGAACTGCTGGGCGAGGCCGAACTCCTGCAAGGAGCTGATCGCCTGCCAGGCGAGCGGGTAGCCCATCGCGGCGACGAGCACGGCGACGCTCGGCAGGAGCAGCAGATGGGGCAGCAGCGCACCCCGGCGGCGACGCCGGCCGCGGGCGGGACGGTTCTGTGCGGGGCGGTTCGGCGCGGCGCCGGCCGCCGCATGGGAGGCGAGGGCCACGCCGGCGGACGGAGTCGTCATGGTGCCTCCCGGGGGGATTGCGGCGGACGGGCGGGGTGCGGCCGCCGGACGAGCCGGCGGCCGCACCGGGTCAGGACCCGTTAAGCATGGGCGTGATCTTGGCGTCGTACTCCTCGGCGAGCGCCTGCAGGTCGGACGCACCCTCGATCTTGCTGAAGAACTCCTCCAGCACCCCAGCGGCCTCGACCGTGGCCCAGCCGGGCGCCGCGGGGGTCAGCTTCGAGTTCGATGCCGACGCGACGAGCGCCGACGCGAACTGGTCGTCGCCGAGCGCGTCGGTGTACTGCGCGTTCGCCGGCCCGAGCCCGTTCTCGCCGAGCATCTGCTGGTACTCCGGGGAGAAGATGATGCGCATCAGCTCCTTGGCCAGGTCGGGATGCTTGGTCGTCGCGGAGATGCCGATGTTGGAGCCGCCGGCGAAGACCGGGGCCGGTTCGCCGTCGTTGCCTGGCAGCGGGAAGACACCGAACAGGTTGTCGTCCCAGGTGCGGGTGACCGCGCCGCCCTCGCCTTCGCCCTTGACGCCGATCGACCAGTGTGCCCAGCCGGGCGCCATGATCGTCGCCGCGGAGAGCGACACCGGCGTCGGGTCGTCATCCTCGGTCGCTCCCGGAACGGCGTCGTCGTCGTTGAGGTAGATGTACTGGTTGCTGTCCTTGGCGTCGTTCGGCGCCTCGGACGCTGATCGGTAGAGCTCCTGCAGTTGCTCGAGCCCCTTCACCGTGTTCGGGTCGGCGAGGGTTGAAACCCACTGGCCGCCCACCTTCTTGGCCAGGTCGCCGCCGTTCGCGAAGATCCAGGAGACCCCGTCGCGCCAGTCCTGGCCGCCGAGGTAGAACCCGGAGAACCCGTCGATGCCGGCCGGGTTCTTCGCCGCGATCGTCGCGACCGCCGCGTTGAACTCGTCGAGCGTGGTGGGCACGCCGGCGCCCGCCTGCTGCCAGATGTCCTTGCGGTAGAAGACGTACCGGGAGCCGAAGTAGTAGGGGAGCGTGTAGTTCTTGCCGTCGACGAGGCCGGCCTCGACGAAGGAGGGCAGCAGGTCGTCGCCGCCGAGCTCGTCGTACATGTCGGTGATGTCGAGGAAGGCGCCGACGTTGGTGAAGGTCGGCGACTGCGTGTTGCCGATCTCAGTCACGTCCGGGGTGTTGTTGGCGTCCGGCAGCGCGGTCGTCAGCTTGGGCACCAGGTCTCCCCAGTCCTGCTGCTGGATCTCGAGCTTCGCGCCGGTCTTCTCGGCGAACTCGTCGGTGAGCCACTCGCGGAGGGTATCGGGGGTGTCGCCCCCGGCGAGCCAGAGGGTGATGGTGGTGTCGTCGCCGCCGTCGTCGGTGCCGCCGGGCGGTGTGGCGCCGCCGGAACTGCAGCCGGCGAGGACCAGCGCCGAGGCGAGGGCCACGGCGGTGGCGCCCGCGATCTTCCTGTTCATGAGGATCCTTTCGTGGTGGGAGGGAAGCGGTGGTGCAGGGGTCAGGAGACCCCGAGTCGTCCGGAGAGGACGAGGACTGCGGCGCCGAGCAGGACGATGTCCCGGCCCAGCGTGGTGCGGCGCAGGATGAGGGCGTCCGACGTGTCGGACATGGTGCGCCGGCGGATGGTCTCCAGGGCCGCCTCCGCGAGGTCGCCGTCGAGGAGCTCGGGCGGGCCGCTGAGCACGACTTCGCCGAGGTTCAGCGCGCCGACCACGGGCGCCAGTGCGACCCCGAGCCGCTGTCCCGCGCGGCGGAGCACCTCGGCCCGGCCGGTGTCCCCCGCGGCGCGGATGCGCTCCTCCAGGGACGGCACGGAGAGCCAGGCCTCGACGGTCTTGCCGCGGTCGTACTCGACGTCGAGCCCGCCGTCGGTGCCCACCATGACCTGGCCGATCTCACCGGCCGCGAACCGGGCGCCGCGGACGAGCGCTCCGCTCAGGATGAGGCCGGAACCGACACCGGCGCCGATCGTCACGACCATGAGGTCGCCGCCGGCCTCGCCGAAGCCGTGCTCGGCGAGCGCGGAGACGTTGGCGTCGTTGGCGACGATCACGGGCACGCCGAGGCGCAGGGCGAGGAGCTCCTGGAGGGGGACGCCGCTCCAGCCGAGGTTCGGCGCGGTGTGCACGAGCCCGTCGGGGCCCACGACGCCCGGGGTGCCGACCCCCACGCCGAGCACGGGGGCGTCGGCCGCCGCGAGCGCGCGCTCCGCGAGCCGGCCGACCCGGTCGAGCGCCTCCTCCCCCGTCGCGCCGTCGAGCGGCGCCTCGTGCCGGGAGAGGATCGTTCCGTCGAGGTCGAGCACGGCCGCCCGGAACACCGCGTGGTCGCTGAGGTCGATGCCGACCATCTGGTGGCCGGACCGGTCGACGTCAAGCAGGGTGGCCGGCTTACCGGGGCGCGCATCCTCGCGCTGGCCCAGCTCGCGGACGAGCCGCTCGGCGATGAGTTCCGCCACCAGGTCGGAGACGGTGACCCGGGTGAGCCCGGTCTCGCGCGCCAGGTCGGCACGGGAGAGCCCCTCCGCCCGGAGCAGTGTCTGCAGCACCAGCGCACGGTTGTGGCGGCGCGCATCCTCGGGCAGCACCTTGGCCTGGGGGCGCAGAAGGCGACCGGGGAGCACGTCCGTCATAGTTTGTTAGTAAACCTTACGAACAAACTATTCCGCAAGCTGATTCGCGGGCGAGCCGCGGGCCAGCCGCCGCCTACCACTCAGCGGAGCACGTCGTACCCGCCTTCCGCACTCCGCCGCCATAGGTGTCGTGCTCCACGAGCTACGGCCGGGTGGCCGGCGACGGCTGCCCGTCGAAGAGCCGCTTCCCGCCACCGAGGAGGACAAGGAACACGAGGAGGAGCCAGCGGTCCACGAGGCCGGCGGCGAGCAGCCCCCGGGCGAGGGTCAGGCTGCCGTGCACGAGGAGATCGCCGTCGATCGACCGCGCTTCGGTTCGGCGACATCGTCGAGCGAGCGCGGCACCTGCGTGTTGTTCCACCCGGGGTCGCGAACTCGGTGACGATCAGCGTCGCGGTCATGGCCGCACCTGCGCGGCGAACTCTGGCAACCCGCAGGTCCGCGCTTTCGCCCGATGCGAACATCTGGCACTCGGCAGAGCAGAGTGCTAAATTGCTACCTGAGTCACCTCGACTCAACTTCCCGCCGCACCAGCGGCCCGACTGAAAGGAACACCCATGGCGATGAACTTCGACCCGTTCCGTGAGCTCGACCGGCTCGCCGGCCCGCTCTTCGAGAGCCGGGGACCGCGTCTGATGCCCATGGACCTCTTCCGCGCCGGCGACCACTACGTCCTCGCCGCCGACCTGCCCGGCATCGACCCGGGCTCGGTCGACATCGACGTGGACGGCCAACTGCTCACCATCCGCGCCGAGCGGACGCTGACAAGCGGCCAGGGCGTCAAGTGGCTGGCTCGCGAGCGGCAGAGCGGATCCTTCCTCCGCCAACTGAACCTGGGCCAGGGCATCGACACCGAGCGCATCGCGGCGAGCTACGAGAACGGCGTGCTGAGCGTCACCATCCCGGTCAGCGAGCGCGCGCGACCGCGCAAGATCGAGGTGATGGGCAGCTCGGCCGACAGCACCCTCCGCGTCGAGAGCGGTTCGACCTCGGAAGACGCCGCGTCCGGGTCCTAGCCCGCGACAACGAGAAAGGGCCCGTCCCCATCGGGGCGGGCCCTTTCCCATCCGCGGAGGCGGATCAGCCGAGGCGCTCGCGCAGGTTCGCGTCGAGGGTGTCGAGGAACTCGTCGGTCGTCTGGTACGCCTGGTCAGGCCCCACGAGGAGCGCGAGGTCCTTCGTCATGGCGCCCGACTCCACGGTGCGGATGACGACGTCCTCGAGGGTCTCGGTGAAGTCGATGAGCGCCTGGTTGCCGTCGAGCTTGCCGCGGTGCGCGAGGCCGCGCGTCCACGCGTAGATCGACGCGATCGGGTTCGTCGAGGTCGGCTTGCCCTGCTGGTACTGGCGGTAGTGCCGGGTGACGGTGCCGTGCGCGGCCTCCGCCTCCACGACGCTGCCGTCCGGCGTGGTCAGCACGCTCGTCATGAGGCCCAGCGAGCCGAAGCCCTGCGCGACGGTGTCGCTCTGCACATCGCCGTCGTAGTTCTTGCAGGCCCAGACGTAGCCGCCCTCCCACTTGAGCGAGGCGGCGACCATGTCGTCGATGAGGCGGTGCTCGTAGCTGATGCCGGCGGTGGCGAACTTGTCGGCGAACTCGGCCTCGAAGGTCTCCTGGAAGATGTCCTTGAAGCGGCCGTCGTAGGCCTTCAGGATGGTGTTCTTCGTCGAGAGGTAGACCGGGTAGTTCCGGGCGAGGCCGTAGTTGAGGCTCGCCCGGGCGAAGTCGCGGATCGAGTCGTCGAGGTTGTACATCGCCATCGCGACGCCGCTGCCGGGCGCCTGGAAGACCTCGAAGGACTGGGCCTCGCCGCCGTCCTCCGGCTGGAAGCTGATCGTCAGCGTGCCGGGGCCGTCGAAGCGGAAGTCCGTGGCGCGGTACTGGTCGCCGTACGCGTGGCGGCCGACGATGATCGGCTTGTTCCAGCCGGGCACCAGCCGCGGGATGTTCGAGATGATGATGGGCTCGCGGAAGATCACGCCGCCCAGGATGTTGCGGATCGTGCCGTTGGGGCTCCGGTACATCCTCTTCAGGCCGAACTCCTGCACGCGCGCCTCGTCGGGGGTGATGGTGGCGCACTTCACGCCGACGCCGTGCTTCTGGATCGCCTTCGCCGCGTCCACCGTCACCTGGTCGTCGGTGGCGTCGCGGTGCTCGATGCCGAGGTCGTAGTACTCAAGGTTCACATCGAGATAAGGATGGATCAGGCTGTCCTTGATTTTCTGCCAGATGATCCGCGTCATCTCGTCGCCATCGAGCTCGACGACGGTTCCCTCGACCTTGATCTTCTCTGCCACTGCGCTCGCTCCCGCCACATCCGTAACCGCCCGGCGGCGGCCCCGTCCAGCTTACCCACCGGCCCGGTTGTCTCGACGTCGAGATAAATCGGGGGCGGGCGCTGCTGGGGCCGCCCGGTACCCTGAGCGGATGGGAACGCTCGTGCTCGAGGAGCTGAACGCGGGGAACATCGTGGCGGCGAACACGCTCACGCTGAAACCTGGCCAGGAGCAGTTCGTGGCGCCCGTGTCGCACTCCATCGCCGAGGCGTACGTCAACCCCACCACGGCGTGGCCACGGGTGGTGCTGGAGGACGGCGAGGTCGTCGGCTTCATCATGGGCAACTTCGACCCCGACGCCGACCAGGAGGAGTTCCGCAGCTGCATCTGGCGGATCAATGTCAAGGCGGAGGCGCAGGGGCACGGCGTCGGCACGTTCGCGGTGCGCGCCCTCGCCGACGAGGCTCGCTCGCGCGGCTTCGAGCGGCTGACGGTGCTGTGGGAGTCCGGCGAGGACGGCCCGGAGGAGTTCTTCCTACGGGTGGGCTTCACCCCGCTCCGCGAGACCCCGTACGGCGAGAAGCTCGGCGTCCTCGCCCTCTGATGGCGGTCTTCGACCGGCCCGGCGACTACACCGAGCAGGTCCTCGCCCTCGTCGCCCGCATCCCGCCCGGCCGGGTCATGACCTACGGCGACGTGGCGTGGGCGTTCGGCCGCCCCGGTGCCCGCGCGGTCGGCATGGTGATGCGCTACCACGGCGACGCCGTTCCCTGGTGGCGGGTGATCCGCGCCGGCGGCCACCCGCCGACCTGCCACGAGGAGGCGGCACGGCTGCGCTACGAGGAGGAGGGCACTCCCCTGGTCCCCGCCTCGACCCCAGCGGGCTACCGCGTCGACCTGAAGGCGGCCGGCTGGGACCCCGACTGACCCGGGACCGCTGGTTCACGGATCCGGAGGAGCTGTTGACGGATCCGGAGTCGGTTCACGGATCCGGAAGCGCGGCAGGACACGCCGTGGCACCACGGCTGGCACGGCGTGTCCCAGCCATTCTCCGGATCGGTGAACGACCTCCGGATCCGTGCACCACGGGTCAGATGAGGGAGTCGCGCCAGGCGGCGTGCAGCGACGCGAACCGGCCGTCGCCCGCGATGAGTTCGGCGGGCGTACCGTCCTCCACGATCCGGCCCGCCTCCATCACGAGCACGCGGTCCGCGATCGCCACGGTCGAGAGCCGGTGCGCGATGATCACCGCCGTGCGATCCGAGAGCAGCGTCTGCAGCGCGTCCTGCACGGCGCGCTCGCTCGGGATGTCGAGTGACGCCGTCGCCTCGTCGAGCAGCAGCACTACCGGGTCGGCGAGGAAGGCCCGCGCGAAGGACAGCAGCTGGCGCTGGCCGGCCGAGACGCGCCCGCCGCGCTTGTTCACGTCGGTGTCGTAGCCGTGCGGCAGCGACCGAATGAACTCGTCGGCCCCGACCGCTGTGGCCGCGGCGACGATCTCGGCGCGGGTCGCCTCCGGCTTGCCGAGCGCAATGTTATCCGCGACCGAGCCGGAGAAGAGGTACGCCTCCTGGGTGACCATGACGATCGCGCGGCGCAGGTCGGCCGGAGAGAGGGCGCGCAGGTCGACGCCGTCGAGGGTGACGGCGCCCTGCGTCGGGTCGTAGAAGCGCGACAGCAGTTTCGCGAGCGTCGACTTGCCGGCCCCGGTCGCGCCGACGAGCGCGACCGTCTGCCCGGCGGGCAGCTCGAGGTCGAACCGCGGCAGCACGACCCGGCCGCTCCGGTAGGCGAATTCGACACCCTCGAAGCGCACGTGCCCGCGCGGGCTGCGCAGCGGCACCGGCTCGGCCGGGTCGACCACGCTCGGCGCCTCCTCCAGCACCCCACTGATCTTCTCCAGCGCGGCCGACGCCGACTGGTAGCCGTTGTAGAACATCGCGAGCTCCTCGAGCGGGTCGAAGAACCGGCGCACGTAGAGCAGCACCGCGAGCAGCACGCCGATCGCCAGCCCGCCCTCGGCGACACGGATGCCGCCGACGAGGAGCACCGCGGCGACGGTGAGGTTGCCGATCAGCACCAGGCCGGGGTCGAAGGTCCCGAACAGCCGGAAGACGGACGCGTTCGAGCGCCGGTTGTCCTCGACCAGCCCACCGAACCGGTCCGCGTTCGCGCGCTCCTTGCGGAACGCCTGCACCGCGCGGATCCCGGTCATCGTCTCGACGAATTGCACGATCATCCGCGCGCTCGTGGTGCGGGTGCTGCGGAAGGCGCGCTGCGAGCGCACCTGGAACCAGCGGACCAGCACGAACAGCGGCAGCATCGCCGCCGCGAGCGCGAGGCCGCTGATCGGGTCGAGCAGCACGAGGGCGAGCGCCGTGAACGCCGTGTAGAAGACGCCGCTGACCAGGTTGCCGAGACCCTCGTCGAGGAGCTCCCGGATGGAGTCGAGGTCGCTGGTCTGCCGGGAGATGATCCGGCCCGAGGTGTAGCTCTCGTGGAAGTCGAGGCTGAGCCGCTGGGTGTGCCGGAACACCCGCCGGCGCAGCTCGTAGAGCACCGCCTGACTGATCCGCGCCTGCAGCACGCGGTACCAGCCGATGAGGACCGCGCCCAGCACCGTCGCGGCGAGGAACCCGCCGCCGGCGAGGAGCAGCGGCAGCGGATCGCCGCCGCCGAGGGCGGGCACGCCCCGGTCGATGCCGACGGCGACGAGCGCCGGGCCGGCGACCTGCAGCGCGGTGCTCACGATCACGACTCCGAGCGTCAGCGCGAGGCGGCGTCGCAGCGGCGTCAGCAGCTCGATCAGTAGCTTGCGCGAGCGGGCACGCACCGCCTGGTTCTCGGCGCGCGTCAGGTCCTCACGCTCCTCCCCCGAGACACCGGTCGTGGTGCTCATGCCGGCACCTCCTCTCGCGACGTGTCGTCGGTCTCGAGACTCGAGATGACGTAGCGGTAGTGCTCGTGCTCGGCGAGGAGCTGCGAGTGGGTGCCGACCGCCGTGATCCGGCCATCCTCGAGCACGGCGACCCGGTCGGCGAGCATGACGGTCGACGGCCGGTGGGCGATGACGAGCGCGGTCGTCGCGGCCAGGAGCCGGCGCAGGGCGGCCTCCACGAGCACCTCCGTCTCCACGTCGAGCGCGGACAGGGGGTCGTCGAGGACGAGGACGGCGGGCTTGGCCGCCACCGCCCGCGCGAGGGCGAGCCGCTGCCGCTGGCCGCCGGAGAGGCTGAGCCCCTCCTCGCCGATGATCGTGTCGACGCCGTGGGGCAGGTCGTGCACGAAGCCCGCCTGGGCCACCGAGAGCGCCTCCGCGAGCGCCTCGTCGGTGGCGTCCGGGGCGCCCAGCAGCACGTTGGCGCGCACCGTGTCGGAGAACAGCGTGGCGTCCTCGAACGCCATCGCGACGTGCCGGCGCAGCTCCGCCAGTCGCAGCTCCCGGATGTCGACGCCGTCGATCGTGATGCTTCCGCCGGTCACCTCGTAGAGGCGCGGCGGCAGCGCGGTGAGGGTCGACTTGCCGGACCCGGTGAGCCCGACGATCGCCATCGTCTCGCCCGGCTCGACGACGAGGTCGATGCCGTCGAGGAGGTCGCGCGCGCTTGCCGGCGCGTCCGGGTAGCGGAAGCGGACCCCGCGGAACTCCAGCCGCCCCCGCGGGGCGTCCAGCGTCCGCGGCTCGTCCGGATCGGCGATCAGCACGGGCTCGTCGAGCACCTCGAAGAAGCGGTCGACCGAGTTGCGGGCGTCGACGGTGAAGGACAGCAGGAAGCCGATCGACTCGATCGGGAAGCGCAGCACGGTGGCGGTCGCGAAGAACGCGACGAGCGACCCGGCGCTCAGCTCCCCGCGCGCGGCGAGGACGGCCCCGAGGACGAGGCAGACGGCGAGAGTGCCGTCCGGCAGGAGGCTGAGCCAGCGCCAGATGAACGCGACCGCGCGAGCCTTCTCCATCTCGGTGCCGCGCAGCTCCTCCGCCTGCCGCTCGAACTTCGCCAGGGCGTGGCCGCCCCTGCCGAAGGCCTTGAGCACCCGGATGCCGTGCACCGACTCCTCGACCGCGGTCGCCAGGTCGCCCGCCTGGTCCTGGCTGCGCCGGGCCGCCTTCGTGTAGGTCCGCTCGAAGCGGATGGCGATCAGCCAGACGGGGATGGCGCTCAGCAGGAACACGCCACCGAGCAGGGGCGAGATGCCGATCAGCAGGACGGCGCCGACCGTGACGGTCACCGCGTTGACGACGAGCAGCACCACTCCGAAGGCGAGCCAGCGCCGGATGAGGCTGATGTCGTGCACGGCCCGGGACAGCAGCTGGCCGCTCGGCCAGCGGTCGTGGAACGCCACCGGAAGCGCTTGCAGGTGCGTGTAGAGGGCGTTCCGCATCCGCGATTCGACGTGCGTGTTCGGCGCCAGGATGAGCCAGCGGCGGGCCATGATCGCGAACGCCTCGACCACGCCGAGGGCGAGGATGACGAGCGTCGCGGGCAGCACGGCACTCGAGTCGCCGTCGGCGAGCGCCGAGTCGACGAGCACCTCGAGCACTTGCGGGATGGCGAGCGCGACGAGGCCGGCGCCGATGCCCACGGCGATGCCGCCTGCGAGCCGCGGCAGGGCCGGGCGGACGAAAGGCGCGAGGCGCGCCATGGTGCGAGGGATGGACTTCCGGCGTTCGGGGCCCGGGGTTGCGGACATGCGTGTTCCTAGGAGCCGACGAGCGGCCGGCGGAGAGATCGAAGCGGGGGACGGAGAGGGGCGGGCTCAGCCGCGGGAGCGCGAGGCGGTTCGGGATGCGCGCGGGGGGATGTCCATTGCGTCCTCCCGTTCGCTCCTGGAGCGGTGCGCCCCTGCCGGTCGATCGGCCGGCGAGCCTTCCAAGCTAGTCGCCCGGAGGGGCCTCGACAAGGGGATCAGCGAACTCGGACGGAGAGGCAGGTGACGCAGCCTTCGAGCTTCTCGAACTCGTCGATGTCGACCACCACCACGCGGTAGCCGAGGGACTCGATCAGCTGGGCGGTGAGCGGTGCGGACGCGGCGAGAAGCACCGTGTCGGGGTCGAGCACGACGACGTGGGCGCCCGCCGGCTCGGGCACCTCGAGGTAGGACGGGAAGATGCGCGGGTCCACGCCGGTCGACGGGTGGCCGAGCACCGTCCCGTCGGGCAGGGCCGTCACGGCGGACTTCAGGTGCAGGACGCGCTCCAGCGGCACGGCGACCACGGTCAGGCCCCGGGGCCCGAGGAGCGCCCGGACCTGACGGATGCCGTCCGCGTTGGTGCGACCGCCCCGGCCGACGTAGACCGTGTCGCCGACGATCAGCACGTCGCCCCCGTCGAGGGTGCCCGGCTCGTGGATGCGGGCGATCGGGAGGCCGAGCGAGCGGACGGCCGTCTCGACGCCCGCGACCTCGCCGCGGCGGTGCTCGGACCCGGGCCGGGCGAGGATGGCGAGTCCGCCCGCGATCACGATCGGGTCCTCGACGAACACCGAGTCGGCGAGATCGTCGGCGGCCTCCACCTCGACCATCTCCCAGCCCTCGGCGCGGAAGGCGTCCACGTAGGCGGCCCACTGGGCGTCCGCACGCTCGGTGTCCACCGGCACCCGCTCGATGTGGGTGACAACACCCGCGGCGAGCGTCGAGGCGGGCAGCCGGACGAGTGCGGTGCGGCCCTGCCGGAGGACCCGCGGTCGCGGGTCCTCGACGAGGCTCAGCAGGCGGGGCCCGGCTGCGGCGGTCGCGACGGTGGTCGCCAGGATGAACAGCAGGTTGTCGCGGCTGAGGGTCTGCCCGACCCCGTTGAGGAGGTCGCCGCCGAAGGTCGCGCCGCCGAGCGTCGCGTACAGCGTGGTGCCGAGTGCCGCGCCGAGGAGCCCGGCAATGGCACCGATCAGGAGGGCGACGGGCAACGGCCGGAGCCGGGTGAGGTAGGCGCCCACCGCGACGAGCACGAACACGAACAGCGTGCTGAAGCCGAAGAAGCCCAGTCCGGCGGGGAACACCGCGGGGTCGAACCCGTTCGCGATGAAGAGGGCGAGTTGCGCCGCCGCGAGGGCGAGGAGCGTCGCGCCGAGGGCGGCGAGCAGCGCGGCGGGCAGACGGCGGGGGCTCACCCGTCAACCCTACCGGCGCGCCCCGCCGCGCCCCGCCGCGCGGTCAGTGGGCGAAGTGCCGCTCGCCGGTGAAGTACATCGAGACGCCGGCCTTCGCGGCGGCGGCGATGACCTCGTCGTCCCGGACGCTGCCGCCCGGCTGCACGACGGCGCGGACTCCCGCGTCGAGCAGCACCCGCAAGCCGTCGGCGAACGGGAAGAACGCGTCCGATGCGGCGACCGACCCGCGGGCGCGGTCCCCGGCGCGGCTGACGGCGAGCTGGCAGGAGTCGACCCGGTTCACCTGCCCCATGCCCACGCCGACGGATGCGCCGTCGGCGGCCAGCAGGATGGCGTTGGACTTGACCGCTCGGCACGCCCGCCAGGCGAACTCGAGGTCGGCCCGGGTGGCGGGGTCCGCCTCGTCTCCGGAGACCAGGGTCCAGGCGCTCGAGTCGGACTGCGCCGCCCCGCCCTCGGCGGCGAACGAGTCGGTGGTCTGCAGCAGCACCCCGCCGCTCACCTGGCGGAACTCGCGCCCCTCGCGGCGGTAATCGGCGGGCAAGCGCAGGAGGCGGAGGTTTTTCTTGGTCCGCAGCACGGTCAGCGCGTCGGGCTCGAAGTCGGGGGCGATGAGCACCTCGGTGAACACGTCGCCCACCTGCTCCGCCATGCCGAGGGTCACCCGCCGGTTCGCGGCGATGACCCCACCGAACGCCGACACCGGGTCGCACTCGTGCGCGCGGATGTGCGCCGACGCGATCGGGTCGGGCGCCTTCCCGGACGCGACCGCGATGCCGCACGGGTTCGCGTGCTTGATGATCGCGACCGCGGGGCGCTCGAAGTCGTAGGCGGCGCGCACGGCGGCGTCCGCGTCGACGTAGTTGTTGTAGCTCATCTCCTTGCCGTGCAGCTGCTCCGCCTGGGCGATGCCGCGGCCGCCCGCGAAGGAGTAGAGGGCGGCCTGCTGGTGGGCGTTCTCGCCGTACCGGAGGCTGCGGGTGAGGGTGGCCTCGACGCGGAGGACCCGCTCGGCGTCGCCGGTCTGCTCGTCCATCCAGTCGGCGACCTGGCGGTCGTACGCGGCGGTGTGCGCGAATGCGGCCGCGGCGAGGCGGCGACGCTGCTCGAGCCGGGTGCCACCGGCAGCGAGCGCCTCGAGGATCTCCGGGTAGCGGTCCGGGGACACGACCACGGCGACGTTGGGGTGGTTCTTCGCCGCGGCCCGCACCATCGCGGGACCGCCGATGTCGATTTGCTCGACGACTTCTCCGGCCGGCGCCCCCGCGGCCACTGTCGCGGCGAACGGGTAGAGGTTCACCACCGCGAGGTCGAAGGGGCGGATGTCGAGCTCCGCCAGCTGACGCTCGTGGTCCTCCAGACGTAGGTCGGCGAGGAGCCCGCCGTGCACGGCCGGGTGCAGGGTTTTCACCCGCCCGTCCAGGGATTCCGGGAAGCCCGTGACGGTCGCCACCTCGGTCACCGGGACGCCCGCCGCGGCGAGCTGCGCGGCGGTGGAACCGGTGGAGACGATCTCGACGCCGCCGGCGGCGAGCGCCGACACGAACGGCAGCAGGCCGCTCTTGTCGCTCACCGAGACGATGGCCCGGCGGAGCGGCACAAGGTCGCGCTCGCGGTAGAGGTCGGGGTCGATGCGGGGGCCGCTCATGCGCGCTGGTGCTCCTCGGGTCGGATGGTTCCGGTGGCGATGCCGGCGATCACACCCGCGAGCAGGCGGCGCTCGACAGGCTTGATGCGCTCGTGCAGGGTGGCTTCGGTGTCGCGGGGCAGGATGGGCACCCGCTCCTGGGCGAGGACGGGCCCGGTGTCGACGCCCTCGTCGACGAGGATGACGCTCGCGCCTGTCTGCTGCGCGCCCGCGGCGAGCGCGTCCCGCACCCCGTGAGCCCCGGGGAACTCCGGCAGGTAGGCGGGGTGGGTGTTGAGGATCCGCGGCGAGTAGGCCCGGACCACCGCGGGGGGCAGCAGCCGCATCAGCCCGCTCAGCACCAGGAGGTCCGGCTGCCAGGCGTTCAGCGTGGCCAGCAGCTCCGCGCCCCACTCGTCGCGGTCGGGGTGCGAGGCGACGGGCACCGTGAAGGACGGGATCCCGAACTCCTCGGCATGGGCGAGGCCTGCGGCCTCCCGGTCGGCACCCACCGCGACGACGCGGGCCGGGAAGTCGCCGTGCGAGGCCGTCTCGAGGAGGGCCCGGAGGTTCGATCCGCCGCCTGAGATCAGGACGACGAGGGAGAGCACCCCGCAAGCCTACGGCGTGCAGGGTCGGCTCGTCGCCGCGGCCGGGAACGGTGGCGGGCGGAGGAGGGCCAGAGCACCCCCGGCTTCCCTGCCGCCACGGGCCGCGGTCGAGCGCACCTCCCCACTCACGAAGTCCGGGAGGCAGCACTCTTGCGGCCCGCTCCAACCTGTGCGTACCGTGCATTTGTACTCGTCTCTGACATTTCCCGTCCGTCCGTCCGAAGGAGCAGCCGAAATGACACCTGTGAAGCACCATCGACGATTCCTTGGGGCGGTCGGCGC
>JAODAX010000060.1 GCA_025463675.1 Naasia sp. | reverse complement strand
GGGGTCGCCGAGGTGGCACGCGCGGGGGCCGCGGGAGCCGCGGCGGGCGCAGCCGCCTTCGGGGCGGTCTTGCCCTCGGCCTCGAGCGCGGCACGCAGCTTGCGGGCTACGGGCGGCTCGATGCTGGAGGACGGGCCCTTGACGAACTCGCCCATTTCCTTGAGCTTCGCGAGTGCGACTTTCGTGTCGACACCGAGGTCACTTGCGACCTCATGCACGCGGGGTTTCGCTGGCAATTTTCTCCTGTCTGGGGCCCACCCGGACAGGGTGGACCGTTAACGGTGAGGGGAACTCATTTCGAGTCGCTCATCAGTTGTCCATAAGCCGTTCAGCCTGTTCTCTATGGGAGTCCCTGCTCGTACCCGGCCGACGCAAGGCATGCGTCAGAGGGCCGTGAGAAGGGGAACCGGATCAGTCTACCCCGCATCATCCCGGCGCGCGACGGCGTCGGCGGTGCAGGGGAACCTTCGGGACAACGACGCGCGGCCGAGCGCTATGCCGCGCGGGCGGTGCGAGGTCAGGGCAGGCGGAGCAGCGCGCCGGCGGACCGGCAGGTCGCCGCGGCGATCGCCATCGCTCGGTAGAGGGCGGCGCGCCAGAACTCCTCCGTGCGCTCGCCGTCGCTGAGCAGAGCGGCGATCACCGCGGACAGGGTCGCGTCGCCGGCGCCCATCGTGTCGACGATCGGGCCCCGCAGCGGAACGGTCGACTCGTGCACGCGGACGCGGTCGGCCGTGGCGATGCTGGCACCGTGCCGGCCGGCGGTCGCGAGCACGGCCGCGGCGCCGAGGCGCAGGAGCAGCTCCTCCGCCTCGGACAGGCTGCCGCCATACAGCAGCTGCGCGTCCTCGTCGCCCATCTTCACCAGCAGCGCGCCCGAGCTGGCGCGGTTCGCGTTGGTGGCGAATCGGTCGAGGTCGTGGATGAGACCCGGGCGCGGGTTCGCGTCGAGCACCAGCCGCCGCTCCGGATCCGCGACCGACTCGGCGAGCGCGTCAGCCTGGAACTGGTCGTCGAAGGGGAAGCAGCTGACGGCGACCAGGTCGGCGGCTGCGAGCGCCTGCCGCTGGGCGGCGTCGAAGCCGATGCGCCGGTTCAGCGCGGCGTCGTTGAAGGCGTAGCGGGGCTCGCCCGCCGTCCGGTCGGACACCGCGCGGGACGAGCCGTGCGGAGCACGGGTGGCCAGCAGGTCGACCCCGCGCTCGTCGAGGAAGGCACGGATCTTCGCCCCGTCCGCGTCGTCGCCGACCATGGCGATGAGGGTCGGCCGGACACCGAGGATCGAGAGCCCCACAGCGACGTTGAGCGCCGCCCCGCCGACGAAGTCGCGGGACCCGTCGGTTCCCCGGAACTCGTCGATCAGGGCATCCCCGACAACCACGACTCTCGACGACATGACGCCCCCTCTCCGGCAGGTTTTCGCGCAGGCAACTCCGTGCCCTCAACAGACGATCCTGCCGTCAACAGGCGGAGTCCGCTCGTCGTGGCCCGTTGAAGGCCGGGCAACCTGTTGAGGGGAAGTCAGTCGTCGAGGATGCTGTCCGGCTGGATGTCGATCTTGGCACCGGTCAGCTTGGCGGCGAGGCGGGCGTTCTGGCCCTCCTTGCCGATCGCGAGTGACAGCTGGTAGTCGGGCACGAGGGCGCGGACCGCCTTGGTGGCCTTGTCGAGGACGAACGCGCTCGACACCTTCGCGGGCGACAGGGCGTTCGCGACGAACGTGGGCAGGTCGTCGGAGTAGTCGACGATGTCGATCTTCTCGCCCCCGAGCTCCGCCTGCACAGCGCGCACGCGCTGGCCCAGCTCGCCGATGCAGGCGCCCTTGGCGTTCACGCCCGGCTCGGTCGCGCGCACCGCGATCTTGGAACGGTGGCCAGCCTCACGAGCGAGGGAGACGATCTCGACGACTCCGCTGGCGATCTCCGGCACCTCGAGCGCGAACAGCTTGCGCACGAGCGACGGGTGGGTGCGGGACACGGTGATCTGTGGGCCCTTGGTGCCCTTCGACACGCTCGTCACGTACACGCGGATGCGTTCGCCGTGCGGGTACTTCTCGCCCGGCACCTGTTCCTCGGGGGGCAGGATCGCCTCGACGGTGCCGAGGTCGACGTGCACCATGCGGGGGTTGGGACCCTGCTGGATCATGCCGGCGACGATGTCGCCTTCGCGGCCGCGGAACTCGCCGAGGATGCGGTCGTCGCCGATGTCGCGCAGGCGCTGGTTGATGACCTGCTTCGCGGCGAAGGCGGCGATGCGGCCGAAGTCGCTCGGGCTGTCCTCGGCCTCGCCGACGACGGCGCCCTCCTCGTCGAGCTCGGGCACGTACACGGTGACGTGGCCGCTCTTGCGGTCGAGGTGCACGCGTCCCTGGGCCGGGTCGGTGCTGCCGTGCTTGGGCTCCGGCTTGCCGGTGTGCTTGAGGTAGGCGGTGAGGATGGCCTGCTCGATGATCCCGACCAGTTCCTCGAACGGGATCTCGCGCTCTCGCTCCATGAGGCGCAGCACGGATAGGTCGATGTCCACGGGCTGGTCTCCACTATTCGCGATTGGTTCACCCCGCAGCGGCGGGGGCGTCTCTACGGTACTCGATCCGTCCGACCGTGTCGGGCGCGAAGACGGCGGGCGAGCGCAGGACGGCCCCGCAGCGGAGCTCACGTTGCGGGGCCGCCGGGTGGATGGGTCAGCGGGAGAGGGCGGCCTTCGTGACCGCCGCGGCGTAGGCGAGCTGGCCGAGCGCGTTCGGGTGGAACGCGTCCGGGTTGGGACTGGTCGGGCTCCCCGGGCCGATGATGAACGGCAGGCGGCTGCCGACGCCGTGGCCGGCGAAGAAGCCGGTGACGTCGGCGTAGCGCACCTGGGATCCGGCCTGCGCGACGACCGCCTTGATGGCCGTGTTGAGCGCGGTGCTCCCCGCGTTCACCTGGGCGATGAGCGCCGCCTGGGGGTGGCTCCCGAAGGCGGGCTGGTGGATCAGCTGCGGGTACCCGGTCACCACGATGCGGGCTTTGGGAGCCTGGGCCTTGACCGCCGCGAGGGCACCCGCCAGGCCTGCGGCCACACCCGCGATCCGGTCCGGCGTGCCGCCGACGAGCGCCGCACAGGCGGGAGGATCCGGATTCGCCACACACGCGCCGAAGACGGCACCGGCGCCCAGATCGTTGCCGCCGACACTGATCGTCACGACTTCCGCACCGGCGAGCGCCGCCGGCCCGACCGCTGCCAGCTGGGCGGAGACGGCGGAGGTCAGTGCGCCGCTGCAGCTCACGTTCGCACGGAGCTGCACGAGCGGCACCTTGTCGAGCAGCGCCGGGTAGCCGAGCTTGCTCCGCTTGCAGGCGGGATCGCTGTACGGCAGCACACCTTGGCCTGCCGCGTAGGAGTCGCCGAGGGCGATGTAGTCGATGGACGAGGACGGGGCGGGGGCCGCTGATGCGGGAGCGGCGAGGCCGACACTGGCGGCGCCGAGGAGGGTTGCCGTGACGAGCGCGGCGAGCGCTCGACGCGAGACGGACGGGTTCATGGCGCGAACCATACGCCCGGCCGGGGACCGCGGGAAGAGGGGTTTGGAGGTTGCCGTGAAGTTCGGGTCGAACCGTCTCCGATCGCCGTCCGCGGTGCTCGAGCGCCGGGGTCAGGAGCCGGCGCGCACCACGGCGGTCACGGTGGCGGCGGCCTCGGCCACCAGGAGCGGAGTGCGCTCCCCGGTGCGGCGATCCCAGAGCTCGACCTCGCCGTCGGCGAGGCCCTTCCCGACGATGAGGATGGTGGGCACGCCGAGCAGCTCCGCGTCTCCGAACTTCACCCCGGGCGACACCTTGGGGCGGTCGTCGTAGAGCACGTCGACGCCCGCGGCGTCGAGCTCCGCGACGATGGCCTCCGCCGCCGTGTACACCGCCTCGTCCCTGCCGGTGGCGACGATGTGGACGTCGAACGGCGCGATGGCGCGCGGCCAGACCAGGCCCCGCTCGTCCGAGTTCGCCTCGGCGACGAGCGCCAGGTTCCGGGTGACGCCGATGCCGTACGAGCCCATCGTCACGGTGACGCGCTTGCCGTTCGGGTCGAGCACCTGCAGGCCCAGCGCCTCCGCGTACTTGCGGCCCAGCTGGAAGACGTGACCGATCTCGGTGCCGCGGTCCAGGCTGACCGGGCCGGAGCCGTCCGGTGCCGGATCGCCCGGTCGCACGTCCGCGACCTCGACGAAGCCGTCGCCGACGAAGTCGCGGCCGGCGATCAGCCCGTGGACGTGCTTCTCCTGCTCGTTCGCCCCCGTGATCCAGGCGGTGCCGTCCACCACGCGGGGGTCGAGCAGGTAGCGGATGTTCGAGGCCGACTCGAACCCGAGTACGGCGCCGAGCGGCGACCAGGGGCCGATGTAGCCCTTCACCAGCGACGGGTTCGCGTCGAAATCGGCCTCGGTGGCCGCCTCGATCTCGGCAGGCTGGAACGCCACCTCGGCGCGCTTGAGGTCGACGTCGCGGTCGCCCGGGAGGCCGACGATGACGAGCTCGCGCGTGCCGTCGAGGTGCTTCAGGGCGAGCACCACGTTCTTGAGTGTGTCGGCGGCGGTCCACGGCCGGTCCTCGCGGGCCTGCTCGGCGTTCGCCAGCTCCACGAGTGTCGCGATGGTCGGGGTGCCCGGGGAGTCGAACACGACCGGCTCCGGCAGGCCGTCGAACGGGATCGGCTCGGGCGCGAGCGTCGTGAACGCCTCGACGTTGGCGGTGTAGCCGCCGGGCGCGCGCACGAAGGTGTCCTCGCCGATCGGGGTGGGGTGCAGGAACTCCTCGCTCTTCGAACCGCCCATCGCGCCCGCGTCGGCGGCCACGATGACGTAGTCGAGACCGAGCCGGGTGAAGATCCGCTCGTAGGCGTCCCGCTGCAGCTGGTAGCTGGCGTCGAGCCCCTCGTCCGTCAGGTCGAAGGAGTAGGCGTCCTTCATAGTGAACTCGCGGCCGCGGAGGATGCCGGCGCGCGGCCGAGCCTCGTCGCGGTACTTGTCCTGGATCTGGAAGATCGTCAGCGGCAGGTCCTTGTAGGACGAGTACAGGTCCTTCACCAGCAGTGTGAAGACCTCCTCATGCGTGGGGGCGAGGAGGTAGTCCGCGCCCTTCCGGTCCTTCAGGCGGAACAGCGCGTCGCCGTACTCCTCCCAGCGGCCGGTCGTCTCGTAGGGCTCACGCGGAAGCAGCGCCGGGAACAGCACCTCCTGCGCTCCGGCGGCCGCCATCTCCTCGCGGATGATGGCCTCGACCTTGGCGCGGACGCGGAGCCCGAGCGGGAGCCAGGCGAAGATGCCCGGCGCCTGGCGGCGGATGTAGCCGGCGCGGACGAGGAGGCGGTGACTTACGACCTCGGCGTCGGCCGGGTCCTCGCGGAGGGTGCGGACGAAGAGGGTGGACAGGCGGGTCGGCACGGTCGCACAGTCTACCGACGTGGACGGGGCACCCTCGCCGGGCCGGCGGGGGCGGTCAGACGGTGACGACCTCGGGGGCGCCGGTGGGGGCGCCGGGGCCCATCTCGTCGGCGAGCCGGTTCGCCTCCTCGATCAGGGTCGCGACGATCTCGCTCTCCGGGACGGTCTTGATGACCTGGCCCTTCACGAAGATCTGACCCTTGCCGTTGCCCGAGGCGACGCCGAGGTCGGCCTCGCGCGCCTCGCCGGGGCCGTTCACGACGCAGCCCATGACGGCGACCCGCAACGGCACGCTCATCCCCTGCAGGCCCTCCGTCACGGAGTCGGCGAGCGAGTAGACGTCGACCTGGGCGCGCCCGCAGCTCGGGCAGGAGA
>JAODAX010000056.1 GCA_025463675.1 Naasia sp. | reverse complement strand
GGGCCCGCCGCAGTTCCCGCGCTTGCCGGCGCCGACCGCCGCGCGGCGGAGAAGGAGCTGACGAGCGTCGTCCGCCGGCTCGAGCGCATCGCCGCGGACCGGAAGCGGATCGACGAGCAGTTCGCCGCTCACGACCAGAGCGACTACGCCGGGCTGCTCACGCTGCAGCGCGAGCGCGCGGATTTGGGCGAGCGGGAGACGGAGCTCGAGGGGCGCTGGCTGGAGCTGTCCGAGCAGCTGGAGGGCTGAGCCGCCGCCCTCTCCGCTCCGACCGGGCTCGTGCCGGTGTCAGGCCGAGTCGAAGGAGTGGCTGAGCTTGCGCAGCAGCGCGGCGACCCGCTCCTGGTCTCCGCGGGACAGCCCGTCCAGCAGCTCGGTCTCCGCGACCAGCAGCCGCTCGATCGCCGCGTCCACGCGCTCCCGTCCGGCCTCCGTCATCGAGACGAGCACGCCGCGGCCGTCGCGCGGGTCGATGCGGCGCTCGACCAGGGAGCGCTCCACCAGCCGGTCGATCCGGTTGCTCATCGTCCCGCTCGTCACGTACGTCGCCTGCAGCAGCGCCTTCGGGCTGAGCTCGTAGGGCGCCCCTGATCGGCGCAGAGCTGCGAGCACGTCGAACTCCCACGACTCGAGCCCGGCGGTCGCGAAGGATGCGCGGCGCGCCCGCTCCAGCTGCTTCGCCAGCCGGTTCACGCGGGAGAGAACCTGTAACGGCGTGAAGTCGAGTTCGGGGCGCTCGCGCTGCCACGCCTCGACGATCCCGTCGACCTCGTCGCTGCCCGCCATGCCCCCATTATCGAGCCCCGCTCGAGTCGGACCCGGTCTGACAGAATCGAGGTGCTCCGCGGAGCGGTCCGCCTTGGTGTAACGGCAGCACGACAGTCTTTGGATCTGTTAGGACCAGGTTCGAATCCTGGAGGCGGAGCAGCGAGCGATTGTGGACGCGTACCCGGCACCGGTTGCAGAACCCCTCGACCAGCCCGGATCGCGACACAGGTCAGATTGATCAGTCGGTGTCTCTGCGATCCGGTCCGGCGAAGGGACCACCCCTGTGCCTGTGCGTTTTCTCGACCTCACCGTCGCGCTGACGAACGAGGTGCCGGCCAACCCGCCCTACCTCCGTCCGCGGATCGAGTACGGCGATCACGACTCCGGGGTCGCGGCGATGCAGCAAATGTCCCCGGGCGTGCGGCCCGACCGGCGCCCGGACGGCACGACTCGTCTCCCGCCGCTGCCGAACGGCCAGGTCGTGACCGCGGAGAAGATCGACCCGGAGCTCGCCCGCATCGGCTACACGGTGCAGCCGCTCGGCATCGTCCTCGCGCACCGGTGCGGCTGCCCGGTACGGGTTCGACGACCTCGTCGACAGCGGCTGCGTCGCGAGGCCACGCTGCACCTGACCGGGATGGGCCGCCCGCGTCGTCGGCATGGACGGGTGGAGTTGGGGCCCGCCGACGTCCATCGTCGCGCGGCGGTTCGCGGGAACCGGTGACCCGTCGATCCCGGGGGAAAAGGCCACAATGCCGGCGCCGAGGTGGGCTACTGCCAGATCGAGAAGCTCGCCAACCTTGACCAGCTGCCCGCGCCGGGCTTCACCCCGGCATGCTTCCCGGCCAACGTGACGGCCCCGTCGGCGGGCTGGACCCGGGCGGTCGCGATCTTCGACGAGTGAGCCGTCGCGGAACTCGGCGTCAGGACCCCGGACGTGCTTCGGGCAGACTCGGGGCTCCCGCCGTCTCATGGGAGACGAGCACGCGGGCGATCAGCCGGCGCAACTGGGCGGTCTCGTCCCCCGTGAGGTCGCGCACGAGGTCGTCCTGCAGGGCGACAACGGCAGGAGTGAGCACCATGTACTCGGTTCGGCCGCGTGCGGTGAGCACGACGACGTTTCGGCGGTTGTCGTCCGGGTCCCGGGAGCGCTCGAGAAGCCCGGCGGCCTCCATGCGCCGCACGACATCGGCGACGGTGGACCGGTCCAGGCCGAGGTCCTCGCCGATCGCCTTCTGGCTCGCCCCGGGGCGGCGGACGAGCAGCTCCATCGCCGCGTACTGCACGCTGCTGATCCTGTCGGATACGTCGCGAGCCCACAGCGCGACGTGAACCTGCTGGAGGCGCCGGACGAGGGCACCGAGGTGACGGGGACGGTCGTCGCGGCGCGCGGGGTCGGCCGTCACGACCGCGCGAGCTGAGGGATCATGGAGCGTCCGAGGAACGACGTCAGCTCGTCCCGGCTGCTCAGCGGGAGCACGTGCGCCACGTACTGATCGGGCCGTACGAGCACGATGGCGCCGCGCGCGCGATCGATCCCGCGTGCATCGAAGATGTCGGGGCCTCTGCGCGGGTTCGGGGAGAACGCCTTCTCGTAGTCGGGCAGCGCCAACCGCCCTCGGCGCGGACGCAGGGCGGCGGGAAGAGCGGCCGGGTCGATCTCCCGATGCCCGACCTGGTAGATCCCACGCACGTCGATCACCGCATCCGGATCGGCTCCCTGCGGCGTGAACCGTGCGATCGGTGATGCGTCGGAGGAGAGCCAATCCATAAGCACGGCGAACTCCCTGCCGGACTCGTCGGCGAAGGCGTAGAGGCGCCAGGCGCCGTCGGCGCGGTGCACGTGACCGAGCTCCATGGGCTTCGCGTCACTGACCCGCACGACGGGCGCGGAGTGGAACCGCTTGCCGATCGGATAGCCGCCGGCCAGGTGCTGGTGCTCCCCGGTACCGATCAGCGCGCCCGGAAGGTACTGCGTCGCGACGCCCGCGGTGTAGGCGAGGGACTGCTCGAAGAACACCTGCAGAGCGTCGGGGTCGACTCCGCCGCGCTCCGGGTGCTCGGGGTCGCGTGGGCCCGCCGCGATCATCGCCGACCATTCCCTGTCGAAGTCGATGAGGATGCGGGCGATGCGCTGACGCTCCGCCGAGTAGGTGTGCAGGAGGTCGGCACGGCTACGCCCCTCGAGGACGGCGGCGAGCTTCCAGCCGAGGTTGAAGCCGTCCTGCATCCCGACGTTCATGCCCTGGCCGGCCTTTGCGCTGTGCGTATGGCACGCGTCGCCGGCGATGAGCACGCGCGGCGCCCGCAGAGCGACCTCGTCTTCGGGCACATCGTCGAACTTGTCCGTCAGCCGTTGCCCGACCTCGTAGATGGAGTACCAGGCGGTGTCCGCGGCTTCGACGACGTAGGGGTGCAGCACGCGATTGGCGGCGGCGAGGATGTCCGACATCGGCCGCTGCCGGATGCGCCCACCGTCGCCTTCCGGCACCTCGCCGAGGTCGACGTAGAAGCGCACCAGATTGCCGCCCTCGCGGGGGATGAGCACGATGCTGCCGCCGCTGCCCGATTGAATCGCCGACTTGAGCCGGATGTCGGGGAAGTCGGTGATGGGCAGGATGTCCATGACTCCCCATGCGTGGTTCGTCGCCTCGCCGCGCAGCTCGCGGCCGATCGCCTTCCGCACAGCGCTGCGGGCGCCGTCCGCGCCGACGACGTACTTCGCGCGCACCTGGCGCGTGCTGCCGTCCGCGCGGCGGAGGGACACCGTGACCGGGCGTTCGACGTTCTGCGCTGCGACCTCGACGCCGACGCACTCGTAGTCGTAGTCGACCTCGAGTCGACTCGGCGAGTTGCGCATCACTTCCAGGTAGTAGTCGTGGATGCGCGCCTGATTGACGATGAGGTGCGGGAACTCGGATGTGCCGTCCGGGGTGTCGTCGATCCGTCCCGTGCGCGCGATGCGGGTGCGGTCGTCGTCGGCCGGGCGCCAGAACGTCGTCTCGTTGACCCAGTAGGCCTCCCGCAGGATCTTGTGGCTGAAGCCGAAGGCCTCGAACATCTCCACCGAGCGGACCGCGATGCCGTCAGCCTGGCCGAGGGTGAGCGGGCCCGGGCGGCGCTCGACGACGCGCGTGTCGATGCCGGGGAAGCGCGCCAGCTGTGCCGCGACAGTGAGCCCGGCCGGGCCCGAGCCCACGACGAGGACGTCGACCTCGTCGGGCAGTTCGGCGGGACGCGCCGCCGCCCGAGGATCCTCGGGCTGGATGTCCGGGTCGCCCACGTGATAGCCGTCGAGATGGAACTGCATGGGACTCCTTCGTCGCCGGCGGCACCCGATCGCCAATTGATCAGTACCCCAACGATTTACAGGCTACCCCCCGCCGCCGCGTGATCGACGCTACCGCCGAGCGCGGTGCGAGGCACCGAGCGCGGTAGGTGCGCGCACCGCGCTCGGCGCCGCGCACCGCGCAGAGTGGTGCACGTACCGCGGTCGGCATGGCCACGACGCTCAGCGGGCGGGAGCGATCCGCGACCCGACCGCCACGGCGACCCTGGCGACCACCGAGTGCATGAGCATCAGGGCGCCCACGAGCGGGGTGCTGCCCGGGATGAGGCCGGTCAGCAACAGCTCCACGTCGGGCACGAGGGACGGCAGGAGGAGGGCCGGCACCAGGACGCGCAGGGCGCGCGCGGAGCGCCGGACCGGCCGGACCACGAGCGCCCAGCCGGCGACCGCGGCCAGGTGCGGCGACCGCGAACGGCGGGTACGCCGGCGGCTGAAGCGCGGGGAAGCCGGTCGCGGCACCGAATGCCGAGGCGGCGGCGATCAGCGTGGTGGGCAGCGCCGACACTGCGACACCGCCCAGCACGAGCAGGGCGGAGCGGGGGCGGTGGGCCGGGAAGCGGCCAGCGGCGCGGCGAAGTCGTTCATGGCCTGAAGCCAGGACGGCCACCGGACCCGCGCGACCGGCCCGGGGAGTAGTCCGCCCTACTCCACGCGGAGTGCCGAGCCGCGGATGCCGCGGCCCGCGACACGCGAAGGATTGGCCGCCGCGCTGCGCAGGTGCGGGACGCGGCGACGATAGGCTCGCGCAACCCTGGGCGTTCTCCCAGGGAACCGCCCCTGCCGCAACGGAGCTTCCGCGTGACCACCGACACCGCGCCCCCGACCAACCCGAGCCCCGTCGTCGACGCCCGCCCGCGCCGCAGCCGGAACGAGCCGCGGCTCGGTCGCCTGCTCAGCAACGTGGAGCTCGTCACCGCGATCCTGCTGGGCGTCGTCTCGGTGACCACCGCGTACGCGTCGTTCCAGGCGTCGCTCTACGACGGCGAGAACACCAAGCAGCTGAGCGCCGGCCAGAACTCCCAGACCGAGGCCGAATCGCTGTACCTCGAGGCGAACCAGCAGTACATCCGGGACGTCCAGCTCTGGGATCAGATGACCGAGCTGCAGATCGAGGTGGACAGCGATCCTCTAGCGGCACCGGTGTCCCAGCTCAAGTACGACACCCTCCTGTTCACCTCGGTGTCCGAGGAGCTCAACGCCGCCATTATCTGGTCGGCGGACCAGAACGTGGCGGACCCGGCCACCTACACGAGCCCGTTCGAGTCCGAGGACTACCAGAACGCGCTCTACGGCGCGTGGGCCGAGGAGGACGACAACTCGATCGCCGCATTCGAGAAGGCGGATGTGGCGGATGCCAACGGCGACGCCCTCACCCTCACCACCGTGCTGATGGCCATCTCCCTGTTCCTGCTGGGTGTCGCGGCGGTCGCGCGCCAGCTCAGGGTCCAGCTGCTGCTGATGGGCATCTCGATGGTGATCTACGTGGCCGCGCTCGGCATGACCATCGCGGTGCCGTTCATCCCCTGGTGGTGAGCGCCGGCGGGCGCCGCCGAGGAGCGCCGGCGGGCGCCGCCGAGCCGCGCCGGCGGGCGGCAC
>JAODAX010000028.1 GCA_025463675.1 Naasia sp. | reverse complement strand
GGCTCCTATGCCGATTCAGATGCCGATGCGGGCGGCCCCGAGTCCCGGGTGGCGCAGGTGCGCGTGGACAGGTACGACGACCCGGACGGGAATGCACGGTACGTCGTCTACCTGGCGGGCACAGCGGACTTCAGCCCGCAACCGGGCTCGGAGCCGTTCGACATGTCCTCGAACCTGGCCGGCATGGCGGGCCTGGATTCCGCGGCCCTGGAGTCCGCTCGCGCGGCCATGGCTGATGCGGGCGTCGGGGAGAACGATCCGGTCCTGCTGGTCGGCTATTCACAAGGTGGTCTGCTCGCCGAGCGGCTCGCTGACAGTGGGCAGTACGCGACGGCCGGCGTCGTCACGTTCGGCTCTCCCGGGCCGGGCGTCGACGCGCAGTCCGTGCCCGTGATCGCGCTGGCCCATACCGACGATCTCGTTCCTGCTCTGGGCGGCGTCGAGCGGCTGGACCCCTCCGTCGACCATGTACTCGTGGAGCGATCAGCCCTGGACGGCATGCCGGTCCCGGAGGGACGGGAGCTGCCCGCGCACGACCTGAACGCCTACCGGTACACCGCCCAGCTGGCGGATGGGTCAGGCGAGAGCCGACTCACAACCACGCGGACACAGGTGTTCGACTTCCTGAAGGACACATCGCTCGGCACGAGCACCGAGTACCACGCTGTCAGGACGACCGAGGGGTAGCCCGTACGGTCGCGCTTGTGGTGTCAGCGCCTGAGTGGTGTCAGCGCTGCTTGCCGGCGAGCGGACGGAGGATGAGTCCGACGATCCAGTTGAAGACTCCCATGACGAACGCGCCAAGCACTCCCCACCAGAAGCTGTCGACCCAGAGCCCGAAGCCGATGATCCCGCTGATCCACGCCACCAGCAGGAACAGCAGGCCGTTGACGATCAGGGCGATGAGCCCGAGGGTCAGGATGTAGAGCGGGAAGGCCACGATTCGGATGGCCGTGCCGATCAGGCCGTTGACCAGGCCGAAGATGGCCGCAAGAAGCGCGTAGGTCAGAACGGTCTCGAGAACGCCGCCGGGCGGGTACGCCGTCACCGACACCCCGCCGCCCACGGGGCCGATGATCAGAGTCGTCAGCCAGAGAGCGGCACCATTGCCGATGAGAGCAACAAGCAGCCTCCGCATGGGTCAACTATGGCATCCGCACGCCGTCCGGCCTGCATCCACGACGGAGCCATGCGTTGCAACGACCAGATGAGACGGGGGGATCGGGTTCCTCTCCTGCACCCAAATACACTGACCTCTGTGACAGCAGAGCGACCGCCCGTCCGCCTCCGTCCGGAGATCGCGGCGCTCCCCGCCTACCGACAGGGCAGATCGGCCACCGCCGACGGGTTCAAGCTCTCCTCCAACGAGAACGCCTTCGAGCCGCTGCCCGGCATCCTCGACGCAGTCGCTGCCGCCAGTGACATCAACCGCTACCCCGACGCCGGGGCCACCGCCCTCCGGGAGAAGCTCGCGCCGAGATTCGGTGTGACCATCGACGAGGTGCATGTCGGGGCGGGCTCGGTATCCCTGCTCAGCCAGTTCATCAACGCCGCTGCAGGTCCGGGCGACGAGGTGCTCTACTCGTGGCGGTCCTTCGAGGCGTACCCGGGGCTGGTCACCGTGTCGGGCGCGACGAGCGTTCAGATTCCGAACCTCCTCGATGGGCGGCACGACCTGACCGGCATGGCCGCGGCCGTGACAGAGCGGACCCGCGTCGCCATCGTCTGCTCGCCGAACAACCCCACCGGCGGGGTCGTCGCGGCAGAGGCCTTCGCCCGGTTCATGGCAGCTGTGCCGTCCGATCTCCTCGTCCTGCTCGACGAGGCCTACATCGAGTTCGTCCGGGACGGGGGCGCCGTCAACGGACATGCCCTCATCGGCATGTACCCGAATCTGGTCGTCCTCCGCACTTTCTCCAAGGCGTGGGGACTCGCCGGACTCCGGCTCGGCTACGCGGTCGGACCCGCCCACGTCCTCGATGCAGCTCGCGCCGCTGCCATCCCGCTGTCGGTCACTGGTCCGGCGCAGGCGGCCGGTGCCGCGGCCCTCGACCACGAGGCCGAGCTCACGGCGCGCGTCGATCGCATCGTGACCCAGCGCAACGAGGTCCGCGCTGCACTGCTCGAGACAGGGCTGCCCGTGCTGGAATCGGAGGCGAACTTCCTCTGGCTGCCGCTCAGAGGTGACACCGAGGCCGCCGCCGACATCCTGCACAGCCATGGTCTCGAGACGCGTGCCTTTGCCGGTGAGGGCATCCGGGTGTCCATCGGCGAGCCGGAATCGGTGGCAAAGCTCAAACAAGCCGCCGTGGACATTGTCGATAACCTACCGTCGACCCTCCAGATGGGCCGGATAGATTAGGGCGCGACCGCGGTCCGGCCGGTTCCTGGTCTGCGCTCTCACGAGCCGACCCCTGCCAACCAGACGGCGTGCTGCCGAAAGACGATCGGATGGTGAGCGTGGCCGAACTATCACGCGGAGCTCAGGCTGACCTCGAGGCCGAGTTCGACGACGGGGATGTCAAAGGCACCCATGACACCGTTCGGGTCCTCGCTCCCGACGGGTCATACGCGCCCACGGAGTCGGCCGAGCGCTTCCTGCCGTACCTCGAGCGCCTGACCGACGAGGACCATCGCCGCTTCTATCAGGACATGGTCACTGTGCGCCGGTTCGACGCCGAGGCGGGGCATCTGCAGCGTCAGGGCCAGCTGGCCCTCTGGGTGCCGAGCCACGGCCAGGAGGCGGCTCAGGTCGGCTCCGGTCGTGCGGCGAGGGCACAGGACGCGATCTTCCCTGCCTACCGCGAGCACGCCATCGCGATGATCCGCGGGGTAGACCCGGTGGACATCATCCGGATGCTGCGCGGGATCACCCACGGAGGCTGGAATCCGAAGGAGCACGGGAACTTCCGCCTCTATACGCTCGTCATCGCCTCGCAGATGCTGCACGCCACGGGCTACGCCATGGGCATCCGGCTCGATGGCCCGCCCACCGGCGACCCCGAGCGTGACGAGGCGGCTCTCGTCTACTTCGGCGACGGCGCGACCTCCCAGGGAGACGCCAGCGAGGCGCTGGTCTGGGCCGCGAGCTACCAGACCCCGCAGGTCTTCTTCCTGCAGAACAATCACTGGGCCATCTCCGTGCCCGTGAGCCGCCAGTCGCGCACGCCGCTCGTTCAGCGAGCGACGGGCTTCGGCATCCCC
>JAODAX010000021.1 GCA_025463675.1 Naasia sp. | reverse complement strand
CGGCGAGCGCCCCGACCGCTCCCATGCCGGTCCCCCCGACGGCGAGGCCGCCGGCGACGCCGCCGGCCAGCACGCTGCCCGCCGCCAACAGCTGCGGCGACGCGGGGACCCCCGCCGCGGCGAGCCGGTCCGCGACGCGCCCGCCGTGTCGCCTGCGCCGGACGAGGGCGTCGCCGCGTGATCCGCGGGGCCACAGCCAGGGCGAGAGGAGCAGCAGGAGTCCCGCCCCGAACGCGGCGCCGAGCGCGGCCGTCATCCTGCCGTCTCCAGCAGCGCGTCGACGTCGATGCCGGCCGCCTCGAACTTGGTGGTGCGTGGCGGCCGCCGGCCGGTCGGGACGGCGGGCTCGCCGCGCGTGGCGGTGAACAGCGGGACGGTCTCGGCGGTGTCCCCGGTCTTCCCCGTGGTGGCGAGGATCGCCGTGACCCGGCGGGGGCCGCCCGGGAGCATCGTGCAGTGTGCGACCAGGTCGACCGAGGAGGCGAGGGTCGGCAGCACGAACCGCGACTCGATGTTGCCGCCCGCGAGTAGCGGCAGCACGGCCAGCTTCGCGAGCGCCTCGTCGGCGCCGTTCGCGTGGATGCTGCACATTCCGGGGATGCCGGAGTTGAGCGCGATCAGCAGGTCGAGCGCCTCCGCCTCACGGACCTCGCCGACGACGATGCGGTCGGGCCGCATCCGCAGCGCCTCCTTGACGAGGCGGCGGAGCGTGATCTCGCCGGTGCCTTCGAGGCTCGGTTGCCGGCATTGCATGGCGACCACGTCGCGCGCGGCGACGTCGAGCTCGAACGTCTCCTCCACGGTCACGATGCGCTCGTCGGGCCGCGACGCCGAAAGCATGGCGCCGAGGAGGGTCGTCTTGCCGGCGTGGGTGGCACCGGACACGAGGATGTTGAGGCCGGCGCGCACCGCCGCGTCGAGGAACGCGGCGGCCGGCGCACTGAGCGAGCCGTTCGCGACGAGCTCGGACAGGCGCCGGATCCGCCGCGGGAACTTGCGGATGTTCACCGCCCAGTGCCGCTGGGTGACGTCGGGGATGACGACGTGCAGCCGGGAGCCGTCAGGCAGCGACGCGTCGACGAACGGCGAGCTGAGATCGACCCGACGACCGGACCACTGCAGCATCCGCTCCACCAGGTCGCGCACCTCAGCGTCGGTGAGGATGACGCTGGTCAGCTCCGCCACTCCCCCGCGGGCGCAGAACACGCGCGCCGGCCCGTTGATCCACACCTCCTCGACGTCGTCGTCGTCGAGGAGCGGCTGCAGCGCGCCGTAGCCGGTGATTGAGGCGAGCACCCGGGACGCGGTGCCGCCCTCGTCGGTCAGCAGCGGTCCGGCACCGCCGAGGGCGCGTTCCGCGTACCGCCGCACCTCGTCCTCAACGATGCGCTCGGCGGCGCCCCGGTCGGCACGCAGGTCCACCCCGTCCCGGCGCACGCGGGCGCGCACGCGGTCGGTGATCGTGCTGACGGCGCTCGCCATCCGACCAGTGTCCGGCGGGGCGGCCAGGAACACCGCCGGTTCTCCACAGACCCGCGCGGAGGCGCCCGGTTTCTCCTGATCCGCGCAAAGCCCTCGAGCAGCCGTCCGACCGGATCAGAGCCGGGCGCGCCGGGCCCGCACGAAGCAGTACACGCCGTAGGCGATCAGGCCCAGCCCGACGAGAACGAGCAGCGCCGCGCCAAACGGTAGCGCGGCGAGCGCCTTCAGGGCGCCGTCGAGGCCGCCCGCCTGCTCCGGGTTCGCGGTGGCCGCGGCGACCACGAACAGGATGCCGACGATGGCGATGGCCGCGCCCTTGGCGATATAGCCGATCTTGCCCAGCAGGACGGTCGCGCGACCGCCCGTGCCCGTCGGCACGTCGAGGTCCTCGCGAAATTTCTCCGTGGCGCCCTTGTAGAGGAAGTAGCCGCCGACCCCGAGCGCGACGGCGGCGACCAGCAGCACCGCCACGCGGCCCAAGGGCGAGGCCAGCAGCGTCCCGGTGAAGCCCTCGACGTCCTGCTCGCTGTTCGAGCCGCCGCCGCGCGCGAAGCCGAAGGCGCTGAACGCCACGGCGAGGTAGGCGACCGCCTTGCCCGCCTCCTTCGCCCGAGCCATCCACCGCTTCTTCGGGTTCCGGCCGGACGCGACGACCGTTTGCACGATCTGCCAGAGGCCGAGCGCCGCCAGCCCGATGACGACGATCCAGAGCAGAATCGCCCCGCCCGGCGTGCGGCTGAGGGCGCCGAGCGCGCCCGACTGGTCCGCCTCGCCGCCGGCCCCGAGGGCGACGGAAATCGCGATGCCGCCGATCAAGAGGTGCAGCAAGCCGTTGACGGCGTAGCCGGCGCGGGCGGCCCCGCTGAAGGCCGGGCTGCGCTGCAGCCGTTGGAGGGAAGCGCTACCGGAGGTCATCGCCTCAGGCTAAGGCCCGGTTCGGCTTCATCCAGGTTGCCGCTCGATACAGCTAGCCCCGCAGCCGGCGCGTGAGTTCCGCCTCGGCCGCGGCACGGATAGGGGCGCTGGAGAGCATCACATCGTGCACGGCGCCGGCTAACCGGTGCACGGTAACGGTGGAACCGAGCCGCAGCCCGCTGGGCGATGTCGTCCACGTCAAGGGCTACGTCCGCGGCGCGCATCCGCTCGTTCCGAAACTCGCCGATCGCGCTCTGCGCCGACAGCCAGACGAACACGGGGCCTCGATCGCGAGACGCCGCGCGACCGCCGGGTGGCCCGCCAGGATCGCCGCGAGCCATGCGGACGCCACATCAGGTCCTAGTCCCACTCACCCGCGTAGGAGCGGAGCAGGCTGCGGGCGTAGTGGCCGAGGTCGAGGCGGGGCAACTCGCCCTGCGGCGTGAATCGGGCGCAGAGGGCGAGGATCGGGCCGGCGGCCACCCGGCGAGGGAGTCGCCCTGGAACGCCAGCCACGGGCTGTTCAGCACCAGTGCGGCCACCCGGCCAGGGTCCGGTTCGCCCACAGGCGGCGCACCAGCCACCGGTCGAGTGCCCGACGAGGATGAGCCGCCGGCGCAAGCTGTCGTTGCGGCCATGGCCGATGGCGGCGAGCGCGGCCTCGATGTCGTCGTCGTAGTCCGCCAAGTCGGCGATGAAGCCGGGCGTCTGCCAGGAGCGCAGGCTGCGGCCCTACTTGCGGAGGTCCAGGGCTTGGAAGCGGGCGCCCGCGGACCAGTATTCCGCGACGTGCATCTGGAAGAAGTAGTCCGACCAGCCGGGCACATCAGAACGTCGGCGTCCGCGAGCGGGCCGTCGACCGGGCCGCCGGCGGGCGTGTGTCGAACGAGGGTCGCGACCACACCGCCTTCGTCGTCCGGACGGAGCGGCAAGGTCAGCTGCTGGTAGTCGTCGCCCAGGATGTCGGCCCGCCATTCCGGCCGTGGGGCGGGCGCGGAGGCGACCCGGTCGTCGTCGGGCGGCAGCTGCAGGGCAACCGGGGCGGTGTCGGTGAGCATCAGGTCGAGCGAGATGCGGGGACGCTATCGACGGGCCGGGACACCCCGGCGGGCCTTCCCGGGCACTGCAATCCGCGTGCAACCGCGCGGCTACACTGGTCGCGCTCGCGGGAGTGGTGGAATTGGCAGACACGCAGGATTTAGGTTCCTGTGCTTTCGAGCGTGTGGGTTCAAGTCCCACCTTCCGCACCGATCGACGTGCGCGTCGGGCGAGCGGGGTATCTGCCGGTTACCCCTCGACCGGCTCGATCCCTCATCATTGCGGGACGACGATCCTGCGCTTCTCGCGGGCGACCGGACGGAAGAAGACCGATGACCGCCACCCCGGATGAGCTCGCCGCTCGGATCGAGGCGCGAGTGCGCCGCGAGTGGCCGGGCGCGCACGCCACCGGCCGCAGCGAGTTCATCGCGCCGGAGGTGCGGGACGGCGGCGTCACCGACACGCTGCTCAAGTTCGTCCGGCGGGTGGCCGCCGATGAGATCGAGAAAGACCAGCAGGGCACCGGCGAGATCTCCGGCGTCCGCCGGTAGGCGGACTCGCCGCATTCCCGACCGCCTCGAAGGCATCCGCCGCTAGCCTGGTCGCGATCCTTCGATCGCCGCTGCGCCGCGCTGTCGAAAGCGCCCCGACGTCAGGAGCCCTGTGCACCCCCTCGCCCTCATTCCGTGGCTCGACCCTGAAAACCTCATCGAGGGCTTCGGAGCTTGGGCGCTGCTCGGCATCTGCTTCATCGTGTTCGCCGAGACCGGACTTCTCGTCGGCTTCCTGCTGCCGGGCGACACACTGCTTGTCATCTCCGGCATCCTCACCTTCTCCGGAGTCATCGGCTTCGACATCTGGTGGGTCTGCCTCGCCATCGCGATGGCGGCGTTCCTCGGTGGGGAGGTCGGCTACCTGATCGGACACAAGGCCGGTCCCCGCATCTTCGAACGCAAGGAGACCGGGCTCTTCAGCGTGGAGAACGTCCGGCGCACCAACGCGTTCTTCGAGCGTTTCGGCGGCCTCGCGGTGATCCTGGCCCGCTTCGTGCCGATCGTGCGCACGTTCGCCCCCGTCGCGGCGGGCGTCGGCCATATGGACTACAAGAAGTACTCGCTCTACAACGCGATCGGCGCACTCATCTGGGGCGCCGGCCTGACCTTCGGCGGGTGGCTCCTCGGGTTCATCCCGCCGCTGCGCGACTTCATCGTCGAGTACATCGACGTCATCCTGATCAGCGCGGTCGTCCTCACCCTGCTGCCGACTCTCTACCACTACATCCAGTCGACGCGGAAGGCGAAGAAGGCGCGGGAAGCCGGTGTCGCCGTGCCGCGGGCGGAGGAGCTCGCGCTCGACCCGTCGAAGTTCGACCAGAAGCTCGACTGACCGAAACCGCAACGGGGAACGGGCGAACCCGCCGCGCCCTCCCTCCCCGCCGAGCGCGGTACGCACACCACTCTGCGCGGTACGAAACGCCGAGCGCGGCTGGTGCACACACCGCGCTCGGCGTTTCGTACCGCGCTCGGTGAGTTGACCGGTCAGCCGCCCGTCGCCACCAGCCAGAGCAGCGTGCCGTTCAGGGCGATGAGCAGGACCGCGGCGATCGACGCGATCACCGTGGTCACCGTGCGGTTCGCGGCGTCGCCCATCAGGGAGCCGCGGGCGGTGAGCACCACGAGCGGCACCAGCGCGAACGGGATGCCGAACGACAACACCACCTGGCTGAGCACCAGCGCCAGCGTGGGGTCGAAGCCGGTGGCGAGCAGGATCAGCGCCGGCAGCAGGGTCACGAGCCGTCGCAGCAGCAGCGGGATGCGCACGTGCAGCAGGCCATTCATGATCTCCGCGCCCGCATAGGCGCCCACGGAGGTGGAGGCGAGGCCGGAGGCGAGGAGCGCGATCGCGAACATGGTGGCCACCCCGCCGCCGAGCCCCGCGGCGAGCGCGGCGTGCGCGCCCTTCAGAGTGTCCGTGCCGGGCACCCCCTGCAGCGAGGCCGCGGCGGTGAGCAGGATGACCACGTTGACCCCGCCCGCGACGACCAGTGCGATGGTCACGTCGATCCGCGTCGCGGTGAGCAGCCGGGGACGGTCGGCCACCGCGACCGTGCCGAACCGGTCCCGAGTGAGCGCCGAGTGGGCGTAGATGGCGTGCGGCATGACGGTCGCGCCGAGGATCGACGCGGCCAACAGCACCGAGCCGCTGTCCTCGAAGCGGGGCACGAGACCCGCGAGGCTCGCCCCGGGATCGGGCGGGCCGACGACGATTCCGGCGCAGAACCCCACGGCGATGATCAGGACGAGCCCGGCGATCACCCGCTCGAACGCGCGCACGCGCCGAATCTGCAGCGCCAGCAGGAGGAGCGACACGACGCCCGTGATCACGCCGCCGAGCAGCAGCGGCAGGCCGAAGAGCAGGTACAGCGCGATCGCGCCGCCGAGGATCTCCGCGATGTCGGTCGCCATCGCCACGAGCTCCGCCTGCACCCAGTACGCGTACCGGCCGGGGCGGCTACGGATCCGCACGCCCAAGTTCTCCGGCAGGCTGCGTCCGGTGGCGATGCCCAGCTTCGCCGACAGGTATTGGATCAGCCAGGCCGTCGCGTTGCCGGCGACGACCACCCAGATGAGCAGGTAGCCGTAGGCGGCGCCGGCCGTCATGTTGCTCGCGACGTTGCCGGGGTCGAGGTAGGCGACGCCCGCGACCATTGCCGGCCCGAGCACGGTCCAGAGCGGCGCGGGTCGGCGGCGGACGCGAGGATCGGCGAGAATCGGGGCCTCCGGAGATTTCGGCTGACCGAAACTCTACTGCGGAGGAGCGACCTCGATCCAGATGGCGTCCTCCAACTCGGGCGGCAGTTCGCGGGCGGTCACCGGGTTGCCGATCCCGACCCCCCGCTCCTCGAGTTCGCGGAGGATGCCGGGGTCGCGGTCGCTGATGCGTGCCACGCGCCCGGCCGTCCCGTCCGGCACCTCGCCGAGGACCACCGCGTCCGGCAGCCGGACCGCACCGTCCGCCGACGGGATGGGGTCGCCATGCGGGTCGGCCGCGGGCCGGCCGAGCCGGGCGTCCAGCGCGTCGAGCAGGCGGTCGCTCACGGCGTGCTCGAGCACCTCGGCCTCCTCGTGCACCTCGTCCCACCGGTAGCCGAACTCGCGCACCAGCCACGTCTCCAGCAGGCGGTGGCGGCGCACCATGCGCAGGGCCTCACGTCGGCCCTCCGCGGTCAGCTCCACGGCGCCATACGGCTCGTGCGCCACGAGACCCTGCCCGGACAGCTTTCGCACCATCTCGGTCACCGTCGACGGGGCCAAGCCGAGCCGCGCGGCCAGCTGCGACGATGTCATCGGCCGCGCCTGCCACTCGGTGTGCGCGTAGATCGCCTTGAGGTAGTCCTCGACGGCGGGCGCGGGCCGAACCATGCGCCGACTCTACCGAGCGCCGCCCGCCGGGCCGCGGGGTGGGGTCAGGCGTGCCGGTGCTCCCCGTTCTCGGCGTGGCCGGCCGGCTCCAGCTGGAAGGTTCCACGTCGAAGTGGGCGGCGAGGCAGCGGGGGAGCTCCTCGAGCAGCTCTCCGGTCCGGCCGGACTCGAAAACCTCCGGATCGCCGACCACGTCCGCGGTGCAGACGGGGGCGCCGTGGGTGATCGCCCGGCCGCGCACGTCGTGCACCTCGACGACTCCCTCCGCCGCGCATAGGTGATCGCGGATCGCGAACTAACGGTGCCGTCCGGCGCGGATTCGGTGAGGACGCTGAGCACGTCGCGCAGCAGCAGGAACGCGCGCGGCACGATCAGCACGACGACGAGGAGGGAGGCGAGCGCGTCCGCCTGCAGGAACCCGGTGGCGAGGATGACCAGCGCCGCGGCGACGGCGGCGACGGCGCCGAGCAGGTCGCCGGGCACCTCCAGATAGGCGCCGCGTATGTTGATGGTGGCGTCCCGCCCGCCGCGCAGGACCGCGCGGGTCGCGATGTTCGTCCCGGGACCCAGGGCTGCGACGAGGAGCATCGGGCCGGGGAGCACCTCTCTCCCGCCGCGGGACAGCCGCGACACCGCCTCGACGGCGACCAGCGCGGCGACCGCGGCGAGGAGCAACCCGTTTCCGAGCGCACCCCAGTACCTCGGTGCGGCGGAAGCCGAAGGTCGACCGGTCGGTCGCGGGCCGGGCGGCCAGCCGAGTGGTGAGGAGGACGACGACGATGCGGAGCGCGATGCTCAGCCGACGAGCTGTCGAGCCCGTCCCGTCGGCGTGTCCCATCCCTCAACGGCACGGCGTCGCAGTGAGTTGCCCGAAAACTGGGCGACTCGATGGTGAGTTGCCCGAGAACTGGGCACCTCGGTGCGCGCCGCGCGAGTCAGTCGAGGTGCGCGTGCAGCCAGGGCAGCAGCGCGGCGAACGCGCGGCGGCGGTGGCTGATGGCGTCCTTCTCGGCGGCCGAGATCTCCGCGCTCGACACCGCGAGGCCTTCCGGCCGGAACACGGGGTCGTAGCCGAACCCGCCTTCTCCCGCCGGCGCCGCCAGCACCTCGCCGGGCCACTCGGCGACCACGACGTGCTCGGTGCCGTCGGGCAGCACGGCGGCGGCGGCGCAGACGAACACCGCGCTTCGGTCGGCGACGCCGGTCATCCGCTCGAGCAGCAATGCCACGTTGTCTTCGGACCGGCGCGTGCCGGCGTAGCGAGCCGAATGGATGCCCGGCTCGCCGCCGAGCGCGGCCACGGCGATGCCGGAATCGTCGGCGATTGCCGGCAGCCCGGTGTGCCGGGCGGCCGCCCGCCCCTTGATCAGCGCGTTCTCGGCGAAGGTGCTGCCGTCCTCGACCGGCTCGGGCCCGTCGTAGCCGGTGAGCTCGAGGGTGCCCAGGTCGGGGCCGAGGATGCGGCGCAGCTCCTCCACCTTGTGCGCGTTGTGGGTGGCGAGCACGACGCGGGTTGCGCCGGTCACGCCCGCGCGTCCTCGAGTGCGGCGCGCTGCAGCGCGGCCAGCCGGTCGGTGCCGCTCAGGGCGAGGTCGAGCATCGAGTCGAGCTCGCGACGGTCGAACGGCGCACGCTCCGCGGTGCCCTGCACTTCGACGAAAAGCCCGCGGCCGGTCGCGACGACGTTCATGTCGGTCTCGGCGCGCACGTCCTCGGTGTAGGCGAGGTCGAGCAGGGGCGCACCGTCGACGATGCCCACCGACACGGCGGCGACGGTGTCGACCAGCGGCACGGCGCGCTGCGCGATGAACTTCTTGTCGCGGGCCCACTCGACCGCGTCCGCCAGCGCCACGTAGGCGCCGGTGATCGCCGCGGTGCGGGTGCCGCCGTCCGCCTGGAGCACGTCGCAGTCGAGAACGACGGTGTTCTCGCCCAGCGCCTTCAAGTCGATGATGGCCCGCAGCGAGCGGCCGATCAGCCGGGAGATCTCGTGCGTGCGGCCGCCGATGCGGCCCTTCACGGACTCGCGGTCGTTGCGTGAGTTGGTGGCCCGCGGCAGCATCGAGTACTCGGCAGTGACCCAGCCGGTGCCCTTGCCGCTCAGCCAGCGCGGCACGCCGTTCGTGAAGGAGGCGGTGCAGAGCACCTTGGTGCCACCGAAGGAGATGAGCGCCGACCCTTCGGCCTGGCTGCTCCAGCCGCGTTCGATGGTGACGTCGCGCAGGTCGCCGGCGGAACGTCCGTCGGTTCGGGTGCCGGTCATCCGGCTCCTCTCGGTAGGCCCCGTGGGATGGGGATGGATCCGGTGAGCACCGATGCTGCGTCCGGCGCCTCGAGTCCGAGGAATCGGCGGGCGAGACGGGTGAAGTCGTCGGCGTCGTCGCCGGTCGCCTCGAAGACGCGGGTCGGCGGTTCGGCGCTGGTGCGCAGCAGGTCATGCTCGACAAGGCGGCGGTACACGTCGCGGGCGGTCTCGTCGGCGCTGGAGACGAGGCGGACGTCGGGGCCGACGACGTACTGGATGGCGGCCGACATCAGCGGGTAGTGCGTGCAGCCGAGTACCAGGGTGTCGATGTCGCGCGCGAGCAGGGGCCCGAGGTACTCGCGGGCGACCGCGAACAGCTCGTCGCCGGTGGTGACCCCGGCCTCCACGAACTCGACGAAGCGGGGGCACGCGGCGGACACGATCTCGAGGTCGGTCGCGGCGGCGAAGGCGTCGTCGTAGGCCCGCGAGGTGATGGTCGCGACGGTGCCGATCACGCCGATCCGCTTGTTGCGGGTCTGGTGCACGGCGGCGCGGACCGCGGGCAGGATCACCTCGACAACCGGGATGCCTGAGCCCTGCGTGAACTTCTCGCGGGCGTCGCGGAGCACCGCGGAGGAGGCCGTGTTGCAGGCGATCACGAGCAGCTTCACGCCCTGGTCGACGAGGTCATCCATGATGTCGAGCGCATGCTCGCGCACCTGCGCGAGGGGCTTCGGGCCGTACGGGCCGTTGGCCGTGTCACCCAAGTAGAGGATCGACTCGTTCGGCAGCTGGTCGAGGATGGCACGGGCCACCGTGAGACCGCCGACGCCGGAATCGAAGACTCCGATAGCCGCGTCGGTCACCTCGCCAGTCTAGGCGGGCGACTCCTCCGAGGCGGGGGCGCCCTCCTCCAGGGCGCCGGCATGGCGGCGACCCGCGGCAAGGACGAGCGAGACGATCAGGGCGGCGAACACCGTGACGGCGACGCCTGCGGGCAGCAGCGAGTCGGCCGTGAGGCCTGCGGAAACACCGGCGGCCAGGTAGCCGGCGAGCAGGTCGACGGCGTGGGGGGTCGCGAGCGGCAGGGCGTCGAGGGTCGGGGAAGCGAGGGAGAGCATGGGGCCTCTCGGGCAGAGGTCGGGCGAGCGCTGGGTGGGCGCCGCCGCTTCCGGCTGGGTGGGCAGGAAGGACTCTCCGAACAATAGGGATACGCCGGCCGCTAGCGGTAGTGGGCGGCGCTCCCCAGTTGGAGGGCCGCCCCTGCCGTGACCTGGATCCCCGTGACGCTCAGTAGGCTGGCGCGCGTGAATCCGAGCACGGCGCTTCTCACCGACCGCTACGAGCTGACGATGCTGGACGCCGCGCTGCGCGCGGGGACGGCGGAGCGGGAGAGCGTCTTCGAGGTCTTCGGCAGGAGCCTGCCCGGCGGCCGGCGCTTCGGCGTCGTGGCCGGCACCGGGCGGCTGCTCGAGGCGATCGAGCGCTTCCACTTCGGCGACGAGGAGCTCGCCTGGCTCGCCGAGGAGAAGGTGGTCGGGGAGCAGACGCTCGCCTGGCTCGCCGACTACCGGTTCACCGGCTCGATCACCGGCTACCAGGAGGGCGAGCTGTACTTCCCGGGATCGCCGATCCTCGTGGTGGAGGGCACCTTCGCCGAGGCGGTGGTGCTGGAGACGCTCATCCTCAGCGTCCTGAACTACGACAGCGCGATCGCGACCGCGGCCGCGCGCATGGTGGCGGCGGCGCGGGCGCGGCCGATCGTCGAGATGGGCTCACGGCGCACCGGCGAGCACTCCGCGGTCGCGGCCGCGCGTGCCGCGTACATCGCCGGCTTCGACGCCACGTCGAACCTGGAGGCCGGACGCACGTGGGGCGTGCCGACGATGGGCACCGCCGCCCACTCGTTCACCCTGCTGCACGACAGCGAGGAGCAGGCGTTCCGCGCGCAAGTCGACGCGTTCGGCACCGGCACGACGCTGCTCGTCGACACCTTCGACGTGCCGACCGCGGTGCGCCGCGCCGTCGAGATCGCCGGCACCGGTCTCGGCGCGGTCCGCCTCGACTCGGGCGACCTGGCCAGCCAGGTGGCGGAGGTGCGAGCGCAGCTGGACTCGCTCGGCGCCACGAGCACGAGGATCACGGTCACCAACGACCTCGACGAGTACGCGATCGCCGCGCTGGCCGCCGCGCCCGTCGACTCCTACGGCGTGGGCACGTCGCTCGTCACCGGGTCGGGCACGCCGGCCGCCGGAATGGTCTACAAGCTGGTCGCCCACCGCGACGGCGCCGGCGACTGGGTGTCGGTGGCCAAGCGGTCGAGCGCCAAGGCGAGCGTCGGCGGCCGGAAGAGCGCCTACCGGCTGCTCGGCGCGAACGGCACCGCCACGGCCGAACTGGTGCGCGTGCGGACCTCGGACGGCCACGAGTCGCGGCGCGACCCGGAGGTCACCGAGCGCCGGCTGCACGTTCCGCTCGTGGTCGACGGCGAGACGGATCGCCGCCACCTCGGCGAGGACGGCGTGCAGCGGGCCCGCGCGCAGCACACCCGCGTGGTGCGCGAGCTGCCCCCGGACGCGTTCCGCCTCAGCTCCGGCGACCCGGTGCTGCCGACCCTCTTCGACTAGCGCCGGAGCGCCTCAGGCGGTGAGGGACTCGTAGATCTCTTTGCAGGTGGGGCAGACGGGGAACTTCGACGGGTCGCGGCCCGGCACCCAGACCTTGCCGCAGAGGGCGATCACGGGCTTGCCGGTGACCGCCGATTCGACGATCTTCTCCTTGCGCACATAGTGCGCGAACCGGTCGTGGTCGCCGTCCTCGAGCTTCTCCTCGTTGAGCAGCTCCTCGAGCTCGCGATCGAGGGTGGAGGTGCCTCCGCCCGGGTCGGCGGGAGAGTTCGCGGTCATGCCCGAATCCTACCCGGCGCGCTCGGCGACCCGCCCGGACGCGGCGTCCGGCTCAGGCGCGGACGGCGGCCCCGACGAGCTCCGGGCCGCGCCGGTCGAAGATCCGTGCGCCGAGCAGGATGCCGCCCACCAGCGCGAGCAGGCCGACGCCCACCCCGGCCGCGAGCGACCACCAGAACCAGGAGTCCGGGCCGAACAGGCCGAGGCCGGCGAACGCGATTGCGGGCGCCGAGAGGAGCAGCGAGGCCAGGAACGAGACGCTCTGCACGACCGCCATGGTCGCGCCGGTGCTCTGCGGCTGGCTGAACGGGCTGTCGCCCGGCCGCACTACCGGGTAGGGGAAGCGCGCCGAGGTGACACTCGAGAAGCCCAGGCCGGCGAGCAGCAGCGACGTGCCGACGCCGAGCAGGCCGCCCAGCACGCTCCAGTCGCCGTGCAGGGCGGCGCTGATCACGCTGCCGATCACGAGGACCGGGATGCCGACGACGATGGCGGGGAACAGGCGGCCCAGCCGGTCGGCGCGGCCGGAGGTGCCGGACGCGACGTGCAGCCAGATCGCGGTGTTGTCGTAGGCGATGTCGTTGTGCAGGGACCAGCCGAGCAGCAGGGAGACGACGGGCACGGGGATGAGCGCGAGGACCTCGATCGGCACCCCCACGAAAGCGAGCGGCACGATCATCAGGAACGGCGTGACGGGGATCATCAGGAGCGACACCCGGTAGCGGGGGTCGCGGAGCCAGTAGGTGGCGCTGCGGGCGGCGACCGCGCCGGACGGGCTGCCGGGCAGGCGGTCGAACCAGCCGAGCCCGGTGTACTCCTTGATGCGCCCCTCGCGCTGCGGGGTGACGAGCATCCAGGCGACGAGCGCCCGCCAGGCGAGCAGCAGCAGGGCGATGGCGGCGGCCGCGAGCAGCAGGTGCAGGAAGGCGGTTCCACCGCGGCCGGTGGCGGCGTCGCCGGGGATGGCCCACGCGGCGCCGAGCGGGGTCCAGGCGAGGGTGTCGGCGATCCGGCGGCCGGTCCCGCCGCCGTCCTCCGCCCAGTCCACTCCGGCGAGCACGATGATCGCCGGCGACAGCAACACCAGCACCAGCACGCCGAGGCCCGCGGTCAGCTCGCGTGCCCGGCGGGTGGCGAGGAGGAACGCGGCGACCGAGGTCGACACCCGCGCGGCCAGCACACAGGTCGCGACGATGAGCGGCACCGATAGCAGCGCGAGGAGGAAGGAGCCGGGGTCGCGGCTCCAGGTGGCGAGCGTGCCGAGCGCGATGAGAGCGAGCGCGGCGGCCGGCACCCCGACGAGCGCGGTGATCGCGAGGCCGAGGGAGAGCCGTCCGGCGGGGATGCCGTACAGGGCGAAACGCCGCGGATCGAGCGTGTCGTCGACGCCGAACGCGAGCGGAACGAGCAGGAAGCCGGCGGTGACGACGGAGCCGCCGATGACCGTGACGACGCGGGCCAGCTCCGCATCGGCGAGCCGCAAAGCGACGAGGAGCGCGACGCCGAGCACCGCGACGCCCACCCCGTAGAGGATGCCGAGGGCGAGGCCCACCACCTGCATCGGGCCGCGCCGGAACGAGTTGGCCATCAGCCGCAGCTTGAGGCGCACGAGGTGCAGCATCACCGGGGCTAGACCTCCGCGTCGGAGAAGCTGTGCAGCCACTCCATGCCCTGGGCGGCCTTGCGCCCGCCCGCGAGCTCCACGAAACGCTCCTCGAGCGTGTTCTCGCCCCGCACCTCGTCCATCGTCCCGGAGGCGAGCACTCTGCCCGCGACGATGACCGCGACGTGGTCGCAGACCCGCTGGATGAAGTCCATGCCGTGGCTGGAGAGCACGACGGTACCGCCGCCCTCGACGTAGCGCTGCAGGATCTCGTTGAGGTTGGCCGCGGACACCGGGTCCACCGACTCGAACGGCTCGTCGAGGACGAGCAGCCGGGGCGAATGAATCATCGCGGCGGCGAGCGCGATCTTCTTCGTCATCCCCGCCGAGTAGTCGGTGACCAGGCGGCCCGCGGCGTCCTCGAGGCCGAAGGCGGTGACGAGGTCGGCCGACCGCTGCCGCACCGTCTCGCCGTCGAGCCCGCGCAGGGTGCCGGAGTAGTAGAGCAGCTGGGCGCCGGTCAGCCGGTCGAAGAGGCGCAGCGCGTCGGGCAGCACGCCGATCGTCCGCTTCGCGCGCTCCGGCTCGCGCCACACGTCGATGCCATGCACGGTGATACCCCCGGAATCGGGGCGGAGCAGGCCGGTGACCATGGACAGGGTCGTGGTCTTGCCCGCCCCGTTGGGGCCGACGATGCCGTAGAAGGAGCCCTGTCGCACCTCGAGGTCGAGGTCGTCGACGGCGACCGTGCTGCCGAATCGCTTCGTCAGGCCCTGAATGGTGAGCACGACCTCGCCGAGCTTCCGGACGGGCGCGGCCGGCCGGACGCTGCGCTTCTTCGGTGTGGGGCGTGGGGCGGCTGGACGGGATTGCACCTCGAGCGGAGGGGTGAACGGGCCTTCGCGGCCGCGGTCGCCTGCGCCGGACTCGTCCGCCGGCACGGCCGGCTCGGTGCTCGCGCCCGCCGCAGTCGCCTCGGGCACCACCGTCTTCCGGGGCACCCCGGTCGGCTCGGCCTCTTCGGCCGCCGCGACGAGCGACGCGACCCCCGCCGACTCGGGGGCCTGCGGGCCGGCTTCCTCCGCCGGCGGGTCGGCGGCCGGCTCCGGCGCGGGCGCCTGCACGGGCACCGAGGCGGTGTGCGGCTCCAGCGCGAGCGGCTCGCGGGGCGCGGTGCCCGTCCGCGGTGGCGTGCGGCCGGCGCCCGACT
>JAODAX010000112.1 GCA_025463675.1 Naasia sp. | reverse complement strand
GCGGCGGCAAATGCCAACGGGTTGGGTACGTGCGTGCGTCTGGGTCCCGCCGTTGCCCTGGGGTGCCTGGGAATCACGGTGCAGGTGTGGCGACTAGGGAGCCCGTTAACGGGTACCGATCTGCACACCATCCTGGTGCTTCCGGGATTTAGGAGAGGTTGTGCCATGGACGTCGATGCGCGCACGAACACGAAGAAGTCGGACCTGCAACGCGCTGCCGGCGCGGTAGGCGCTGTGTTCCTCTTGGTCGGGATCTTGGGCTTTATCCCCGGCATCACGACCGACTACTCCACGATGGAGTTCGCGGGCCATGAGTCAGACGCGAAACTGCTGGGCATCTTTGAAGTCTCCATCCTCCACAACATCGTCCACCTACTCTTCGGTGTCGCTGGTCTTGCGATGGCCAGGACTTGGGACAGCGCACGCGCCTACTTGATCGGTGGCGGGGCCATCTACCTCGTCCTTTGGATCTACGGCCTGCTCATCGACCACGAGAGCGCGGCCAACTTCGTGCCACTCAACGACGCTGACAACTGGCTCCACCTCGTGCTTGGTCTCGGCATGATCGCGCTCGGAGTGCTCCTTGCGAAGCGGGACCGCGACAAGCGTGGACACCACGACGGCCGGTGAGCACGACCGACCTGTCTGAGGTGGAGAAGCCTTGTCAGGCGGGCCGCAGGACAGTGCCTCTGACCCGAGGTGCCTGACCGTCATTCAGGGCCGGCGGGACTGCCGGGCGGTCGCGTAGGAGGGCTCTCTGAGCTGGCGGACCCAGTCGTAGAGCTCGAGGCCGGGCAGTACGTTTCTGACGGGGTCGAACGACACGGGCATGTCTGCATGGTCGGACGGGTCCGTATGGAGCGACAGGTCGGCAAATGGATGCCACCCGCCTGAGCGGGTGGCCCAGGCCAGCTTGACGCTGCTCTCGTCTCGGAACACCGCGGAGAGAAGTACCGCTCCGACAGGTGTGCGATATGGCAGCAACGTGGTCATCGGTCTCCGGTACGGCGACCGGGCAGCGGTGAGCGTGAAGCGGGTGAGCCGTCCGAGCCCCGTCGAAGCGAACAACAAGTCGCCGCCGCGGCCCCCCTCCGTCGGCACCCGGATGGCAAGGCCATGGATGTCGGGGACGGGAGGCGGTAGTCCGATTGCTCGGGACTGCCGGACCAGCACGAGGTCCTCGCCTGCCTGGTCCAGCCAGCCTGCGCCGGTCAGGCCCTGGGTACCGACCCGGCGCAGGGTGCCCTGAACGACAGAGCCCCGGGGGTGCAGTGGCTTGGTAGCCGGCCGGGCGGCGATCATCCGAGTTGCGGCGCCGAGCATCTGACCACCGGTGTACGAGGCGGCGCGGACCGCCGAATCGAGAGCGCTCATGTGCCATCGGTACCCGCTCACGGCTGGCTACACACGCGACGAGACCCCGCAACGCCCCAATAACGGCTCCGCTGCGCAAAGTCGGTCACTCAGCTCTCGGCACGCAGGACGTTCCCGTGACATTGTGCGGAGCAGATGAGGAAAGCTGAGGACGAGAGACTGTCGCACGAATCGGCCCATCGTTCCGCGTTGCGCAGCGGTGTCGCTGGCGGTTGAACCGAAATACTCAGGGCGTGGCCTACAACTTCACCAGGGTTGATCGAGAGCAGCTGCTGACGCCTCCCTTGTGGCCGACTGGCTGCCCGAGGATCATCTGGCGTGGTTCGTGATCGATGTCGTCGCCGAGCTCGACATGTCCTCGTTCTTGACTGCCTACCGGCTCGACGGCCGTGGCGGGGCCGCGTACGACCCGCAGATGATGCTCGCGCTGCTGGTCTACTCCTACTGCGTGGGTGAGCGTTCCAGCCGCAGGATCGAGAGGCGGCTGGTCGAGGACGTTGCTTTCGGGTGGTTGCGGCCAACCAGCAGCCTGACCACGCCACGATCGCGCGGTTCCGGGCCAGCCGCGAGGCGGCGATCGCGGGCCTGTTCGGCTAGGTCCTCGCGGTATGCGCACGCGCTGAGCTGTTGCGCCCCGGGCTGGTCGCGATCGACGGCACGAAGTTGAACGCCAACGCCTCCCGGGATGCCAGCCGCACCGCCGAGCAGATCGCCGCGGAGATCCTGGCCGAAGTGGCCGCGACCGACGCAGCCGAGGACGCCGAGGCCGACACCGCTGGTCGACACGCTGATGGTGACTCCGACGGTGGACTTCGCACCCGGAGCGGACGGTGCGCACGGCTGCGTGCCCTGCTCGATGATCTTGAGGCTGAGGCCGCGGAGAAGTCCTATGAGGCGCACCTGGCCAGACGTGCCGAGAAGGAGGCGGCCACCGGCAAGCCGATCCGGGGGCGACGTCCCACGCCGGGCTCGGCGACGCACAAATCACGGCGGCAAGCCAACCTGACGGATCCAGACAGCCGGCTGCTTAAGACCAAGGACGGCTACGTGCAGGGCTACAACGCCCAGGCCGTCGCGACCACTGACCAGTTCGTGCTCGCCGCGGAGGTCACCAACCTCGTGATGGACGCTCCCGCGTCTGCACCGATGATCACCGCGGCGAAGAGGAATCTCAAGGCCGCCGGGGAGCGACGCCGGGTCCGCAGGGTGGTCGCGGACGCGGGGTATTGGAGTGTCGACACCGTCGCCATGAAGGGTGTGACGTCGTTCATCGCTCCTGGGCGAGCGCGGCAACTGAAGAAGATCGCCGAGACCGAACAGGCCCGCACCGCGATCCTCGATCGTGTCGAGGCCGGCGAGATCGACACGCTGGAAGCATCCGAGCAACTCGGGGTTAGCAGAGCACGGGTCAACCAGCTCCTACGACGGCGCCGGGCCGGTGATCCGGACCCGCTGACCACAACGATGATCGCCAAGCTCGACAGTCCGCGAGGCCGAAAGACCTACAAGCAGAGAGCCCCGAGCATCGAGCCCGTCTTCGCCCAGATCAAACACAACCGACGCATCCGAACCGTCTCCCGACGGGGCCTGACCGCCGCGGACAGTGAGTGGAAGCTGATCTGCCCAACCCACAACCTGCTCAAGGTCTACCGACTGGCCTGACGGGAGTGTCCGGGTGTGGCCCATCCGCACGGATCGGCCATCCGGGCACGGCGGCGGCGACCACTGGTGTGACAGCCTCACGAGTTGAAGATCCTGGTCACCGGCGCGACCGGTTACGTCGGCGGGCGACTGGTGCCCTTGTTGCTCGAGCGCGGTGATGAGGTGCGCACCACCACGACCAACCCGGATCGCGAGCAGCCGTGGTGGGGCGACCGGGTGGAGACCGTCGTCATGGACGCGCTTGACCCGGACCAGGTCACGGCCGCCTGTGAGGGCATGGGCGCGGTCTATTACTTGATCCACGGGATGGGCGGCGACGACTTTGCCGAGACCGACCGCAAGGCAGCCAGCAACCTCGCGGCGGGTGTGCGTGCCCAGGCTGTCGACCGGGTCGTCTATCTCTCCGGGCTCGTCCCCGACGTCGGTGAGTCCGAGCTCTCCGAGCACATCAGCTCTCGACGCGACGTCGAACAGATTCTCAGCGATGTGCCCGCGATCGTCGTCGTGCTGCGCGCTGCGGTACTCCTGGGCAGCGGGTCCACCTCCTTCGAGATCATCCGCCAGGCCAGCGAACGGATACCCGTGCACACCGTGCCGTCGTGGATGGACTCCATGGTGCAGCCGATCGCCGTCGTCGACGTGCTCGAGGCGCTGGTCGGAGCGCTGGAGTACACAGGTCCCTCGCGCCACTTCGACGTGGGCGGACCCGACCAGGTGCGCTACAACGCGCTAATCGAGGCCTACAGCTCACACGCCGGTCTCAAGCGACCGCAGGTCAATGTGCCGCTGCTGCCGACAGCCCTTGCCGGCACCCCGGTAGGCAGCCTCACCGACGTACCTCGCCCAACGGTCGAGGCGCTGGTCGAGAGCCTCCATCACGACATGGTCGTCATCGACGGCGACTTCCAGACGATCCTGCTGCCACAGGGACACCGCCTCATGGGACTCGACGAATCCTTCAGACGTGAGCTCGCCTCGCCAAGGACGGCGCCTGAGAACTCGGACCCGATGGGGCCACTGCAGCAGGACCCGGCCTGGGCCAGCGGCGGCGACGACCGGCGCGTACTGGCCAAAGTGGTCGACGCTGCCAAGGACATCTTGCCCAAATTCTGAGCCGCTCAGCCCCGAATTGCGCGGTCTCCAACCGATCGGATCAAACAGCCCGGCGTGGTCCACTTCGAGCTAGCCCATTCTGGGCGGTTCGCAGCAACTCTCAGAGACACGCCCCAAGCTGGGCGCAAGGACGAAGCGCGAAGCGAGAACCTCTCTTGCGTCCGGTTGGCGGCAGCACCTTCGGGCGTAGAGCCGAGTGGCACCAATCGGGCCGGGATGTGTCAGCGTTGCGGCGATCCGGGTTGAGGCGGGCGGTGAACGGGTGTCTCTCGCTGCTCCTGGGCGATGCCGGTGGAGGGCGACGTACGGGGATTAGGTGTCTCGCCTGTGTCCACGCCGATCTGTAGGTGGGACACGATCCGGTAGCGGAGATCGGCTGCGGGCCGGTAACTCAGTGGCGCTTCGTCGACCAGGGCTCTTGTCACGGTGTTGATGTCGTGGCCTTCTTCGTGGACCTGCTGCAGTATCGCTGCCGTTGCCGGCCAGTCACTCTGCTCGAGTAGGCGCGAGTCGAGCTGGCGGGCGAGGGGTGCCCATCGCTCGGCCGGCGACTTCGCGGCGGCGGCTTCGAGCCGCCTGCGGACCTCGGTGATGCTGTGCATTTCGTCCTGGGCGATCGTGCGGGGGTCGGCATCCCAGACCTTGACTGCGTCGCGCAGGTCGCGGCGGACTTGTAGCTGAGTGACCTGGAGGCGGGTGAGGATCTGTTCGGTGCCTGAGTCCCAGGCGTGGCTTGGTCGGGCTGCGAGGACGCGCATCGCGGCCACGCCGGCCTGCTCTGGGTCGAGGTTGTCGAGCCGCTCGGACAGGATCTTCTCACCCAGGGGCTTACCGCCGGTGAGGGCGGCGGTCAGGGCTGCGGGGCCGCGCTGGGCGAACACGTCGGCGGGGTCGAGCCCGTCGGGGAAGCGCACGTAGCCGGGGTCGAGGCCGTGGGGGGTGAGCATCCAGAAGTCACGTTCGGCGGCGATCTGCCCGGCGAGGTCGGCGTCGGTGGCCACCATCGGGTCATGGCCTGCGTGTCGGGTGATGGCGGCGAGCTGGTTGGCTTGCTCGTCGCTCAGCCCCGTGCCCAGCGGTGCCACTCCGAGGTAGCGGCCGGCGCTGGCTAGGGTGACGGCGATCGCGTCTATGGGGCCCTCGACGATCACCGGCACGGCGCCAGGTCCGA
>JAODAX010000101.1 GCA_025463675.1 Naasia sp. | reverse complement strand
GCGGCGGGTGTCGTCCCTATCGGCGACCAGGTGATCGGCATCTCGTTCCCGGAGCGCCGCCACGAGGGCGTCTCGATCATGCGCGATTCGGGGGCAGGGCTCGCGGGGCTCAGCCGCCTCTTCACCGGGTGGGACCACCGGATCGCGATCGCCGCCGACCCGGCGGGCACCGGGAAGACGCTCTACCGCGATCGCCTGCGCTACTCGGCCGGGCCGGCGACGGCCGCGGTCTGGCCCACCCTCTGGGCACTCTGGCAGTGGCGTGGTGCGCGACTGCAGCAGCTGGCGCCCACCTGGTCGGACCGCATCGGCGAACCCCCCGTTCAGGCCGATTCCGCGGCTGCGGGGCACGATCCGCTAGACTGAGACTTCCGGGTGCGCCCCTGTGCGCGCCCCGCGTCGAACGAACGCCTCTGCCTTCCGGACCTCGTGTCCGATGTCGAATGCTTCTGCCGGCGAACGACTGCGCCGCCCGGCGCGCTCGCCACCTGCGGCCATGTGGCCGATTCCTGCCTGAAAGGCACACCCCTTTTGACTTCTCCGTCCTTCCGCGCGCTCGGCGTCCCCGAGCGTCTCGTCTCCGTCCTGACCGCTCAGGGAGTGACCGAGCCGTTCCCCATCCAGGCCGACACTCTGCAGGACACCCTGGCCGGCCGCGACGTCCTCGGCCGCGGCAAAACCGGCAGCGGCAAGACCCTCGCGTTCTCGCTTCCGCTGATCGCGCGCCTCTCCGGCGCCGTCGCGGGTGGCAAGCGCCGTTCGGGTCACCCGATGGGCCTCGTGCTCGCCCCGACCCGCGAGCTCGCCACCCAGATCGCCGCTGTCCTCGAGCCGCTCGCGTCCGTGTCCGGCCTGACGGTCACCACGATCTTCGGCGGCGTCTCGCAGAACCGCCAGGTCGCCGCGCTGAAGGCAGGTGTCGACATCATCGTCGCCTGCCCCGGCCGGCTCGAGGATCTCATGAAGCAGCGCTTCGTCTCGCTCGACGCGGTCGAGGTGACCGTGCTCGATGAGGCCGACCACATGGCCGACCTCGGGTTCCTCCCCGGCGTCACCCGGATCATGACCGCGACGCCCGAGCACGGGCAGCGCATGCTGTTCTCCGCGACGCTCGACAACGGCGTGGACAAGCTCGTCCGGCGCTTCCTGCACAACGAGATCAAGCACTCCGTCGACGAGGCCAACTCGCCCGTCGCCGCGATGACCCACCACGTGCTCGAGGTCGACGGCGCCGACGCGAAGCGCGACCTGGTCCACATGCTCGCCTCCGGCAGCGAGCGCCGTGTCCTGTTCCTGCGCACCAAGCACGCCGCGAAGAAGCTCGCCAAGCAGCTGACCGAGTCCGGCATTCCGGCGGTCGACCTGCACGGCAACCTTTCGCAGGCTGCGCGCGACCGCAACCTGGCCGCGTTCGGCGGCGGCGAGGTCCGCGTCCTGGTCGCGACCGATGTCGCGGCGCGCGGCGTGCACGTCGACGACGTCGACCTGGTCGTGCACGTCGACCCGCCGACCGAGCACAAGGCGTACCTGCACCGCTCCGGCCGTACCGCGCGTGCCGGCAAGGCGGGCGACGTCGTCACCGTCGTGATGCCCGAGCAGCGCCGGGACGTGCGCGACATGCTGAAGAAGGCCGCGATCGGCGTCACGCCCGTCCCGGCCTCGACGGCCACCGCCACGATCGCCGAGCTGGTCGGCGTCGTCGCGCCGCACGTCACCCCGTCGGCCCGTCCGACCGTCCAGCAGCAGGCCCCCGGCCGCTCGCAGGGCGCCAACGCCCAGCGCAAGCGCGCAGTGCGCGGCGGCGGCGAGCGTGGCGGAGCCCCGCGTTCCGCGTCGAGCACCGGCGGCGAGCGCCGGGACTCCCGCCCGGCGCGCGGCGACTCGGGTCGTCCTGCGCGCGGCGAGGGTGGGCGCTCCGCCCGTCCCGAGTCCGGTCGCACCGCGTCGGGCCGCCCGACGACGGGCATGGTCGTCCGCTCCAGCGGCGGCGGTCGAGGCCGCGCCCGCTGACCCTCCGGTCAACCGCACTCTCGCTCAGCGGGCATTTCTCTCGCTCAGCAGGCACGATCCCCCGGGGCACGCCCGCCCCGGCCGGATCTGCCTGCTGAGGCAGGGGAATGCCTGCTGAGCGACAGGCGAGGCACAGTTAGCTGAGCTTGCCGACGGAGGCGAGCGCCGCCTTCAACAGCCCGCCCCGGCCGCCTTCCATTTCCGAGGTCACGGAGCTCGCGGCGGCCTCCTCGGGCGTCATCCAGGTGAGCTCCAGCGCGTCCTGCCGCGGATCACAGGTGCCGGTGACCGGCACGACGTAGGCGAGCGCGACCGCGTGCTGCCGGTCGTCGGTGTACGGGCTCAGCGTCGGCTGCGGGAAGTATTCGGCCACCGAGAACGGGGTCGGGCTGGCGGGCAGCTGCGGGAACGCCATCGGTCCGAGATCCTTCTCCAGGTGCCGGAAGAGGGCGTCGCGCAGGGTCTCGCCGTACATCACCCGGCCGGAGACGATGGTGCGGGCGATGGAGCCGGTGGGATTGACTCGCAGGAGCAGGCCCACCTCGGTCACCTGGCCCATGCCGTCGACGCGGACCGGCACGGCCTCCACGTAGAGGAGCGGCAACCGGCGCCGGATCACGGCGAGCTCGTCGTCGCTCAGCCAGCCGGGGCTCGGGTCGGGGGTGCCCACGAAGCTCATCCCCTATTCCTACCAGCCGTGTCCCCCACATGCGCCGCCGCCCATGTGCACGTTGCCGGCGCGGTGATACCGCTGTACGACCCACTTGGGGCGGCAACGTGCACCTGGAGGGGGGAGGATGGATCGGGTGTCCCAGCCTTTCCTCGATCCCGCAGCCGTCCTTTGGTCCGCCCAGCCGGAGGCGCTCGCCGACCGGCCGCTGCTCGTGCTCCTGCACGGGGTGGGCGCGAACGAGGGCGACCTGTTCTCCCTCTCCCCTGCGCTGCCCCTCGGACCGGTCGTCGCCTCGCTGCGGGCGCCGCTACGGCACGGGCCCGGCTGGTCCTGGTACGAACTCGGCACCCCGGGTGAGCCGCGCAGCGATCTCGTCGACACGGCCGCGCTCGGCGTGCTGGCCTGGCTCGACGCGCTTCCCGTGCAGCCGCCGGCGGTCGCGCTCCTTGGCTTCTCGCAGGGCGCAGCGGTCACCGCGCAGGCCCTCCGACACGCGCCCGACCGGTTCGCCTGCACCGTGCAGCTGTCCGGCTACGTGACGAGCGGCGAGCTGGCGGGCGACGCGGTCCTGGCGCGCCTGCGGCCGCCCGTCTTCTACGGCCGCGGCACCGTCGACGATGTCATCCCGGCGGTTGCCGTCGAGCACACCGACAGCTGGCTGCGGGCGCACACCGACGTCGACGCGCGCATCTACGAGGGCCTCCCGCATGCGGTGTCCACCGAGGAGCTCACCGACGTCGTCGCCTTCCTGCGCCGGCATCTCGGCTGACGCCCAGGCCCGGTGTCGGTGGTGCCGGGAAGAATGGGGCGCATGACTGCGCCGCGGCCGGAGGATCGCGCGCTGGAGCCCGCCGCCTCGGCGTCGGCTCTCGCGCGCTTCTCCCCCGCCACCCGTGAGTGGTTCGAGGGCGCCTTCCCCGCGCCGACGGAGGCGCAGCAGGGCGCGTGGCGCGCAATCTCCACCGGGCAGCACGCACTGGTCGTCGCGCCGACCGGATCCGGCAAGACGCTCGCCGCGTTCCTCTGGTCGATCGACCGGCTGGCGTCCAGCCCTCCCGAGACGCCCCGCCAGAAGGGCGAGCCGCGCACGCGCATCCTCTACCTGTCGCCCCTCAAGGCGCTCGGCGTCGACGTGGAGCGCAACCTGCGAAGCCCCCTCGTCGGCATCACCCAGACCGCGAAGCGGCACGGCAGCGCGCCCCCGGAGCTGCGCGTGGGCGTGCGCTCGGGGGACACCCCGTCGAGCGAGCGGCGGGCGCTCGTCACCGACCCGCCGGACATCCTCATCACCACCCCCGAGTCCCTGTTCCTGATGCTGACCTCCGCCGCGCGCGAGACGCTCCGCGGGGTGGAGACGATCATCGTCGACGAGGTGCACGCGGTGGCCGCGACCAAGCGCGGCAGCCACCTCGCCGTCTCCCTGGAGCGCCTCGACGACCTGCTGGAGCGGCCCGCCCAGCGCATCGGCCTGTCTGCCACGGTGCGCCCGCTCGACGAGGTCGCGCGCTTCCTCGGCGGCCGGGCGCCCGTCACCATCGTCGCCCCGGGCAGCGAGAAGCGTTTCGACCTCCGCGTCGTGGTCCCGGTCGACGACATGACCGATCTCGCGGCGCCCGCGGTCCCGGAGGGCGACGCGTCGAGCACCGCGCAGCACGGGTCGATCTGGCCGCACGTCGAGGAGGCGATCGTCGACCTCGTGGCAAAGCAGCGCTCCACCATCGTGTTCTCCAATTCCCGGCGGCTCGCCGAGCGGCTCACCGCGCGGCTCAACGAGGTGTGGTCGGAGCGGCTCGAACTCGAGCTGGCGCCCGCCGGCGCGGTGCCCGCGCAGATGCCCGTGCAGAGCGGCCTCACCCGCGGCGCCGACCCGGTGCTCGCCCGCGCGCACCACGGCTCGGTCAGCAAGGAGCAGCGCGCCGCGATCGAGGACGATCTGAAGAGCGGACGCCTCCGCTGCGTCGTCGCCACTTCGAGCCTCGAGCTAGGCATCGACATGGGCGCGGTGGATCTCGTGGTGCAGGTCGCAGCCCCGCCGAGCGTGGCCAGCGGTCTGCAGCGCCTCGGCCGTGCCGGGCACCAGGTGGGCGAGACCTCCCGCGGCGTGATGTACCCGACCCACCGAGCCGACCTCATCTCCTCCGCGGTCGTCGCCGGGCGGATGGTCGCGGGCGAGATCGAGGCCATTTCGGTGCCGGCCAACCCGCTCGACATCCTCGCCCAGCACACCGTCGCGGCGAGCGCCATGGACGACCTCGACGTCGAGGAGTGGTTCGACCTGGTGCGCCGCAGCGCACCGTTCGGCACCCTGCCGCGCTCCGCCTACGAGGCGACCCTCGACCTGCTGGCCGGGCGCTACCCGTCCGACGAGTTCGCGGAGCTGCGTCCCCGCATCGTCTGGGACCGCGACGCCGGCACCCTGACCGGCCGCCCCGGCGCCCAGCGCCTCGCGGTCACCAGCGGCGGCACCATCCCGGACCGCGGCCTGTTCGGCGTCTTCATGGTGGGCGACGCCGGCTCCTCCTCCCGGGTGGGCGAGCTGGACGAGGAGAGGGTCTACGAGTCGCGCGTGGGCGACGTCTTCGCGCTCGGCGCGACCAGCTGGCGCATCCAGGAGATCACCCACGACCGCGTCCTGGTCACGCCCGCCTACGGTGAGCCGGGGCGCGTGCCGTTCTGGAAGGGGGACGGCATCGGCCGACCCGCCGAGCTGGGCCGCGCCATCGGTGCGTTCGTCCGCGAGGTGGGCTCGATGGAGCCCGCGGCCGCCGACGAGCGGGTGCGGGCGATGGGGCTCGACGAGCGGGCTTCGACGAACCTGCTGGCCTACCTCACCGAGCAACGTGCGGCCACGGGCACGCTGCCCACCGATCGCACCATGGTGGTCGAGCGCTTCCACGACGAGCTCGGCGACTGGCGCGTGGTGCTGCACTCCCCGTTCGGCATGCAAGTGCACGCGCCGTGGGCGCTCGCCGTCGGCGCACGCGTCGAGGAGAAGTACGGCATCGACGGCAACACGATCGCGAGCGACGACGGCATCGTGGTGCGCATCCCCGACACCGACGGCGAGCCGCCGGGCGCCGACCTGTTCGTGTTCGACCCGGACGAGTTGGACGCGGTGGTCACCGCCGAGGTCGCCGGATCCGCGCTGTTCGCCGCGCGCTTCCGCGAGTGCGCGGCCCGGGCCCTGCTCCTGCCGCGCTACAACCCGGCCCGGCGGTCCCCGCTCTGGCAGCAGCGCCAGAAGGCGTCACAGCTCCTCGACGTTGCCCGCAAATTCCCCTCGTTCCCGATCATCCTCGAGACCATTCGGGAGGTGCTGCAGGACGTCTACGACCTGCCCTCACTCGACCGCGTGGCCCGCGAGATCGCGTCGCGGCGCATCCGCATCGTCGAGACGACGACCGAGGCGGCGTCCCCCTTCGCCGGGTCGATCCTGTTCGGCTACGTCGGCGCCTTCATGTACGAGGGCGACAGCCCGCTCGCCGAGCGGCGGGCCGCTGCGCTGTCCCTCGACACGTCGCTGCTGTCCGAGCTCCTCGGCCGCACCGAGCTGCGCGAGCTGCTCGACCCCGGGGTCATCGAGCGCACCGAGCGCGAGCTGCAGCGCCTCGCGGAGGACCGCCGGGCGAAGGACCTCGAGGGCGTCGCCGATCTGCTGCGCCTCCTCGGCCCGCTGACCGCGGACGAGGTGGTCGAACGCGTGCGCAGCGAGGCCGCGGGCGAGGTGTCCACCTGGCTGGCCGAGCTGGTCGACGCACGGCGGGCGCTACGCGTGACGTTCGCCGGATCCGAGTGGTGGGCGCCGATCGAGGACGCGAGCCGGCTCCGCGACGCCCTCGGCGTGCCCCTGCCGATCGGCACGCCCACCGCGTTCATCGAGCCGGTCGACGACCCGCTCGGCGACCTCGTGGGCCGGTTCGCCCGCACCCACGGGCCGTTCACGGCCGCCGGCGCTGCGGCCCGCCTCGGCCTGGGCGTCGCGGTCGTCACCGACACGCTGCGCCGCCTCGCCGCCGCCCGCCGGGTGGTCGACGGCGAGTTCCGGCCCGGCGGCTCGGGCACCGAGTGGTGCGACCTCGAGGTCCTGCGGCGCCTGCGCAGCCGCTCCCTCGCCGCGCTCCGCAAGGAGGTGGAGCCGGTCGACGGCCCCACTTTCGCGCGCTTCCTGCCCGCCTGGCAGAACGTGGGCGGCAAGCTGCGCGGCGTCGACGGGCTGGCCGCGGTCATCGACCAGCTCGGCGGCGTGCCGATCCCCGCTTCGGCGTGGGAGAGCCTCGTGCTGCCCGCCCGCGTGCGCGGTTACCTGCCGAGCATGCTCGACGAGCTCACCGCCACCGGGGAGGTGCTCTGGACCGGCTCCGGCCCGCTGCCCGGAGACGACGGCTGGGTCAGCCTGCACCTCACCGAGACGGTGGCGGCCACCCTGCCCGAGCCGACCGAGACGGAGCTCAGCCCGCTGGAGCGCGAGATTCTCGCCCAGCTGGGCGGCGGCGGCGCCTACTTCTTCCGCCAGCTGTCCGACTCGGTCGGCAGCCTGGACGACGAGGCGATGACGACGGCCGTCTGGAACCTGGTGTGGGCCGGACTGGTGACGAACGACACGTTCGCGCCGTTGCGGGCGCTGCTCGGCTCCGGGGGTGCCGCGCACCGCACCCCGCGACGACCGTCCCGGGCGCGCTCCTACCGCGGCAAGGCGCTCCCGCGGCCGTCCCTGCCGAGCCGCAGCGGAGCGCCCATCGTCGGCGGCCGCTGGTCGATCGTGCCGCTCGCCAAAGGCGAGCCGACGCTGCGCGCCGCCGCGACGGCCGAGATCCTGCTCGACCGGCACGGCGTCGTCACCCGCGGCGCGGTCGCGAGCGAGCGCGTCCCCGGCGGCTTCGCGCTCGTCTACAAGACGCTGAGCGCGTTCGAGGAGAGCGGCAAGGCCCGGCGCGGGTACTTCATCGAGAAGCTGGGCGCCGCGCAGTTCGCCACCTCGGGTGCGGTCGACCGGCTGCGCTCCTTCGCCCGTGGCCCGGGCGACGAGCGGCGCGACCCGGCGGTGCTGGCCCTCGCCGCCACCGACCCGGCGAACCCGTACGGCGCGGCACTGCCGTGGCCGGCCGGCGAGGGGCACCGCCCCGGCCGGAAGGCGGGCGGGCTCGTGGTGCTCGTCGACGGCTCGCTCGCGCTGTACCTGGAGCGCGGCGGCAAGACGATGCTGACCTTCACGACCGACCCCGGCGACCTCACCCAGGCGACGGCCGCGCTCGGCGATCTGGTGCGCAGCGGCGCCGTCGACCGGCTGAGCGTCGAGAAGGTCGACGGGGAGTTCGTGCTCGGCACCGAGGTCGGGCGTGCTCTGGAGGCGGCCGGCTTCGCCCCCACTCCCCGCGGGTTGCGGCTCCGCGCGTGAGCCGGGTCGTGACCGAGGTGCGACGTGCCTGAGGGCGACACCGTCTACCGCGCCGCCCGGCGCCTCGACGAGGCGTTGCGCGGCCGCACGATCACCCGCTCGGACGTACGGGTGCCCGCCTTCGCGACGGTCGACCTCACCGGCAGGACGGTGGATGCGGTGCTCTCGCGCGGGAAGCACCTGCTGATGCGGCTCGGCGACCTGACCGTGCACTCCCACCTCAAGATGGAGGGCACCTGGCAGCTGTACCCGATCGGCGGGCGCTGGACGCGGCCCGCCCACGAGGCGCGCATCGTCCTCGAGGCGGGCGAGGTGCAGGCGGTCGGCTTCGCGCTCGGCGTGCTGGAGATCGTGCCGGGCGACGAGGAGTCGAGCGTCGTCGGCCACCTCGGCCCGGACCTGCTGGGCCCCGACTGGGACGCCGCGGAGGCGGAGCGCCGGCTGCGGGCCCAGGGCGACCGGGCGATCGGCATCGCCCTGCTCGACCAGCGCATCATGGCAGGGCTCGGCAACGTCTACCGCAGCGAGATCTGCTTTCTGAAGGGGGTGCTGCCGACCCGCCCCGTGTCCGAGGTGGCGGACCTGCCCGCCTGGATCGAGTTGAGCAGGCGGACGATCGTCGCGAACAAGGACCGGCCGGAGCGGGTATTCACCGGCGACACCCGACGCGGGCGGCAGAAGTGGGTGTACGGGCGCACGGGCGCACCGTGCCGGCGCTGCGGCACGCCCATTCGGATGGCCTGGCTCGGTGACCCGGTCGTGGCCGGGCGCGGCAGCACCGACCGCGAGGTGTTCTGGTGCCCCCGTTGTCAGACCTGACCACCGCTGCCGGTGATCGCGCACGGACCGCCGGCGACCCCGCTTGACCCGTCCGACCCGCGGCGCTCCGGGCGACACGCCGACGGCAAGATGAACGATTCGGTAACGACCGACCCGGTGTCGGAGGCGAGCGATAACTTGCACTCATCGGAAGCGACACACCCCCTCCCTCGGCGGGACGAGCGCAGCAAGCGACACGAAGTCGAGGGGGCGCAACCGGTCGATAGCGGGGCCCACGGCACCCCGAGACAAGCAGACCCCGATGGCGAACTCCGTCACCACCGCCCCGTCCTCTCCCCGTTCCCTCTTCTCCCGCGGCCTCGCCGGGGAATCGCGCGAGACGGTGCCGCAGCCGGTGTCCTCGAGCGCCATGACGCGCCTCCTCGCCGAGCGCGAGCACCCGCTCGCCGGCGCCCTCGACAGCGGCTACGCCACCTCCGCGCAACGCCGCACCGCATCCTCGCCCACACTGCTCTGGACGGCGACCGTGCTCCTCGCGGTCACCGTGGCGGAGCTGGTAGTCGCGATCCTCGTCCTCGCGTAGCGCCGGGCGCTCAGGGCACCTGGTAACCGGCGGCGCGCAGCAGCCCGTACCACTCCTCCCGCTCGAGGCGCAGCTCGGCGCCCGCCGCGGCCTCGCGGACTCGCTCCGGCCTCGTGGTGCCGAGCACCACCTGGATGCCGGCGGGGTGCCGGACGATCCACGCGACGGCGATGCCGGACGGCGTGACCCCGTACTTCTCGGCCAGCTCGTCGAGGCGGTCGTTGAGCTCGGGGAAGTTCTCCCGGTCGCCGACGAAGACGCCGGAGAAGAACCCGGACTGGAACGGCGACCACGCCTGCAGGGTCATGCCGTGGAGGCGGGAGTAGTCGAGCAGGCCGTTGTCCCGGCTCACCGACTGCTCCGTCCCCGCCATGTTGGCCGCGACGCCCTGCGCGATGAGTGGCGCGTGCGCGATGCTCAGCTGCACCTGATTGACGAGCAGCGGCTGACGGACCGACGTCTTCAGCAGCTCGATCTGGCCGGGCGTGTGGTTGGAGACGCCGAAGTTGCGGACCTTCCCCGCCGCGTGCAGCTCGTCGAACGCCTCGGCGACCTCCTCCGGCTCGACCAGCGTGTCGGGGCGGTGCAGCAGGAGGAGGTCGAGGTAGTCGGTGCGGAGGGCTGCGAGCGACTCATCGACGGTGGCGCGGATGTGCTCCTTGGAGAAGTCGAACCAGCCGCCCCGGATGCCCACCTTGCTCTGCAGCAGGATCTGCTCGCGCTCCCCGCCGCTCAGCCGGACCGCCTCGCCGAACCGCTCCTCGCAGCCGTGCCGGGACGACCCGTAGATGTCCGCGTGGTCGAAGACGTCGATACCGACCTCGCGGGCGGCGCCGTAGAGGGTGCGCACCTCCTCGTCGGTCAGCTTCTGGATGCGCATGAGGCCGAGGATGATGGGGGAGACGGTGCGGTCTGTGCCGCCGAGGCGAAGCTGCTTCATATCCCCGTTCTAGTCCACCCCTCCGGACGCCCGCCTCCCCTGGCGTCGCCGTCCGTTCCCTGCCAAGGAGGCTGCGTGATCGACCACGAACCCGAGTCCCCGCAGGCCGCCGGTCCGACGCGGGGCGTCCCGGGCCCGAGGGCGCCCGGCGGGCGGCACGACGTACTAGCCACGGCGGACGGCGGGGCCTACCGGTCGGTGCGCCGGCGACCCTCCTCCCGGAAGGAGCGCTATGCGATGGGCCGGGCGCTGCGCGGTAGCGTGCCGCGGCGGCTGCTCGGCGACTGGGAGCCCGCCGCCGATCGGCCGGACCCTGTCGAGCTGCTGCGGCGCTCGCATGAGGGCCGCCTGCCTTCCCTCATCCCCGTGCGCGTGGCCCGGATGCTCTCCTCCCCGTACGGCTTCCTGCGCGGCACCGCGATCGTCATGGCCGGCGACGTCGCTGGGCTGCCCGCCACCGGCATCACCCCGGTGATCTGCGGCGACGCCCACGTCGGGAACTTCGGCTTCTACGCTTCCCCCGAGGGCGAACTCGTGCTCGACCTCAACGACTTCGACGAGGCGCACCCGGGCGGCTGGGAATGGGACCTGCGCCGGCTGGTGGCGAGCATCTGGGTCGCCGGCCGGGAGAACGGCGCAAGCGAGGACGAGTGCTCCGACGCGGTGCTCTCCTGCGTCGCCGCCTACCGCGACGAGGTGCGCTTCCTCGCCGACCAGCCGCTGCTGATGCGCTCATACAACCGGCTCGACGTGGAGCGGCTGCACGAGACGGCGACCGAGAAGTCCTTGCGCGACGAGATCCGGCGCTCCGCGAAGCGGGCACGCAACCGCACGAGCGACCGCGCGCTGCCCCGCTTCACGCGCGAGGAGCAGGGCGGGCGGCGCATCGTCGACGACCCGCCGCTCATCACGCGGGTCGGCGACGCGGAGCGCGAGCAGATCGGCGCCGCGCTGGATGACTACCTCGACACCCTCACCCCGCACTGGAGCCGCGCGGTCGGCGGCTACACGCTGGTGGACGTCGCCCACAAGGTGGTCGGCGTGGGCAGCGTTGGGCTACGCGGGTACGTCGCCCTCCTCGAGGGCAGCAGCCCGGACGATGTGCTGTTCCTCCAGCTGAAGCAGGCACGTCGTTCGGTGCTCGCCCCATTCGTGCACGGCGACTCCGCCTGGCACGCGCACCAGGGCCAGCGGGTCGTGGAGTACCAGCAGGCGCTGCAGACGGTGTCGGATCCGCTGCTCGGCTGGACCACATTCGGCGGCCACCCGTACTACGTCCGCCAGTTCCGCAACATGAAGGGCACCATCCCCCTCGACGCCGTGTCGCCCGCCGCGCTCACCGACTACGCCGGGATCGTCGGCCACCTCCTCGCGAAGGGGCACGCCCGGACGAGCGGAGCGTCGATGATCGCGGGCTACGCGGGCGGCTCCGACCGCCTCGACCGGGCTATGGCACGCTTCGCCCGCTCCTACGCGGACCAGACCGAGACGGACCACGCGCGGCTCGTGCAGGCGGCGCGCGCCGGCGAGTTGCCCGTCGACGAACAGGCGCTGGCGCGCGGCTCCGCCTTCCGGCCCGCCTGACCCCGAGCGCGAGGAGCAGCACGATGACCGAGCCCGGCGTCCCGTGGGTCCTGCACGTGGACCTCGACCAGTTTCTCGCGGCGGTCGAGGTGCTGCGCCGCCCGGAGCTCGCCGGCACGCCGGTCATCGTGGGCGGTCGCGGGGACCCGACCGAACGTGCCGTCGTGTCGACCGCCTCATACGAGGCGCGCGCGTTCGGCGTGGGCTCGGGGATGCCGCTGCATCGCGGCCCGCAAGGTGCCGGACGCGGTGCTGCTGCCGGTCGACTCGGAGCACTACCTCGAAGTGTCCGCAGAGGTGATGGGGGCGCTGCGCGAGCAGCCGGGCGCGACCGTGCAGGTGCTCGGCTGGGACGAGGCGTTCGTCGGCATCGCGACCGGCGACCCGGAGGCGTACGCCCGCGCCCTGCAGGCGGCGGTGATGGCGAGGACCCGCCTGAACTGCAGCGTGGGCATCGGCGACACCCTGGTGCGCGCCAAGGTGGCTACCGGCTTCGGCAAGCCCCGCGGCGTGTTCCGGCTCACCGCGGACAACTGGCTCGAGGTGATGGGCGACCGTCGGACCGCCGACCTGTGGGGCATCGGCGCCAAGGTGTCGAAGCGGCTCGCGGGACTCGGCATCAGCACCGTCGCGCAGCTCGCGGCCACCGACCCGGCGGAACTGGTGGGCGAGTTCGGGCCGCGGATGGGGCCGTGGTACGCCGAACTCGGCCGCGGCGAGGGCAGCCGCGTGATCGACGACACGCCGTGGGTGGCCCGCGGGCACAGCCGGGAGACGACCTTTCAGCGGGACCTCGTCGAGCCCGCCGAGATCGAGGAGGCGCTGCGCGTGCTGGTGGCGCACGTGCTGGAGGATGTGGCGACGGAGGGGCGGCCCGTCGTCGGACTGACCCTGAAGGTGCGTTACGCGCCGTTCCTCACCAAGATGTTCACGCGCAAGATCCCCGTCACCGCCGACCCTACGGAGGTGCTGGCGCGGGCGCTCGACCTCGCGACCCGGATCGAGCCGGACCGGCCGGTCCGCCTGCTCGGCTTCCGCGCGGAGATGACCATGCCGGAGGGGACTCCCGCGACGAGCACACCCCCACCCGAGGCGGGTGGTGACGGGCCGCCCTAAACTGGCCTCGTCGCCGACGGTGGGAGTGGTGCCATGCCCGGAGAGTTCTCCGCTTGGCTGACACACGCCGGCCCGACCCTGCTCTACCTCGTGGTGTGGGGGCTGGTCTTTGCCGGCACCGCGCTGTTCCTCGGCATCTTCATCCCGTTCATCACGGGCGACTCGCTGCTGTTCCTCGCCGGCGCACTGGCCGGAAGCATGGTGGGCGCCAACATTTGGGTGCTCGCCATCGGCGTCGGGGTGGCGGCTTTCCTCGGCGACCAGGTCGGCTACCTGCTCGGGCGGCGCTACGGGCGCCCCTACCTGACGCGGCGCGAGAGCCCGTTCCTGCGCCGGGCGGTGGCGAGAGCGGAGCGCTTCTACGAGCTGTTCGGCTGGTGGTCGGTCGTGATCGCCCGGTACATGCCGTGGATCCGGGTGCTCATCCCCTCCATCGCCGGAATCGGCGGGATGCGGTACCGGCCGTTCGCCACCGCGAACCTGACCGGCGCCCTGCTCTGGGGCGTGCTCGTGACCGTGAGCGGGTACCTCACCGTCAGCTTCGAGTGGGCCCGGCCGGCGGCCTACGCCGTCGCGGGCCTCGCGGTCACCGCCTCCGTGGTCGCGGGCGTGCGCGCGGTGATCCTCGACCGGCGCGCGCGACGCGAGGCGGCGAGCGCGGGCGCCGGAGCGGGCCCGGGAGCTCCGGGGTCAGTCGGCCGGGTCCTCCCCGCCCCACGCCGCCCGTAGCGGATCAGCGGCTGCAGCGAGCGCAGCAGGTCGTCGCCGCGGTTGCGCGAACTGAGGCGCCGCTACGACCCGAAGGGTCTGTTCCGGGCCAACTTTCTTCATCGACCCCGCTATCGCCCCCAGCGAGCCGTTGGTCGAACAGCGTGCGGGTGGGCGCGGGGAGGCGGCCGCCTGACCGCGGTCGGGCGGCCATCGGCGGCCCGGGGCCCGGCGTGCGGGTGGGCGCGGGAGGTGAGACGGTGGAGCGTGTGTCCTCACCGGCGCGCGTTTCGAAGGAGAGCTGTCATGACCGTCGTCCTCGCCGGGTACGCCCGGACCCCGTTCGCCCGATTCACCGGCGCCTTCGCCGCGGTGCCCGCCGTCCAGCTGGGGGCGCACGCGATCGGCGCCGCCCTCGCCCGCGCGGGCATCGCGCCGGACGCGGTGCAGCGGGTCTTCGGCGGCCAGGTGCTGCAGGGTGCCGCCGGCCAGAACCCGGCCCGGCAGGCGGCGGTGCTCGCCGGCATCCCACTCACCGTGCCCGCTATGACGCTCAACGCGGTGTGCCTGTCCGGCATGGAGGCGGTCAGGGCCGGTGCCGCGCTGATCGCCGCGGGCGACGCCGACGTGGTGGTCGCCGTCGGCATGGAGTCGATGTCCCTCGCCCCGCACGCCTGGTCGGGGTCCCGGGCCGGCGCCCGCTACGGAGCGGTCGAGCTCGTCGACACCCTTGAGCACGATGGCCTCACCGACGCGTTCGAGCACCGCTCGATGGGCGCCTCGACGGAGGAAGGCAACGGCGACCTGTCGCTCACCCGGGACGAGCAGGACGCCTGGGCGGCGGAGTCACACCGCCGGGCGGCTGCGTCCGCCGACTGGCTGCAGGGCGAGGTCGCGCCGCTCGAGGTGAAGGCCGGCCGGAAGACCACGACCGTCGACGTCGACGACGGGGTGCGCCCCGACACGACGGCGGAGGCCCTCGGGGCGCTGCGGCCGGCGTTCACGGCGACTGGCACGATCACGGCGGGCAACTCGTCGCAGATCACCGACGGCGCGGCCGCGGTGGTGATGATGAGCGAGCGCGCCGCCCGGGACGCGGGCGTCACGCCGCTGGCGACTCTCCTCGCCTCCGCCATGGTGGCGGGGCCGGACGTGCGCCTGCACGCCCAGCCGTCGGCGGCCATCGCGCGCGCGCTCGAGCGGGCGGGCCTCCGCCCGCAGGATCTCGTCTTCACCGAAATCAATGAGGCGTTCGCGTCAGTCGCCGTGCATTCGGCGCGAGAACTCGGAGTCGACCCGGCCACCGTCAACAGGCACGGCGGGGCCATCGCGCTCGGCCACCCGATCGGCGCATCGGGCGCTCGTATCGTCGGCACGCTCGCGCGCCAGCTGGTCGACGCGGGCAGCGGCTCGGTCGGCGCGGCCGGCATCTGCGGCGGCGGCGGCCAGGGCTCCGCGGTGGTGCTGCGCGCAGTCTGACGGGTCAGGCTCGTCAACGCAGAACGGGGCAGCGCGCATTCGCGCTGCCCCGTTTCCGTGCCTGCGGTCGCCCGCTGTGCGCTCTGCGATCAGGCGGGCAGCTGCAGCTCCTGGCCCGGGAAGATCAGGTCCGGGTCAGCGATCGTGGCGGCGTTCGCGTCGGCCAGCAGCTGCCAGCCTCCGCCCACGCCGAGCTTCGTCGCGATGATGTGCAGGGTGTCGCCGGACGCAACCGTGTAGGTCTCGCCCGACAGCGGGACCGGTGCGACGTGGCGGGGCGCGGGAGCGGGATCGGACTTCTCCGGCGCCGGTGCGGGCGCCGGGGCAGGGGCGGGAGCCGGCGCGGGGGCTGGGGCGGCAGGCGCGTCGCTCGCGATCGCGCCGGACTTGCCGGAGAGGCCGAGCTTGGCGGAGCAGGCGGGCCACGCTCCCCAGCCCTGGCCGGCGAGGGTCCGCTCGGCCACGGCGATCTGCTGCTCACGACTGGCGTCCGCCGGGTTGCCGGTGCCGCCGTAGGCGGCCCAGGTGCTGAGGCTGAACTGGAGGCCGCCGTAGTAGCCGTTGCCGGTGTTGATCGCCCAGTTGCCGCTGCTCTCGCACTGGGCGAGCGCGTCCCACGTCTCGCCGGATGCGGCGTGCGCGGGTGCGGCTGTCAGGCCGACTCCCGCCGCCGTGAGCGCGGCGAACGCGATGCCGCCTGCGATGGTACGGGTCTTGCTCAGGATCTTCTTCATGTACGTGCTCCATCGGGCTCGCCGACGCTCGTCCCGTCCCCGGGGCTCGACGCGTCGCTGCCCACCCTGCGAATAGCGGTCGAATGGCGGTGCTGCATGTGGGCAGCGCGAGGCGTGGCAGCACCGGCGTACATCCAGTCCGGTTGGTGTCCGATTGCTCCTGCGCTTCGGCCGGCTGGCTCAGAGAGAGTAGGTCGGACTGCCGCCCGTTGCAAATCTGTTACCGAACGGCGGGCGTGTCGCGGCTGCGGTCGACGGGCCGGATCTGCTATCCGGCACGGGCGGATCCGGCATTCGTCGAGCGACGACAGGCTCGCGTCGAAGGACTCAAGTCCGGCGGCAACCGGCGGATGACCAGCGCTTCCACACCGACGGCAGCGTCGGTGGGTGGGTGCATGATGTGCGTGCGTGCGCATGCAGCAGTTCACGGAGACCTTCCTGGAGGACGCGATCGGCCGGGTCCGCGTGGTCACCCAGCTGCTGTGCCGCTCCCTGGGCGGTGACTCCGACGCCGACTTGCTGGCACT
>JAODAX010000039.1 GCA_025463675.1 Naasia sp. | reverse complement strand
CGATGTTCTTGATGAGCTTAGCGAACGACTTGGCCCGGCGAGAGTCGATGATCGCCTTCTTGTGCTTGGTCGTCGCCCACTTGGAATGACCGGACATAGGTGCTGGTTCTCCTAACCGCAAAAGACGCTTAAGTCTAGAGGACTCGGAAATTTCCGCTGGTGCGGCACCCCCGGTAGCATTGCCCCGGCAATTCGGCAGGAGGCGCACGTGTCCGGACACTCCAAGTGGGCGACCACCAAGCACCAGAAGGCGGTCAAGGACCAGCGGCGGGCGAAGTCGTTCGCGAAGCTGATCAAGAACATCGAGGTCGCCGCCAAGATCGGCGGCGCCGACCTCTCCGGCAACCCGACGCTCGTCGACGCCGTGCAGAAGGCGAAGAAGACCAGCGTTCCCAACGACAACATCGACCGCGCCATCAAGCGCGGCGCCGGCCTCACCGGTGAGACGGTCGACTACCAGACGATCATGTACGAGGGCTACGCCGCCGGGGGAGTGGCGCTACTGATCGAGTGCCTCACCGACAACCGCAACCGGGCCGCCGCCGAGGTGCGCACCGCGATGAGCCGCAACGGCGGAGCGATGGCCGACCCGGGCAGCGTCGCCTACAACTTCAGCCGCAAGGGCGTCATCCGCGTCGAGAAGGTCGACGGGCTGAGCGAGGACGACGTGCTCGCCGCCGTCCTCGACGCCGGCGTGGAGGACGTCGCCGACCGCGGCGAGAGCTTCGAGATCGTCACCGAGCCGAGCGACCTCGTCACCGCCCGCACCGCCCTGCAGGACGCCGGCATCGACTACGACTCCGCGGAGGCCGAGTTCGTGCCCGGCGTACAGGTCGAGGCCGACGCGGACGTCGCCCGCAAGGTGTTCAAGCTGATCGACGCGCTCGAAGACCTCGACGACGTGCAGAACGTGTTCGTGAACGTCGACGTGTCGGCGGAGGTCCTCGCCGAGCTCGATAACGACTGACCCGTGCGGGTCCTCGGCGTCGACCCTGGTCTGACCCGTTGCGGGGTGGGCGTCGTCGACGTCACGCCCGACCGGCGGGCGACGCTCGTCCACGTCAGTGTCGTGCGCACGCCGCCGGACATGGCGCTCGAGGAGCGCGTTCTCGCGATCGGGCGCGGCATCGCCGACCTGCTCGACGAGCACCGACCCGCCGTGGTGGCGCTCGAGCGGGTGTTCGCGCAGCACAACGTCCGCACCGTGATGGGCACGGCACAGGCGAGCGGTGTCGCGATGTTCATGGCCGCCCAGCGCGGCCTCACCGTCAGCCTGCACACGCCGTCCGAGGTGAAGGCGGCCGTCACCGGCTACGGCGCCGCCGAGAAGAAGCAGGTGGCCGCGATGGTCGCTCGCATCCTCGGCCTCGACGCGCCGCCCACCCCGGCCGACGCCTCCGACGCCCTCGCGCTCGCGATCTGCCACGCCTGGCGCGCCCCGGCGATGGCACCCTCCGCATCCGGGGCGGGTTCACTCACCCCGGCACAGCGCGCCTGGGCGGAGGCGGAGAAGGCGTCCCGCCGCCGCTGACTCCTCGGTTCACGGCTCCGGAGACGGTTCACGGATCCGGCGCTCCGGTCCGACGCGCCGTGGCTGGGGGGTGCCAAGCGGCGTGTCACCGGCCCGCTGCGGATCCGTGAACGTCCTCCGGATCCGTGGACAGCGGGCTGCGGTCGAACACTTCTTCGACTCTCCGGGGCGCCTGATGGGAAGCGTCGGTGCGGGTGCCTAGCCTTGCGGCCATGATCTCCTCACTGCGCGGCACGGTTTTCGCCGTCGCCGGCACCTCCGTCGTGATCGAGGTGAACGGCATCGGCTACTCCGTCGCCGTCACGCCCCAGCATGCGCTCTCCCTGCGCCACGGCGACACGGCGTTCGTCCACACCGTGCTCATCGTGCGGGAGGACGACCTGTCGCTGTTCGGCTTCGCCGACGTCGAGGCGCTCCGGGTCTTCGACCTGCTCCGTGGGGTCACGGGCGTCGGTCCGAAGTCCGCCCTCGGCGTGCTGTCGACCATGACGCCCGACCAGGTCGCGTCCGCGGTCATCGGCGAAGACGACGCGGCGTTCCGGAAGGTGTCCGGCATCGGCCCGAAGACCGCCAAGCTCATCGTCGTCTCGCTCGCCGGCAAGCTGCTGCCCCCGCGCACGACCGCGGCGCCCGTATTCGCCCCGTCCGCCGTCGGCGACGACGTCGTCGTCGCGCTGGTCGGCCTCGGCTGGCCGGAGCGGGTCGCGCAGCAGACGGTCGCCGATGTGCTCCGCGACAACGCGGGGGAGCGCAGCACCGCCGCCCTCCTGCGCGCCGCCCTCGCCCAGCTCGGACCCCGGCAGCTGGTGCCGTGAGCGGCTCGATCGTGCAGCCGGAGCCGGAGTCGGAGACCGAGCTCGCCTTCGAGGGCGCCCTCCGGCCGTCGTCTCTCGGCGAGTTCGTCGGCCAGCAGCGGGTGCGCGGCCAGCTGCAGCTGCTGCTGTCGGCGGCGGCGATGCAGAACCGCACGCCCGACCACATCCTGCTCGCCGGCCCTCCCGGGCTCGGCAAGACCACGCTGGCGATGATCATCGCCCACGAGAGCGCCCGGCCCCTGCGCATGTCGAGCGGGCCGGCCATCCAGCACGCGGGCGACCTCGCCGCGGTGCTGTCCGCGCTCGTCCCCGGCGAGGTGCTCTTCATCGACGAGATCCATCGCATGGCGCGCAGCGCCGAGGAGATGCTCTACCTCGCCATGGAGGACTTCCGCATCGACATCATGGTGGGCAAGGGCGCCGGCGCGACGAGCATCCCGCTCGACCTCGCGCCGTTCACCCTCGTCGGCGCCACGACGCGGAGCGGGCTGCTGCCGAACCCGCTGCGCGACCGCTTCGGCTTCACCGCGCACCTCGAGTTCTACGAGGAGGGCGAGCTGGAGCAGGTGCTATCCCGCGCGGCGGCGCTGCTGAACTTGACCATCGCGCCGGACGCGCTCGGCGCGATCGCCCGCCGCAGCCGCGGCACCCCGCGCATCGCGAACCGGCTCCTGCGCCGTGTGCGCGACTACGCGCTCGTGCACGGCACCGACGCCGGCACCGAGGCGGTCGATGCCGCCCTCGAGCTGTACGACGTGGACGAGCTCGGCCTCGATCGACTCGACCGGGCAGTGATGCACACCATCCTCGCGCGCTTCGACGGCGGGCCCGTCGGGCTCAGCACCCTCGCCGTCAGCGTGGGCGAGGAGGCTGAGACGATCGAGTCCGTGGTCGAGCCGTTCCTGGTGCGCACCGGCCTGATCACCCGCACCCCTCGCGGGCGGGTGGCGACGCAGGCGGCGTGGGACCACCTCGGGCTCACCCGACGCGCCGCCCCGGGCGTCCCGGCCTCGCTCTTCGACTGAGCGTCTAGACTGACGGGCGTTCGAGGCGCCGCGCAGCCGATCCGGCTGCCACCCGCGCTCTCGGTCCCGTCGCTCCCGCTGACGCGGATTCTCTCCTGGAAGGCTCTCCCCGTGGACCCGTTGTCCCTCATCATGCTCGCGGTCCTCGCGATGCTCATCTTCTTCATGTTCCGCAACAGCCGGAAGCGCCAGAAGGACGTGCAGTCGATGCAGGAGCGCACCCAGCCCGGCGTCGAGGTCATGACCAACTTCGGTCTCTTCGGCACGATCGTGTCGATCGACGACGAGGACAACAAGGTGCTGCTCGAGACGAGCCCGGGCACCGTCCTCACCGTGCACCGCCAGACCATCGCGAAGATCATCACCCCCGACGAGGTCGTCGCCGATGACACCGTCGAGACCGTCGGTGCCGCCGAGCTCGATGCCGCCGACCCGAGCTACGGCGAGCGGGCCGATCTGTCGAAGCCAGCGACCGGCCGGGACGACCGCACGGACAAGTAGCCGCCGGCGGCTACCCTGAACCGTCGTCGCGCTCCCGCGCGGCGGCGGTTTGCCCTGCCCCTGCGGGCCGGAAGACCCGAACCTGAAGCCCGTCCCTGAAGACTGTTCCTCCTCAGACCGTCCTACTAAGAAAGCGATGTCGCGAGTGGCGAAGACTCCGAGCCCGGTGCGCAAGGCCTGGCGCTCCCTGGCGGGCCTGGCGGCGATCTTCGTGGTCCTCATCGGCCTCAACACCCTCGGCGTGGTGGCCTTCAACAGCTCGTGGACGCCGAAGCTGGCGCTCGACCTCGAGGGCGGCACGCAGATCATCCTGGCCCCGGTCGTCGAAGGCGGCGCCGAGGTCAGCCAGGAACAGCTCGACCAGGCGGTGTCGATCATCCGCCAGCGCATCGACGCGGCGGGCGTCTCCGAGTCGGAGATCAACACCCAGGGATCGCAGAACATCGTGGTCTCCATCCCTGGCCAGCCGGACGAGCAGACCCTGGCCCGCATCGAGGCCTCCGCGCGGCTCGAGTTCCGCCCCGTGCTCCTCGCCGGCGTCCCGTCCGGGGACAGCATCGGCGCGCCGACGCCCACCCCGACTCCGACGCCGACCGAGCCGGCGACCCCGGCACCCGCGCCCACGCCGACCGACGCGAGCGACCTCGCCCAGATCACGCCCGAGCTGCAGGCGCAATACGACGCCTTCTCCTGCGACTCGATCGACCCCAGCACTGCCGCGCCGGAGGACGAGCCGCTCATCACCTGCGAGCAGGACGGCAGCATCAAGTACCTGCTCGGCCCCGTCGAACTGACCGGCGACCAGGTGGACGACGCCACGAGCGGCGTGGTCACCACCCAGCAGGGCGCGAGCACCGGAACCTGGGCCGTCAACATCGACTTCGACGGCGAGGGCACCTCCGCGTTCAGCGACGTCACCACGCGCCTCACAGGCATGACGCCGCCGCAGAACCAGTTCGGCATCGTGCTCGACAAGCGGGTCATCTCCGCGCCGGTCTCGCAGGTGATCATCACCGACGGCAACGCGCAGATTACCGGCAGCTTCACGCAGGAGACGGCGAAGACGCTCGCCGACCAGCTCAAGTACGGCGCGCTGCCGATCAGCTTCGAGACGCAGTCGACCGACCGGATCTCGGCGACGCTCGGCTCCGAGCAGCTGCAGAGCGGCCTCATCGCGGGCCTCATCGGCCTCCTGCTCGTCGTGATCTACTCGCTCATCCAGTACCGGGGCCTCGGCCTCGTGACGGTCGCGTCGCTACTCATCGCCGCGGCGCTCACCTACCTGCTGATCACCCTGCTGTCCTGGCGCGAGGGCTACCGCCTGTCGCTCGCCGGCATCGCGGGCCTCATCGTCGCGATCGGCATCACCGCCGACTCGTTCATCGTGTACTTCGAGCGGATCCGCGACGAGCTGCGCGACGGGCGGGGGCTCTCCGGCGCCGTCGAGTCGGGCTGGAGGCGCGCGTGGCGCACGATCCTCGCCTCCGACGCGGTCAACCTGGCCGCCGCGGTCATCCTGTTCATCCTCGCCATCGGCAACGTGCGCGGCTTCGCCCTGACGCTCGGCCTGACCACCCTCGTCGACATCCTCGTCGTGGGCTTGTTCACGCACCCGATGCTGCAGCTGCTCAGCCGCACCAAATTCTTCAGCGAAGGGCACAAACTTTCCGGACTCGACCCGAAGGCCCTCGGCGCGGTCTACCGTGGCCGGGCCCAGTTCCGGACCCCCGTCGAGGCGAAAGGCCGCAACGCGGCCGCTCGCGCCGAGGCTGCCCGCCGGCAGACGATCGCCGAGCGCAAGGCCGCGGGCGACACGCTGACGATCCCCGCGCCGAACGGCATTCCACCCGAAGTCGACCAGGCCGAGGGCACCCAGAAGGGAAAGCGCTCCTGATGGCGAGCTTCTCGCAGTTCGGCAACGACCTCTACACCGGCAAGCGTTCGATCGACTTCATTGGCCGCCGCCGCACCTGGTTCATCGTCTCCGCAGTGGCGCTGCTGCTCGCGATCGTGGTGCCCTTCCTCCGGGGCGGCTACGTCTTCGGCATCGAGTTCACCGGCGGCAGCGAGTTCCGCGTCTCCGGGGTGGAGAGCATCGAGCAGGACCCCGCCATCGAGGCGGTGGCCACGGTCGTGCCCGATATCGCCCCCCGCGTCTCGAGCGTCGGCACCAACTCGGTGCGTGTGCAGACCGATCAACTGGCCGACGACGAGAGCGCCGAGGTCCGCGAGGCCCTCGCCGCGGCCTACTCCGTGCCGGTCGAGGACGTCACCGAGTCCTTCATCGGCCCGTCCTGGGGCGCTGACATCACCGGCCAGGCGCTGCGCGGCCTGCTGTTCTTCCTCGTCATCGTCGGCGCCTTCATGGCCATCTACTTCCGCACCTGGAAGATGAGCGCCGCGGCGATGATCGCGCTGCTGCACGACCTCGTCATCACGGCGGGCGTATACGGCATCGTCGGCTTCGAAGTGACACCGGCCGCCGTCATCGGCTTCCTCACCATCCTCGGCTACTCGCTCTACGACACCGTCGTGGTCTTCGACAAGATCCGCGAGAACACCTCGGGCAGCGAATCGACGTCCGGGCGCACGTTCCGCGAATCGGTCAACCTGGCGATCAACCAGACCCTGGTCCGCTCCATCAACACGTCGGTCGTGGCGGCGCTGCCGGTCGCGGCGATCCTCTTCATCGGTGCGTTCCTGCTCGGTGCCGGCACGCTGCGCGACATCGCGCTCGCCCTCTTCATCGGCATCATCGTGGGCACCTACTCGACGATCTTCGTCGCGGCGCCGCTGTACACGGTGCTGCGCGAGCGGGAGCCCGCGATCGCCAAGGAGTCCAAGCGCACCCTCGAGCTGCGCGCGAAGGGCGCCGGCGCCTGACCGGTCTCTTCGCTCCCGGCCGAACGCGTTGGTCCGGGAACAGCCGACGTCGGTGTTAGCGTTTTCCCTTCGGGAGGGGAGCGCATGACGGACACCACGGGCGTCGGCTCTCCGTCGCTGCGCCGCCTCGTGCCGCGCCTGTTCTCGCGTGCGCAGCCGCAGGGCGCAGTCGACATGCTGCTGCGCACGGTGCGCACCCACCACCCGCGCGCCGACCTGGGCGAGATCGAGCGCGCCTATCAGGCCGCCGACACGGCGCACGCCGGGCAGAAGCGCGACAGCGGTGAGCCGTACATCACCCACCCGGTCGCGGTCGCGCAGATCCTCGCCGACCTCGGCATGGGGCCGAAGACGATCGTCGCCGCCCTGCTGCACGACACGGTGGAGGACACCGAGTACACGCTCGACCAGATGCGCGCCGACTTCGGCGACGAGGTCACCATGCTGGTCGACGGGCTGACGAAGCTCGACAAGCTGAAGTACGGCGACAGCGCTCAGGCGGAGACCGTGCGCAAGATGGTCGTCGCGATGAGCAAGGACGTCCGCGTCCTCGTCATCAAGCTCGCCGACCGGCTGCACAACGCACGCACCTGGGGCTTCGTCTCCAACGAGCGGGCCAGCCGCAAGGCCCGCGAGACGCTCGAGATCTACGCCCCGCTCGCGCACCGCCTCGGCATCCAGACGATCAAGCTGGAACTCGAGGACCTCTCCTTCGCGGTGCTCTACCCCAAGCTGTACGCCGAGATCGAGAGTCTCGTGAAGCAGCGCACCCCGCAGCGCGAAGGCTTCGTGCAGGAGGTGATCGAGAGCGTCCGCGACGACCTCCGGGCCGCGAAGATCAAGGGCAAGATCGTCGGCCGGCCCAAGCAGTACTACTCCATCTACCAGAAGATGGTGGTCCGCGGCCGCGAGTTCGACGAGATCTACGACCTGGTCGGCATCCGCGTGCTGCTCGACTCGCTGCGCGACTGCTACGCCGTGCTCGGCGCCATCCACGCCCGCTGGACGCCCGTGCCCGGGCGGTTCAAGGACTACATCGCGACCCCGAAGTTCAACCTGTACCAGTCGCTGCACACCACCGTGCTGGGCCCGAACGGCCGCCCCATCGAGATCCAGATCCGCACCCACGAAATGCACCAGCGCGCCGAGTTCGGTGTCGCGGCGCACTGGAAGTACAAGGAGCGGGTGAACGGCCAGCGCGGCAGCGAGAAGGCCCCGCCCGCCGACACCGAGATGGCCTGGCTCGCCCACCTGTCCGACTGGCAGGCGGAGACGGCCGACCCGACCGAGTTCCTCGACTCGCTGCGCTTCGAGATCGGCGCGAAGGAGGTCTACGTCTTCACCCCGAAGGGGAAGGTGATCGGCCTGCCGGGCGGCGCGACGCCGGTCGACTTCGCCTACGCGGTGCACACCGATGTCGGCCACCGCACGATGGGCGCCAAGGTCAACGGCCGCCTCGTCCCGCTGGACAGCTCGCTGACGAGCGGCGACGTCGTCGAGATCTTCACCTCCAAGAACCCCGATTCCGGCCCCAGCCAGGACTGGCTGGCCTTCGTCAAGAGCCCGCGCGCCCGGAACAAGATCAAGCAGTGGTTCACGAAGGAGCGCCGCGAAGAGGCCATCGAGCAGGGCCGCGACTCGATCAGCCGCGCCATGCGTAAGCAGAACCTGCCACTGCAGCGCCTGATGAACCAGGACGTCATCGCCGACGTCGCGGCGCAGCTGCGCTACGAAGACGTCTCCGCCCTGTACGCCGCGCTCGGTGAGGGCCACGTCTCCAGCCAGTCGGTGATCGAGAAGGTGCTCGCGCTCGTGCAGGGCGCGGGGGAGAGCGACGAGGAGGCGGAGGAGCTCGCGCTGCCGACCCGTCGCGTCCTCCGGCCTCGGTCCACCGATTCGGGCGTACTCGTCCGCGGCGCGCCCGACATCCTGGTCAAGCTCGCGAAGTGCTGCACGCCGGTGCCGGGCGATGCGATCATCGGCTTCATCACGCGCGGCACCGGCGTCTCGGTGCACCGCACCGACTGCAACAACGTGCAGACGCTGCGCGAGCAGCCGGAGCGCATGGTCGAAGTCGACTGGGCGCCGTCGTCGAAGAGCGTGTTCCTGGTGCAGATCCAGGTGGAGGCCCTCGACCGGGCCGGGCTGCTGAGCGACGTGACGCGGGTGCTATCCGAGCACCACGTGAACATCCTGTCGGCGACGGTGTCCACGTCGAGCGACCGGCTGGCCATCAGCCGGTTCCTGTTCGAGATGGGCGACACCACCCATCTGGACCGCGTCCTCAACGCGGTGCGCCGCATCGACGCCGTCTACGACGTCTACCGCGTCTCCGCCGGCTGATCCGGCCGCTCCTGCGCCGGCTCGAGCCCCGCACTGCCATCCCTCAGTAGGCCGGCTGGCCCTCAACAGGCTAAGCGGCCGGGTTCCGGCCTGTTGACGGACGGTTCGCCCTGTTGAGCGGACAGGGCACCGCGGATCCATCGACCCACCGCACTGTCCAGGGCCCCTCCCAGCGCCCGTTCCCGGGCAGGCCATCCGAACCCGCCCCGGCGATACTCAGCGCGCCGCATGGACGACCGCGGGGCTCCTGCGAGCGCACGCGCCGCAGCCCTCCTCACCCACCCGCCACCTCCGCCAACCGATCGAGCGTCGCTCGGCGACGCACCGTGAACCGTCGATCCTCGAGCCGCTCCCGAACCACGTCGGCCCCGACGTCCGCCACGAGCCGCCGCGCCGCCTCCCGTTCGCCCGGGCCCCACCGGCCGCGCAGCAGATCCACCGCCGTGCGGGCGGCGTCGGTGACCCGCAGCCCGGCCACCTCGTCGAGCTCGCCGTCCTGCAGTCGCAGCTCCCGCACATCGACACCGTTCCGCTGGGCGGCGCCGCGCGCGGACATCGGCACGCAGGCGGTCAGGGGTGCCGGCAGGCCGTCCGCCGCACCGTGCAGCCAGGCAGCGGTCAGGCGGTCGGCGACGAGGCCGGGACCCAGCGCGGCGGCCAGCGCCCGTGCCCGGGCGTCGGCGGTCTCGGGCAGGTCGACGGGGCGCCAGCCGGGGCCGATCCGGTACACCTCGCCGTCCAGCCGCATCGCGGCGAGCTCGGCGTCGGGCAGGAGGTCAGCGGACAGCAGGTCGGACAGGCGCACCGCGTCAGCATCGTCCGTCGTCCACGGGTGTCGACCGGCGTTCGCGCGACCTGTGGAAAGCGGCGCCGGCGGCGTCGCGGGGAGGATCAGCTCCCGAGGGCGTCCAGCCAGACCTTGCGCGCGGCGAGCGCCTCCTCGGCGTCCTTCACCTTGCGGGCGTCGCCGGTCTTCTTCGCCGACTCCAGCTCGTTCTCGAGCTTCTCGATGGCCGCGTGCAGCTGCGCCGCGAGGCCCTCAGAGCGTGCCTTGGTCTCCGGGTTGTTGCGGCGCCAGTACTCGTCCTCGAGCGCCTTGACGGCGGTCTCGATGCGGCGGATGCCGTCGTTGATCGTCTTCACGTGGTCGCGCGGGACCTTGCCGATCTCGTCCCAGCGCCGCTGGATGGCGGTCAGGCGCTCGCGCGCCGCCTTCGGGTCCTTCTCCTTGAGCAGAGGCTCTGCCTCGCCGAGAAGGGTCTGCTTCGCGGTGAGGTTCGCGCTGAACTCGACGTCCTCGAGCGCGTCGACCTCGGCCTTTGCGCCGTAGAGCAGGTCGCCGGCGGCCTTGAAGCGGGCCCACAGGGCGTCGTCCTGCTTCTTGCCGGCACGGCCGGCGGCCTTCCACTGCTCGAGCAGGTCGCGGTACGCGGGAATGCCCTGGGCGCCCTGCGACGCGAGCGCCTCGGCGCGGTCGACGAGCTCCTGCTTCCGGCGGCGGACGTCGCGCTGCGCGGCGTCCAACTCGGCGAAGAAGGCGCGGCGGTGCTGATCGACGGTGGTGCGGGCGGCACGGAACCGCTTCCACAGCGCGTCCGCCTGGTCCTTGGGCAGCCGGGGCCCGTCCTGCTGGGCGGTCTGCCAGCGGGCGAACAGCTCTTCCATCGTCGCGGTCGCCTGCTTCCACTGGGTGGATGCGGGGTCCTGTGCGGCGATGCGCTCGGCCTCGACGACGAGCGCCTCGCGCTCGGTGAGCGCCCGCTCGATGTCGGCCTTCGCCTCTGCGCTCTGCTTCTCGGTGAGGACCGCGACGGTGCCGCTCAGGGCTCCCAGCCGGTCGAGGAGGCCTTGCAGGTCGCCCACAGCGTTCGCCGTGCGGACGGACTGCTCGAGGCGGCGGACCGCCTTGGCCACATCTGTGGCGGGAGCGCCGGCGCGCGAGCGCTGCTCGAGGAGACTCACCTGACCGGCGAGGTCGGCGAACTTGCGCTCGTAGTAGCCGAGCGCCTCCTCGGGGGTGGCGCCGGGGTACTGGCCGACGAGTCGTTCGTCGTCGCCCTGGCGGACGTAGACGTTGCCGTCGTCGTCGACACGGCCCCAGGTTGCAGGGTCGGCAGGAGTGCTCACGCGGAATATCCCTCGGAGATCGGTACGGGCGCACGCCGAAGGCCATCGGGCGCTGGCCCAGCCTAGCGCCAGCCCCGGAAGGGCCCCGGCTCGGTTATCGGACTGTGACGGTGCCCGTCACTGCAGGGTGAAGGCGGTAATCGAGGTCGGCACCGCCGGCGGCCCGTCGCCGTCGCCGTCGGTCTCGCCGGCGTCGGTGATGACGGTCTTCAACTGGTCCAGACCGCCCGTCACCGTACCGATCACGGTGTAGCCGCCCGCCGCGTCCGAGCGGATGGTCGTGTCCTCGTAGACGACGAAGAACTGCGTGCTCATGCTGAAACCGTCGCCGGGCGCCCGGGCCAGCGCGATGGTGCCCGCCGGGTACAGGTCGCCCTCCGGCGCCGCCTCGATGGGGCCGAATCGGAATCCGGCGTCGCCGCTGCCGTCTCCGCCCGCGGAACCGCATTGCAGCAGGGCGGAGCCGCCGGTGGTGAGTCGGTGGCAGCTCTTGCCCGTGTAGAAGCCGCTCTGCGCGAGGCTCAGCACCGCGGCGACCCCCTGCGGCGCGGCCGCCCCGTCGAGCGAGACGTCGAGCGCGACGTCGTTGAGGGTGAGCGGGCCCGTCCAGGTTCGGCCTTCGGCGAGTGCCGGGTCGGGGACGTCGCCGCTGTTCGCGCCCATGGTGGGGCTCGGCGTGGGCGTCGGCGTGGCGGTGGGGGAGGCGACCGGCGTGCCGGGGCCGGCGGTGAAGTAGAGCAGCTGGGCGCCGACCGCGAGCGCGATCACGACGAGCGCCCCGATGGTGGCGACCGCGTTGTCCCGGCGGCGACGCCGTACCTGCTCGGAATGCAGAGTGCGCTTCGCCTCGTAGGTGCGCAGCCGCTGCCGCGCCTCGCGCTCCTCGCGTGTGCCGCGCTTCGCCACTCGTGCCTGCCTTCCGCCGTCGATGCCGGTCCAGCTTAGGGCGGCGCCTCCCGGCTGCCCGGCGGACGCGTCGGACGCGCCGCCTACCATGTCAGGCGTGAACAGCCAGCCGGGACTGCGGACCGGATCGACCCCGCTCGCCGTGCGGATGCGCCCCCGCAGCCTCGATGAGGTGGCCGGGCAGCGGCACCTGCTGCGCCGCGGGTCGCCCCTCGTCTCGCTCGCCAGCGACCGCACGGGTGAGCGCGGCGGCACGTCCGTCATCCTCTGGGGCCCGCCCGGCACAGGCAAGACGACGCTCGCCCAGGCGATCGCCCACAGCTCGGGCCGGCGATTCGTCGAACTGTCCGCCGTCACGGCCGGGGTGAAGGATGTGCGCCAGGTGATGGAGGAGGCGCTGTCCACCCGCGACCTCTACGGCACCTCGACGGTCCTGTTCCTCGACGAGATTCACCGCTTCACGAAGGCGCAGCAGGACGCCCTGCTGCCGGGCGTCGAGAACGGCTGGGTCATCCTCATCGCGGCCACCACCGAGAACCCGTCCTTCTCCGTGATCGCGCCGCTGCTCTCCCGCTCGCTGCTGCTGACGCTCGAGACGCTGTCCGATGAGGACCTCGGCATCCTGGTCGACCGCGCGGTCGCCGATGAGCGCGGTCTCGCCGACCGCGTGACCCTCGACCCCGAGGCGCGTGCGGCCATCATCCGGCTCGCCTCGGGCGACGCCCGCCGCGCGCTGACCGCCCTCGAGGCGTCCGCCGTCTCGGCGACGGCCGCCCTGGCCGCCGAACGCGAGGAGGGCGCCGAGCGCGACGAGGACGAGGAGGCCGGCGCCAGCGGCCTGCTCGACGACGACGACGAAGACCAGGACGACGACGTGGACCCGGCCGCCGCTCCGGCCGAGCCGGCCGAGAAGCCGGTCATCACCGCCGACATCGTCGCCCGCGCCGTCGACCGCGCGCTGCTGCGCTACGACCGTGCCGGCGACGAGCACTACGACGTGATCTCGGCGTTCATCAAGTCGATCCGGGGGTCGGACGTCGACGCCTCGATCCACTATCTGGCCCGGATGATCGAGGCGGGCGAGGACCCGCGGTTCATCGCCCGGCGCATCATCGTGTCCGCGTCTGAGGACATCGGCATGGCCGACCCACAGGCGCTGACCATCGCCGTGGCCGCCGCCGACGCGGTGCAGTTCCTCGGCATGCCGGAGGGTCGGATCCCGCTGGCGGAGGCGGTGGCCTATCTCGCCACGGCGCCGAAGTCGAACGCGTCCTACCGGGCCATCGACCGGGCGATCGCCGACGTGCGCGCCGGCAAGGCGGGCCGTGTGCCCAAACACCTGCGCGACGCCCACTACGCCGGTGCCAAGAAGCTCGGCCACGGCAAGGGTTACCGTTACGCGCACGACTGGGAGCACGGCGTGGCGCCCCAGCAGTACGCCCCGGACGAGCTGAAGGGCACGGACTACTACGAGCCGACAGGCAACGGTTACGAACGTGACGTCTCGGCCCGCCTGGAGCGCCTCCGCAAGATCATCCGCGGCGAGTGACCGCGGGGTCACGCCCGCGTCGGCTCCGGCATCCAATCGGGTCCGGAAGTGTTAGCATTATCGGCGGCCTGACCCCGGGTCCGAAGCGAGCGGCTGCGCGACGGACCGGGAAAGGGAACCGATGCCTGTAGCCGGCCGGTTCCGTGGCGCACCTCTCATCACCTGTACCGCGACGCGTCCGACGCGCGCGGAGATTCGACTTCCTCCTCTCGAAAGGTCCTCGTGTCCACGAAGTCCCGCACCCGCAGCAAGACCCGCCTCTCGCGCGCGCTCGGCATCGCCCTCACCCCGAAGGCTGCCCGCTACCTCGAGAAGCGCCCCTACGCGCCCGGCGAGCACGGCCGCACCAAGCGCAAGACCGACTCCGACTACGCCGTGCGTCTCCGCGAAAAGCAGCGTCTGCGGGCCCAGTACGGCATCCGCGAGGCGCAGCTGCGCATCGTCTTCAACGAGGCGCGCCGCACCGCCGGCCTGACCGGTGAGAACCTGGTCGAGCTGCTCGAGCAGCGCCTCGACGCCCTGGTGCTTCGCTCCGGCTTTGCCCGCACCATCGCGCAGGCCCGCCAGCTGGTCGTGCACCGTCACATCCTGGTCAACGGCGAGATCGTGGACCGCCCGTCGTTCCGCGTGAAGCCCGGCCAGATGATCCACGTCAAGGCCCGCAGCGAGTCGATCGAGCCGATGCAGGTCGCGGCCGCCGGCGGCCACGCCGATGTGCTCGCCAAGGTCCCGGCCTACCTGGACGTCGAGCTCGACAAGCTCCAGGCGACCCTGATCCGCCGCCCGAAGCGCGCCGAGGTGCCCGTCACCGCGGAGGTGCAGCTCGTCGTCGAGTACTACGCCGCGCGATGAGCGGCGTACGTGGGCGCAGCGCCGCCCGCTAGGCGGCGTACACAGGCACAGCGCCGCGCGCTGAGCCTGCACGCTCTACTGTGGGAGCGGGTCGCCTGTCGGGCGGCCCGCTCCTTGGTTTCTCGGAGGGAGAACCTGTGTCCGGTGGCGACATCGCCGGCCTGATCGCGGCCGCCGTCTTCGCGATCCTCGTCGCGCTCCTCGCGGTGCCCCTGCTCAAGCTCGGGAAGGTCTTCGACCAGACGACCGCGTCGATCCGCGAGGCCACCGACGGGATCACGCCGATCCTCACCGAGACGACCCAGACGATCCGCGAGGCGAACCAGCAGCTCGCCCGGGTCGACACGGTTACCCGGAACGTCGCCGAGATTAGCGGTAACGCGTCCGCCCTGGTCGCACTGTTCGCCGCTTCGGTCGGCGGCCCGCTGATCAAGATCGCCGGCTTCAGCGCCGCCGTCCGTGCCGGCATCGCCGGCCTCCGGGGCGCGGAGCGCGCGGCGGACGCCCCCCGCGGCCGGGCGCGTCGGAAGAAGTAAGCTGGGGCCTTCCCGGGCGCAGCTGTGCCCCGGCCAAGCACCAGCGGTGCGAAGGGAACGGCATGAAGAACGTGCTTTGGGTCGTGCTCGGCGCTCTCCTCGGCTTCGCCGCAGCGAAGCTGTTGGGGCGGCCCGATCGGGACGATCAGCCTGTCGGTTCCCTCGACCAGCGCGCCCGCGAGTTCGGTCGTACGGTGGCCGAGGCCTACCGTGCCCGCGAGTCCGAGCTCCGCTCCGCCATCGGCGGCGCACCCGCCGGCACCCCGCAGTAGTCCCGCGACGCGCGTCCCGCGTCATCTCCTCGACCGACTAAAGGTTCCATGCAGACTGCCGAAATCCGCCGCCGCTGGCTCGAGTTCTTCGGCGATCGCGGACACACCGTCGTGCCGTCCGCGTCGCTCGTGAGCGACGACCCGACGCTCCTGTTCACCGTCGCCGGGATGGTGCCGTTCATCCCGTATCTGACAGGTCTCGTGCCCGCGCCGTACCCGCGCGCCACGAGCGTGCAGAAATGCATCCGCACCCTCGACATCGAGGAGGTGGGCAAGACCACCCGGCACGGCACGTTCTTCCAGATGAACGGCAACTTCTCCTTCGGTGACTACTTCAAGGAGGGGGCGATCGGCTTCGCCTGGGAGCTGCTCACGAGCCCCGAGTCGGCGGGCGGCCTCGGCTTCGACGAGAAGGATCTCTGGGTCACCGTCTACCAGGACGACGACGAGGCGGCCGCACTCTGGCGCACGATCGCCGGCATCCCGGAGGAGCGCATCCAGCGCCGCGGCAAGGCGGACAACTTCTGGCACACAGGCCAGCCCGGCCCCGGCGGCCCCTGCTCCGAGATCTACTTCGACCGCGGCCCCGCCTACGGCGCGGACGGCGGTCCGGAAGCGGACGAGAACCGGTTCATCGAGATCTGGAACCTCGTCTTCATGCAGCACCTGCTGAGCGAGGTGCGCGGCAAGACCGACTTCGACATCGCCGGTGACCTGCCGCGTCGCAACATCGACACCGGCATGGGCCTCGAGCGGGTCGCGTTCCTCAAGCAGGGCGTGGACAACCTGTACGAGATCGACCAGGTTCGCCCGGTCCTCGACCGCGCGAGCGAGCTGTCCGGCCGCCGCTACGGCGCGGACCACGACGACGACGTGCGCATGCGGGTCGTCGCCGACCACGTCCGCAGCGCCCTGATGCTGATGGCGGACGGGGTCGCGCCGGCGAACGAGGGCCGCGGCTACGTCCTGCGCCGGCTGATGCGCCGCACCGTGCGGGCGATGCGCCTGCTCGGCGTCGACGCGCCCACCTTCCCGGAGCTGTTCGCGGCCTCCAGCGAGGCCATGCACACCGCGTACCCGGAGGTCCGCACCGACTTCGACCGGATGTCCCGCATCGCGAACGGCGAGGAGGAGACCTTCCTGCGCACGCTCGTGGGCGGCACCACCATCCTCGACGTGGCGGTCGGCGACACCAAGAAGCAGGGCAGCAGTCAGCTCCGCGGCGACACCGCGTTCCTCCTCCACGACACCTACGGCTTCCCGATCGACCTCACCATGGAGATGGCGCAGGAGGCCGGCCTCAGCGTCGACCGGGGCGCCTTCGACCGGCTGATGGCCGACCAGCGCGCCCGCGCGAAGGCGGACGCCAAGGCGAAGAAGAAGGTCGTCGCCGACCTCTCCGCCTACGGCGAGTTCCGTGCGGCGGGCGAGACGGTGTTCACCGGCTACGACCACCTGCAGACCGAGACACGAGTGCTCGGCATCCTCGCCGACGGCGGCTCCGTCCCTGTCGCGTCCGCCGGCCAGACCGTCGAGGTCATCCTCGCCGAGACGAGCCTGTACCCGGAGTCGGGCGGCCAGGAGGCCGACGCGGGCAGCATCCTCGGCGCAGGCTTCGAGCTCGAGGTACTCGACGTGCAGCGCCCCGTGAAGGGCCTCATCTCCCACCGGGTGCTCGTGAAGTCGGGCGAGGTCGCCGCCGGCGACGCGGCGACGAGCGTCGTCGACCCGGTCTGGCGCCGCGGCGCCACGCAGGCGCACTCCGCCACCCACCTCGTGCACGCGGCGCTCCGCCAGGTGCTCGGCCCCGACGCGCACCAGTCCGGCTCCTACAACAAGGCGGGCTACCTGCGCCTCGACTTCAGCTGGAACAAGGCCCTCTCGGCGGCGACCCGGTCCGAGATCGAGGACGTCGCCAACGACGCGATCTCCCGCGACTACGATGTCGTCACCCGCGAGCTGCCGCTCGACGAGGCGAAGGCGCTCGGCGCGATGGCGCTGTTCGGCGAGAAGTACGGCGACACGGTGCGGATGGTCGACATCGGCGGCCCCTGGTCGCGCGAGCTGTGCGGCGGCACGCATGTCGCGTCGAGCGCGGAGATCGGGCTCATCAACCTGATCGGGGAGTCCTCGATCGGCAGCACCAACCGGCGCGTGGAGTCGCTCGTCGGCCCGGAGGCGTTCCGCGAGTTCGCCACCGAACGCGCGATCGTAGCTCAGCTGACCAGCGAGCTGAAGACACCGAAGGACCGGCTGCCGGACCGCATCGCCGCCCTGCTCGGCGAGCTGAAGGCGGCCGAGCGTCGCATCGCCGAGTTCGAGCAGCAGGCCCTCGCCGGCAGGGTGCCCGCGCTGGTCGCGAACGCCGGCACGGTGGGCGGCCTGACCGCCGTGATCGAGCCGGTGGGCACGCTGCGCTCGCCAGACGAGCTGCGCTCGCTCGCCCTGAGCGTGCGCGACCGGCTCGGCGCGCAGGCGGCCGTCGTGGCCCTCGCGGCGGACCTCTCCGGCAAGCCGGCCGTCATCGTCGCGACCACCCCCGCCGGCCGGGACGCCGGCGCGAAGGCAGGCGCGCTCGCGAAGATCGCCGCCGGGGTGCTCGGCGGTGGTGGGGGCGGTAAGGATGACATCGCGCAGGGCGGCGGGTCCGACGTGGCAGCGATCCCGGCCGCGCTGGACGCGATCCGGTCGTCGCTGGCCCGCTGATGCGGCACGGCGTGCGGATCGGCGTCGACGTCGGTCGTGCGCGGGTCGGGCTCGCAGCCAGCGACCCGTCCGGATTCCTCGCCTCGCCGGTCGAGACGATCCAGCGCCGCGGTGGCACCGCGCCCGTCGTCGCCCGGATCCTCGACGAGGCGCGGGTGCGGGAGGCGATCGAGATCGTCGTCGGGCTGCCGGTGTCGCTGGGGGGAGGCGACACGCCGTCCACGGCGGACGCCCGCGCGGTCGCGGCCGAGCTCGCCGCCGGGTCGGACATCCCTGTCCGGCTCATCGACGAGCGCCTCAGCACGGTGAGCGCCCAGTCGGTGTTGCACGGAGCAGGACGGAACACGCGGAGCTCACGTCCCGTGATCGACCAAGTGGCCGCCGTTATACTCCTGCAACATGCTCTCGACTCCGAGCGTGCCCGGAGCGAACCTCCCGGCGTGACGGTCGAACCGAACTGAAAGCTTCCGTGTGCCGCAGCCCCCTCGAAGCCCCGAAAATCTCGACACGACTCCGGTTCCCCTGCCCAGCTGGGCCGACATCGTCGACGGACCGGTGGAGACGCCGGCCAGTCGTCGGGGCCTGAAGGACCGCGAGGCGGCGCACGCCGCGGGCAGGGTGCGGACGAGACGGAAGCCCGAGCAGGTGGCTTCCTACGGCTTCCCGGACACGGAGCCGCCGCGCAGGCGACGCCGCTGGGCGCCCTGGGTCATCGCGCCGCTGGTGCTGCTGCTCGTCCTCGGCGGCGGCGGGGTCGCCGCGGCGTTCCTGATCATGCCCGACTGGCCGGACCGGATTTCGGGCATCCTCGCGGGCCCGGAGGAGACGGACTATGCCGGCTCCGGGCAGGGCGAAGTCGACGTCGTCATCCACAGTGGGGACGTCGGCTCGGACATCGCCGTCACCCTGCAGCAGGCGGGCGTGACCAAGACGTTCGAGGCGTTCTACGACCTCCTCCTCATGCAGGAGCCGGAGCCCGTCTTCCAGCCGGGCATGTACCGGCTGAAGGAGCAGATGAGCGCCCAGGCGGCGCTCGACGCCCTGACGAACCCGGTCAACAAGCTGGAGAACCAGGTGCTGATCATCGAGGGCGAGTCGCTGCCGAACGCGTTGGAGCTGATCTCCGCCGGCACCCGGATCCCGCTCGAGGAGCTGCAGGCGGCCGCCGCGGACGTCGGCTCGTTCGGTTTGCCACCCGGCGCGATGAGCCTCGAGGGCTTCCTCTTCCCGGCGACCTACGAGTTCGACCCGGGACTCACCGCGCACGACGCACTGCAGCGGATGGTGAACCGATCGACGGCGGCGCTCGACGAGCTCGGCGTCCCGGCCGAGGACCGCTTCCGAGTGGTGACGCTGGCCTCCGTCGTCCAGCGCGAGGCCGGGCCGTACGTGCCCGACATGGCGAAGATCGCCCGCGTCTTCCAGAACCGAATCGACCAGGGCATCAACCTGCAATCCGACGCCACCGTCGCCTACGGCACCGGCAACACCGACACCGTGTGGACCACCGACGCGGAGCGGGCGGACGCGAGCAACCTCTACAACACCTACGCCAACCCGGGCCTGCCGGTCGGCCCCATCGGGAACCCCGGCATGGATGCCCTGAACGCCGCTCTGCACCCGGCCGAGGGGCCGTGGATGTTCTTCGTGCCGGTCAACCTCGCCACCGGCGAGACGGTGTTCTCGGTCACGGCCGACGAGCACGAGGCCAACGCGCAGCGGCTGCGGGACTGGTGCAACGCGAACGACGAAAACGCCGCCTACTGTGGCTGAACGTCGTGGCTGAGGCCCGCCGGCTGGCGGTCCTCGGATCCCCCATCGCGCACTCACGGTCGCCGCAGCTGCACGCGGCGGCCTACCGCGAGCTCGGCCTGCCGTGGGAGTACGGGCGCGTCGAGGTGCCCGCCGGAACCCTTGCGGAGTTCCTCGCCGGGCTCGACGGCAGCTGGCGCGGCCTGTCGCTCACCATGCCCCTCAAGCGCGAGGTGCTGCCCCTGCTCGACGAGGCCGACGACGTCGTCGCCGCCTCCGGGGTCTGCAACACCGTCCTGCTCGACGGCGGCCGGCGACGCGGCTTCAACACCGACGTCGGCGGCCTGGTCGCCGCCCTCGCCGAGCGGGGCGTCGGCGAGCGACCGGACGCGCTGCTGCTCGGCGGCGGCGCGACCGCGGTGTCGATGCTCCTCGCGCTTGAACGGATCGGCACGCAGCGAGTGACCGTCGCCGTCCGAACGCCCGAGCGCGCCGCCGCCCTGCACGCCGTGGTCCCCGCGCTCGACGTCCGGATCGTCGGCTTCGGCGAACCGCTGCCCGGAGCCTCCCTGCTTGCGAGCACCGTGCCAGGCAACGCCGACCTGCCGGAGCTGCCGGACTTCGCGCCGGGCACCGCGCTCGTCGACGTGGCCTACGAGCCGTGGCCGAGCGCGCTCGCCCGGCGCTGGGGGAGCACCGGCCCGATCGTCGGCGGCCTCGACATGCTCCTGCACCAGGCGGTGCTGCAGGTGCGCATCTTCACCGGCGGCGTCGCGGCCCTCCCGCTCCCGGACGAGACCTCGGTGGCCCGGGCGATGCGGGCCGCTGTGGGAGGATTCTGAGCATGCTTCGCTGGCTCACCGCCGGGGAGTCGCACGGGCCCGAGCTCGTCGCGATCCTCGAAGGCCTCCCCGCTGGGGTGCCCGTCCTGCTCGACGGCATCCGTGCCGACCTCGCCCGACGGCGCCTCGGCTACGGCCGCGGGTCCCGGCAGAAGTTCGAGCAGGACGTGCTCCACCTTTCCGGCGGCGTGGTGCAGGGGCGCAGCATCGGCAGCCCCATCGCGTTGCGCATCGGCAACACCGAATGGCCGAAGTGGCAGGAGGTCATGAACCCCGAGCCCACCGAACTGACCGAGAAGTCCCGCGGTCGCGGGGCGGCCCTGACCCGGCCGCGGCCTGGTCACGCCGACCTCACCGGCATGCAGAAGTACGGCTTCGACGAGGCCCGGCCCGTGCTCGAGCGGGCCAGCGCCCGGGAGACCGCCGCCCGCGTCGCCCTCGGCGCGGTCGCGCGCTCCTTCCTCACCGAGCTGGGCATCGGGCTGCTCAGCCACACCCTCTCCGTCGGCACCGTGCGGGTGCCCGACGACGCCCGCCTCCCCGGCCCCGCCGACCTCGCAGCCGTCGACGACGACCCGCTGCGCTGCTTCGACCCCGCCACGAGCGAGCGGATGCTCGTCGAGGTGGATGCGGCGAAGCGCGACGGCGACACCCTCGGCGGCGTCGTCGAGGTCGTCGCCTACGGGCTCCCGCCGGGGCTCGGCTCGTATGTGCACTGGGACCGGCGGCTCGACGCCAAGCTCGCCGCCGCGCTGATGGGCATCCAGGCGATCAAGGGCGTGGAGGTCGGCGACGGCTTCGCCACCGCCACCCGCCGGGGCTCCGCCGCGCACGACGAGCTCGTGCTCGGTGACGATGGCATCGAGCGGCTCAGCGATCGGGCCGGCGGCACCGAGGGCGGCATGACCACCGGCACCGTGCTCCGCGTCCGGGCCGCGATGAAGCCGATCTCGACCGTCCCGCGCGCGCTGCGCACCGTGGACATCGTCACCGGCGAGCCCGCCTCCGCCCACCACCAGCGCTCCGACGTGTGCGCCGTGCCCGCCGCGGGCGTCGTCGCCGAGGCGATGGTCGCCCTGGTGCTCGCCGACGCGGTCGTCGAGAAGTTCGGCGGCGACTCGCTCGCCGAGACGCGCCGGAACCTCGAGGCCTATCTCGCCGCCATCCCGCTGACGCTGCGCACCGCCGGCGACCCCGCACGTGACCGCTGAGCCCGTGATGCCGGTCCTCGTCCTCATCGGCCCGCCCGGCGCCGGCAAGACCAAGGTCGGCCGCCGGGTCGCCCGCGCGGTCGGCCGCGACTTCGTCGACACCGACAAGGCCATCGTCGCCGAGCACGGTCCCATCGCCGACATCTTCACCGCACAGGGTGAGGGAGGGTTCCGCGCGATCGAACGCGAGCACGTCGCCCGGGCGCTGCAGACGGACGGCGTCGTCACCCTCGGCGGGGGAGCGATCCTCGACCCGCGCACGCAGGCGGACCTTCGGGACCTGCGGGTAGCGCTCATCACGGTCGACGCCGAGAGCGTCGAGGAGCGCATCCAGGGCGCCAAGCGCCCGCTGCTCGCCTCCGGCGGCGTCGCCGCGTGGAAGGTCCTCGTCGAACAGCGCATGCCGATCTACACCCGGCTCGCGACCCGCAGCTTCGACTCGTCGGGCCGGCCGATGAGCGGGGTTGCCGCCGACGTCGTCGCCTGGCTCGCCGAGGAGGGCGTCTCGTGACCGAACCCACCCGCATCCCCGTCGCGGACGACGCTGAGCCCACCGTCATCCCCGTCGGGGACGGCTACGACGTCCTCGTGGGCCGGAACCTGACCGGGCACCTGGTGGCCGCGCTCGGCAGCGGCGTCCGCCAGGTGCTCATCATCCACCCGCCGACCCTGGGCGCGCGCGCCGAGCAGCTGCGCGAGCGGCTGCAGGGGAACTACGAGGTGCTGCTTGCGGAGGTGCCGGACGGCGAATCGGCGAAGCGCATCGAAGTGGCTTCGTTCTGCTGGCAGATCCTCGGGCAGGCCGACTTCACCCGCTCCGACGCGGTGATCGGCTTCGGCGGCGGCGCCGTCACCGACCTCGCCGGCTTCGTTGCGGCCACCTGGTTGCGCGGCGTCGCCCTGTTCCAGCTGCCCACCACGGTGCTCGGCATGGTGGACGCGGCGGTCGGCGGCAAGACCGGCATCAACACCGCGGAAGGCAAGAACCTGGTCGGTGCGTTCTACGCCCCGCGGGGGGTGTTCGCCGACCTCGACCACCTGGAGACGCTTCCGCGCAACGAGATCCTCGCCGGCTTCGCCGAAGTCGCCAAGTGCGGCTTCATCGGGGCGCCGGAGATCCTCGACATCCTCGAGGCCGACGTCGAGCGCGCCGTGGATCCGACGACGGACGAGTTCCGCCGGGTCGTCGAGCTGTCGATCCGGCTCAAGGCGGAGGTGGTCGCCGAGGACTTCACCGAGAACGGCCGGCGCGAGATCCTCAACTACGGGCACACCCTCGCCCACGCGATCGAGCACGCCGAGCGGTACCAGTGGCGGCACGGTGCGGCCGTCGCGGTCGGGATGGTCTACGCGGCGGAGCTCGCCCGGCTGGCCGGCCGGCTCAGTGACGACGCCGCGGACCGGCACCGCCGCATCCTCGGCTCCCTCGGCCTGCCGCTCGACTACCCGGCGGGCCGGTGGCCGAGCCTGCTCGCCACCATGCGCCGGGACAAAAAGGCCCGCGGCGCGATGCTCCGGTTCATCGTCCTCGATGACATCGGCAAGCCGACCGTGCTGCGTGGCCCCGAGGACCAGCTGCTCTTCACCGCCTACCAGGAGATCGCCTCCTAGTACGTTCCGGCGTCGATTGCGCGATATAGCGCGCAATCCGCGCCGGAACCTGCGTCCCCGTGCACGTCAGCGGGGTGGGTAGGGTGGGCCCGTGACCCGCGTCCTCGTCCTCAACGGGCCGAACCTCGGCCGGCTCGGCACTCGCCAGCCCGACATCTACGGCAGCAGCACCCTCGACGACCTTCGGGCGAACCTCACGGAGGCGGCGCCCGACGGTGTCAGCATCGACCTGCGGCAGACCGACGACGAGGGCAGCCTGATCGGCTGGCTGCACGAGGCGGTCGACCAGAGGATGCCCGTCATCCTCAACCCCGCCGCCTTCACGCACTACTCGTACGCTCTCCGTGACGCGGTCGCGATCGTCACCGAGGCCGGCCTGCCGCTCATCGAGGTGCACCTCTCGAACCCGCACTCGCGGGAGGAGTTCCGGCATACCAGCGTGATCACCGGCGTCGCAACCGGTGTCATCGCCGGACTCGGCTTCGACTCCTACCGGCTCGCGCTCTCCGCGGTGCTGCACCGGCTCGCTTGACCCGCGCTCCGGCGGCCGCCGGGCGCAGGGATTACACTCTTGGGGGCTTCCGGCGGATCCGGCGCCCCTCGCAGACCGAAATGGATCGAAACCCTCATGGCCTCAACCGCTGACATCCGCAACGGCGTCGTCCTCAACATCGACGGCCAGCTCTGGAACGTCGTCGAGTTCCAGCACGTCAAGCCGGGCAAGGGCGGCGCCTTCGTTCGCACCAAGCTCAAGAACGTCGTCACCGGCAAGGTGGTCGACAAGACGTACAACGCCGGCACCAAGGTCGACATCGAGAATGTCGACCGCCGCGACTACCAGTTCCTCTACAAGGACGGCGACGACTTCGTCTTCATGGACACCGCCGACTACGAGCAGGTGACCGTGCCAGCCGCCGTGGTCGGGGACGCCGCCAACTTCCTCCTCGAGAACCAGAGCGCCACCATCGCGCTCAACAACGGCAACCCGCTGTACGTCGAGCTGCCCGCCTCCGTGGTGATGGAGATCACCTACACCGAGCCGGGTCTGCAGGGCGACCGCAGCAACGCGGGCACCAAGCCGGCGACGATCGAGACCGGCTACCAGATCCAGGTGCCGCTGTTCGTCGGGCAGGGCACCAAGGTCAAGGTGGACACCCGCACGGGTGACTACCTCGGCCGCGTGAACGACTGACGTGTCGGCACGGACGAAGGCCCGTAAGCGGGCCCTGGACATCCTGTTCGCCGCCGACGTGCGGCAGGCGCCGGTCGCCGATCTGCTCGCCGCCGAGGCGGAGCGCGCCGCGGGAGAGCCGCAGCGCCAGGCCAGCTGGCTGTACGCCCGCGAAATCGTCGACGGCGTCAGCGACCACCGCGCCGAGATCGACGAGCTGATCACCGAGCACGCTCAGGGCTGGACGATCGCGCGGATGCCCGCCGTCGACCGCGCCATCCTCCGGATCGGCATCTGGGAGATGCTCTACAACGACGAGGTGCCCGCAGCGGTCGCCATCGACGAGGCCGTCGAGGCCGCGAAGGAGCTCTCCACGGATGAGTCGTCCGGCTTCGTGCACGGCGTGCTTGCGGCGATCGGGCGGGCTCAGCC
>JAODAX010000035.1 GCA_025463675.1 Naasia sp. | reverse complement strand
GTTCGGCCAGTCCTCCGGCGCTCCCACGCAGCCTCCGGTGAACCGCGCCGAGCGCCGCGCCGCCGAGAAGAAGAAGTAGCCGCACGAAACCGCAACGTTCCGGCAGAAACGCAACCGTCCGCGGTTGCGAGACTGCCGGAACGTTGCGGTTCTGCGGGCTCGTCAAGGCCGGATGCGGGTGTCGGGGACGGCGCTAGCGTGACGGGATGACCGAGCTCGCGCCCGTCGGCCCCGGATTCCGCCTCGCCGACGTCGATCCCTCGTCCACGCCGGGCTTCGCGGGCGCCAAGAAGGACGCCGCGGCGGCGCTGGAGCAGAACGGCGAGCAGCTCGCGGACCTGCAGGAGCGCCTCTACGCGGAGAGCAAGTTCGGGGGCACCGGCAGCGTGCTCCTCGTGCTGCAGGCGATGGACACCGCCGGCAAGGGCGGCATCGTGCGGCACGTGGTCGGCCGGGTGGATCCGCAGGGCATCCGCCTGCACGCGTTCAAGGCGCCGACCGCCGAGGAGCGAGCGCAGCACTTCCTGGAGCGGGTGCGGAAGCAGCTGCCGACGCCCGGGGTGATCGGCGTCTTCGACCGCTCCCACTACGAGGACGTGCTCATCGCCCGGGTTCGGAAGCTGGCGGCGCCCGACGTCCTCGAGCGCCGGTACTCGGAGATCCTGGAGTTCGAGCGGCAGATCGTCGCGAGCGGCACGACCCTGGTCAAGGTGATGCTGCACATCTCGGCGGAGGAGCAGAAGCGGCGGCTGCAGGAGCGCCTGGACCGGCCCGACAAGCACTGGAAGTACAACCCGGGCGACGTCGACGAGCGCCTGCTCTGGCCCGCGTACATGGACGCGTACCAGGTGGCGCTGAGCCGCACGTCGACCGAGGACGCGCCCTGGCACGTCGTCCCCGCCGACCGGAAGTGGTACGCGCGCTGGGCGGTGCAGAGTCTGCTCCTCGACGCGGTCCGCCGCATCGATCCGCAGTGGCCAGCCGCCGACTTCGACGTCCAGGCCGAGAAGGCGCGCCTGGCCGCCTCCTAACCCGCCCTCCCGCACCGCCGCGTGTCGAGTTGCCGCGTTGTGTGCTGGTAACTCGGCGACTTACCGCAGAACGTGGCAACGGGCGGGAGGCCGCGGAGCCTCCGCCGCTACAGGACGTGGATGGCGGTCGCGCGCCAGCGGGAGTCGAGGCCTTCCAGCCGGAGCGCGACAGCTCGGCAGCGGGAGCGGCCGAGGATGGTAACGGTCGCCTCCACGACGCCGTCCCGCGGGACGCACACGTGCGTCGAGCCGATGACGAACACCGGGCGCGACGCCGGCAGATTCTTGGCGGCCCGCGCGCGCGACGCCAGGATCACCCGCCGGAGCAGGTGCCGGTAGACCTCCTCGTCGAGCCAGCGCGCGATCTGCTCGAGCTCGCGGGCGCCCGCGAGGATTTCGATGACGCACCGGGTGAGATTCTCGAGCAGCGGCACCGGGTCGGGCAGATCCGAGGCTGACGTGGGCTGCGGGGCGAAGTACTCGTCGGTGGGCAGCGACCGCGGGCGGGCGAGTGGCGGGGCGGGGACGGGCAGGGGAAGGCTCATCGCGACTCCATCGGGGGGACGATCGGGTAGGCCGGGGGAGCCCGCGCGGCCCTCGGGGGATGGGTGTCCTCCGCTGGGGGGGACCGTGCGGTGCGCACACTCAATCAGCCGCCCCGGCGCCCGTAAATGGACGATCCGCCAACTGTGGATAAGTCGCTTCAACCCGGAACGGGAGGGTTAGCGTTCGATCGTGCGATGGGACAGCCTCTTCGACGATCTCGAGGGGCAGCTGGAGCGCGAGCTGGCCGCCGAGGGCGAGGAGTTGCGCGCAGAGGAGGAGCGCCTGCGGATCGGCCGGCTCGCGCTGCGCGACCGGATCCGTGGGGCGGCCGAGCACGGCCCGGTCCGCCTGCGCCTCGTCGCCGGGGAGCCGGTCACCCTCGAGATCACCGCGATCGGCAGGGACTGGCTGAGCGGTGAGCCGGTCGACGGTCGGCGATGCGGCCTGCTGGTGCCGCTCCCCGCGGTCGCGGCGCTGCTGCTCGCGCCGGAGCAGGTGCCGGGCACGCTGGCTCCCGCGGGCGAAGAGGCGGGTCTCACCGCGCGCCTCGGCTTCCCGTTCGTGCTGCGGGATCTCGCCCGCCGGCGGGTCCCGGTCGAGGTACGGCTGGCGGGCGGCACCGTCGCCGGGACGATCGATCGGGTGGCGAGGGACACCGTCGATGTCGCCGTGCACGAGCCGGACGCGGGGCGCTGCTCCCCGCGTCGGGTCGAGATCGTCGCGCTGAGCGCGGTGCTCGCCGTCCGAGTGCCCTGACCGGACGCGGGTGGCCCTCGCTCGCCCCGCGCGTCCCGCGATCAGGGAGTGGAGATCTCCAGGTCGTCGAAGGACGCGACCGTCGGCGCGGTCCCGAGGTCGGCGCCGTGCCATGGCTCGCCCGGGCGGGACACCGCGACCGCCTGCCAGCCGGCGGCCGACGCCGCCCTGATCTCGTCGGGGGAGTCGGTGAGGAAGACGAGCTCGGCCGGCGTCCGCCCCAACTGCGCCGCGATCCGCCGGTAGGACTCGGGCTCCTTCTTCGGGCCGCCGTTGACCGTGTCGAAGTAGGCCGTCACGAGCGGGGCCAGGTCGCCGCTCGGTGACTGCGCGAACCAGGGGCGCTGCAGTGCGACGGATCCGGAGGAGAACACGGCGATCGCCGCACCGTCGGCGTGCCACGCGCGGAGCCTCGGGGCGACATCGTCGAAGAAGTGCGCGGAGAGCTCCCCGCGGCGGAAGCCCTCCGCCCAAATCTCGCCCTGCAGCGTCTTCAGCGGGGTCGCCTTCACGTCGTCGTCCATCCAGCGCTGCAGCGCCGCGGCCACGTCCTCGTCGCTTGCATTCGCGGGCAGGGCGGCGGCGGCGATGGTCTGCTCCCGAACGATGCGGACGTCCCCGTCGTCGGCGCGGTCGCGCAGCCAGGGCAGCAGCCGGGGGCGCGCGTAGTCGTACAGGTCACCGAGGATGAATGCGGTGGCGCTCGTGGTGCCTTCCAGGTCGACGACGACGGTTCGTGCGCGGATGCTGAGCGCGGTCATGCGTCCAGCCTAGGTTTCGGCACAGCGAGCGGAAGGGCTCAGAGGAAGCGTTCCGCCGTCAGCTCCGGGATGTTCGCCCAATCGCTCTGGTTCCAAAGGGCCTGCCGTCGGGCCTCCTCGTACTTGGAGGCGATGTACGACTCGAGCACGTCCCGCTCGATGCGCCACCGGCCGCTGCCGCCGACCTTGATGGCAGGCAGCTCGCCGCTGCGCACCAGCGCATACGCCTGGCTGAGCGACACGTTCAGCACCTCGGCGACGTCGGCCAGCGTCAGGAATCGGCCGGCGGAGTCGGGGGAGATGGTCACCATGCCGCCGATTATCCGCGCGGAGGCCGCATCTCCGCCGAGCGGCTGTGGATAACCGCCGCGCAGGCAGGGAGCGGCGGCGACCATGATCCTGTCGAAGGGAGCACCATGGTCGGGTCGGGCGCACGGCGACGGTTCCGGGTGGACGTGCGGTTCCTGCTCGGCGCCGGGCTGGTAGGGGCCTCGGTGGCCGGTGTGGGCGGCATCGTCGCGGCGGCGGAGCGCACCGAGACGGTGTACGCCGCAGACGATGCCCTGCTGGTGGGCGACCGGCTGACCCGCGCCGAACTCGTCGCGACACCTGTCCGGCTGGGCGCGGCGGGCGATCGCTACCTGCGAGCCGACGATGTGCCGGCGGCCGGCCTCGTCGTCACCCGGCCGGTGGGCGCCGGCGAGCTGGTGCCGCGGTCCGCGGTCGGCACCGACGGGGAGCTCGCGGTGTCGCCGGTGGTGCTGCCGCTGCAGAGCCAGCCGGCGCAGGCGGTGCAGCAGGGCGCGATCGTCGACGTCTGGGCGGCGCCCCGCACCGACGACGGAGTCGGCCCGCCGGCCGTCCTGGTCAGCGGGGCGCAGGTCGTCCGGGTGCTCGACGGCGGCGGGCTGCTCGCCGGGGACTCCGGCGTGGAGGTGCTCGTGCCGCGCGACCGGGTGGCCCGAATGCTGCAGGCGCTGGGCGACGGCGACGCGGTCACCGTCGTGCCGGCGGGAGCGGGCTCGTGAGGCTCGTCCTCTGCCTGGCGCCCGATGTCGAGGACCGGATCCTCGCCGACGCCGTGCGGGCCGGGCACGAGGTCGCCGCTCGCCCGGCCGCCGTCGAACTGCCCGCCGTGCTGCAGGCGCTGCACCCGGACGCCGCCGTCGTCGCCGCGAACGCCCTCGACGCGGCGATCCGGGATGCCGCCGACACCGCAGGCACGCGGCTCGTCGCCGTGTGCGCGCGGCCCGACGGCCGCTCCCGGGTCGCCGCGCTCGGCATCCGCGAGGCCGTCGACGAGTCGGCATCGTGGTCGGAGCTGGCGCGGATGCTGGACGGCGACGCGGACGCTCCCGCTCCCGCGGCCCCGCCCCGGCGACGCGGTCGCGTGATCGCCGTGTGGGGGCCGACCGGTGCCCCCGGCCGCACCACGGTCGCGATCACGCTGGCGGCGGAGGCGGCGCTCGCCGGGGAGCGTGTGCTGCTCGTCGACGCGGACACCCGCGGGGCGTCGGTCGCCCCGGCCCTCGGGCTGCTCGACGAGGCGCCCGGCTTCGCCGCCGCCTGCCGCCTCGCCGGCACCGGCCGGCTCGACGCAGAGCAGCTGGAGCGAGTGGCGGAGCCGTACGAGCTGCCGGGCGGCGCATTCACGGTCCTGACTGGCATCGCCCGGACGAGCAGGTGGCCGGAACTCTCCGCCGAGCGCGTCACCGCGGTGCTGCGGCTCTGTCGGGAGGAGGCGGATGCGGTGCTCATCGACGTGGGCTTCGAGCTGGACGAGGAGGACGCCGACCCGTTCGCTCCGCGCAGGAACGCAGCCACCCTCGCTGCGCTCCGGGAGGCGGACCTGGTGGTCGCTGTGGGGGCGGCGGATCCGGTGGGACTCGCCCGCTTTCTGCGCGCGCACGCCGATCTGGTCGAGGTCGTCGACGCCGACCAGGTGCGGGTCGTCATCATGAAGGTGCGCTCGTCGGCCGTGGGGCTCGCGCCGGCCAGCCAGATCGCGGCCACGCTGCTGCGCTTCGGCGGCATCGCCGATGCCGCATTGGTTCCATCGGACGGACCGGGCTGCGATGCCGCGCTCCTCGCCGGTCGCACGCTGCAGGAGGCCGCCCCCCGGTCCGCTGCGCTCGCCGCCCTGCGCGGCTTCGCGCGCCGAGAGCTGTTGCCCGCTCCCGCCGGGCGGGTCGGCCGGCGTCGGCGATGGCAGCTGCTGCCGCTCGGCTGAACGCTGCCGACTCGAGCGGGCCCGGCGCCGTCAGCTGCGCCCGAACGGGCCCGGGAGGACCGCCCATTGCAGAAGCGACATCAGCTCCACGTCCCGGGCCGTCACATCCGGGTTGCCGGTCAGGTCGCGCCCGGCGCCGTCGAGCGCGGTCCGGCCGCGCGCGTCGGGAAGGTCGATGCCGGCGGCCGGCCGAGTCACGGCGTTCACCGTAGGGGGGCCACGCCCGCGCCCGGCGTCGGTGCTCCGCGCTGCGATCGGGTCACAATGGGGGAGTGCCGACCACCGCGCTCGCCCTCCTCAACCAGCCGTCCCGTTCCGCGCCGCCGCACCGGAACGGGGCTCCCGCGGTGGAACTCGTCGACCCGACGGCGCCGCACGTCGGCGTCCTCGACCTCGGGGTGACCCGCGGCGACGGCGTGTTCGAGACGATCAGCATCGGCAATGGGGCGCCGCAGGCCCTCGCCGCACACATCCGGCGGCTTGCCCGCTCGGCGGCGTCGCTCGAGCTGCCGGAGCCTGACCAGGACGCCTGGGAGGAGGCGGTTCGCGTCGCCGCGGCCGCCATCGACCCCGTGCCGGAGGGGTACGTGAAGACGATCCTGACCCGAGGCGTCGAGGGCGACGGGCGCCCCACCGGCTGGGCGTACGCGGCGCCCGCCGACGACTTCACGGCGGCCCGGCGGGACGGCATCCGCGTCGTGCTCCTCGACCGCGGCTACCGCCACGATGTGGCGCAGACCTCCCCGTGGCTGCTGCAGGGCGCGAAGTCGCTGTCCTATGCCGTGAACCGCGCGGTGCTGCGCGAGGCCCGTCGGCGGGACGCGGACGACGTGGTGTTCGTCAGCTCCGACGGCTACCTCCTGGAGGGGTCCACCTCCAACCTGTTGCTGCGCGTCGGCGACCGCCTCGTCACGCCGGGCACACATCTCGGAATCCTGCCCGGCACGACCCAGGGCGACCTGTTCGCGTTCGCCGAGTCGCGCCGCCTCGGCACCGAGTACGCCATGCTGCGGCCGGAGGATCTGCTCGCCGCCGACGGCGCCTGGCTGGTCTCGAGCGTCCGACACGCCGCCCCCATCCGCCGGGTGGACGGCACCGACCGGCCGGTGGACACGGAGCTCACCACCGCGGTCAACGCTTTCCTCGTCGGCCGCACCGAGTGACGCAACGCTTCCGTAGATTCGCAACCGCGCACCGTTGCGCTTCTGCGGATCGGTTGCGATTCCGGGGAGGCGGGGCGACCGGCTTAGGCTGAAGCCGTGCCCACCCTGAGCGAGCTGGTCGTCGCCTCCGGCCGATCGACCACGGCCGACATCGAATGGCTGCATCTGCTCGTCGCCGACGGTCAGCTACTCGCCGACCTGGCCTTCGCCGACATCGTCGTGTGGGTGCCCACCGACGACAACTCCTTCGTCGCGGTCGCCCAGGCGCGGCCGTCGAGCGCCGCCACGCTGTTCTACCGCGACTTCGTGGGGCAGCGGGTGAAGCCGGAATGGCGTGCCCTCGTCACGCAGGCGTTCGAGACGGCGAGCATCCTCGACCAGTCGGCGCCGGACTGGTACGAGGAGACGCCCACCCGAGTGCGCGCCGTGCCGGTGCAGCGCCGCATCTCACCGAGCGGCCTCGATGTGACCAACGTCCCGATCGCGGTCCTCACCCGGCACACCAACCTCAGCGAGACGCGCACCCCGAGTCGGCAGGAACTCACCTTCAACGCGTGTGCGGACGAGTTGTTCGGGATGATCGCCGCCGGCGACTTCCCCGACCTGGGCGCGCCGACCGGCCCCCGTCGCGGAGCGCCGCGCGCCTCCGACGGCCTCATCCGCCTCGACGTGGGCGGAACGGCGACCTTCGCGAGCCCCAACGCGCTGTCCGCGTTCAACGGGCTCGGCTTCCGCGGCGAGCTGGAGGGCGAGTCCCTGGCCGAGGTGACCGCGGGCCTGGTCGAGGGGCAGCCGACCGTCGACGAGGGGCTGCCGCTCGTGGTGACCGGTCGGGCGCCGTGGCGCACCGACATCGAGGCCCGCGGGGTCACCGTGTCGCTCCGTGCCATCCCGTTCAAGGAGCGCAACGAGCGCAAGGGGGCGGTGGTGCTCTGCCGCGACGTGACCCAGCTGCGGCACCAGGAGCAGGAGCTCATCACCAAGGACGCGACGATCCGCGAGATCCACCACAGGGTGAAGAACAATCTGCAGACCGTGGCCTCGCTGCTGCGCATCCAGGCCCGGCGCTCCCGCACCGACGAAGCACGCGACGCCCTCATCCAGGCGATGCGGCGCGTGTCCGCGATCGCGGTGGTGCACGACACCCTGTCCGAGGGCCTCAACCAGATCGTCGACTTCGACCAGGTGTTCGAGCGCGTGCTGCTGCTCGTCGCCGAGGTGGCCTCCAGTCACAACACGCGGGTCCATCCGCAGAAGACCGGCAGCTTCGGGCGTCTGCCGAGCACCTACGCGACGCCGCTCGCGCTGGCCCTGACCGAACTCGTGACGAACGCCGTCGAGCACGGCCTGGCAGGCCGGGAGGGCACGGTCCAGATCGTGGCCACCCGCGGCGAGATCACTCTGGCGGTGGTCGTGCGCGACGACGGCGGCGGGCTTCCGGAGGGCAAGGTCGGCAGCGGGCTGGGCACCCAGATCGTCCGCACCCTCATCCAGGGCGAGCTGGGCGGCACCATCGACTGGCACACGATGGTGGGGCGCGGCACCGAGGTGACCATCGAGATCCCGCTGCGCTGGATCGAGTCCTGACGAGCCCGTCCTGTCAAGGGTCGGCGCCGATTCGGCGCGCTGCGGCCTCGATGGAAGTCTGGTTGCGTGACGGACGAGGACGGCTGCCGGGTCATCGTAACCAGCGACACCGAGGTGCGCCTGCACAACGGGCTGCAGGACGAGGCGATGGTCACCCGCGAGGACGACGGCGGCTGGCATGTGCGCCCGCTCCTGCCGGCCGAGGGACTCGACGACGGCGCGGCATGGCCCGCGTTCGACTCGAAGCAGGAGGCGATCGACGCCTACCTGCGAGCGAGGGGGGCCGGTGCAGGCGACGACGCTTAGGAGGCGCGGCGGGCGCGGGCCGCGCGGCGCTTGAGGGCGCGACGCTCGTCTTCGCTGAGGCCGCCCCACACGCCGTAGTCCTGACCGTTCTCGAGGGCGTACTGGAGGCAGGTCTCCGTCACGGGGCAGCGCGCACAGACGGTCTTCGCCTTGTCGATCTGGTCGACGGCGGGGCCGGTGTTCCCCACGGGGAAGAACAGTTCGGGGTCTGCGGTCAGGCACTCGGCCTTGTCACGCCAATCCATGCGCGGTGCTCCTTAGGATTGCAGCATTGAGAAACTGTCGAATGACAGGAGAGTCGGATACGCCGGGGATGGACAGCCATGGAACCGGGGCACCCACCGCGATGTGGGCGTCTAAAACGACCTCAGCTATGGTGTCACACAGATAACACCTGATCAATAGTCTTCCTTGGGATGTCGCTGTGAAGGATCCGGCCGGAACGCTCGGCAACCCCGCTCCGCGGAGGACGCCGACCCCGCTGAAAGTGCTCGCGGTGGTCCTCCTCGTCGAGGCGGTAGCGATGGCCGCGGTGACGGTGATGCTTCTCGTCGAGGTGGTCACCCAGCCGTCCGCCGGCGACGGGGGAGGCATCGCCTTGGCGATCCTCGGCGTGCTCGCCGTCGGATTCCTCGGGGTGCTCCTCGTCGGCACCCTGCGCGGTCAGACGTGGATCCGCGGGCCGGTGTTCACCTGGCAGCTGCTGCAGCTCGCGGTCGCGGTCGGCGCGTTCCAGGGCGCGTTCGCGCGCCCGGACATCGGCTGGCTGCTGATCCTGCCCGCCGTGGTTGGCATCGCGCTGCTGTTCGTGCCATCCGTGATGAACGCCACTCGCCGGCCCCTCTGATCCCGGCTTTGCGGCACCCCTCCGACCGCCCCAGCCGGTAAGGGGACTTACGGGAAATCCCGGGGCAGGCGAACCTTCGAAGTGCCCGCATCGCGTGCCCAGGGGAAACCATGTCCACGCTCCACGCTTCCCCATGCTGCGGCCGTTCCGGACGTCGGTGAGAACGCGGGAACCGCGACCAACCGGCTTCCCCTGAGCATCGCCTGTGGACTCCTGCTCGCGCTCGCGCGCGCCGTGGCCGGCGGCCCGTCCGCGCACACGCCGCCGAAGGAGACGACGCCATGTTCGGGTCGGCCTCCACGTATGCCGTCCTCGGAGGCACTGCGGTGACGAATACGGGCGCAGACACAGCGCTCTGGGGGACGCCGGTGTCAGCCCGGGCACCGTCGTGACGGGGCTCCCCCGGGTCAGACGGCCGGCGTCATGCGGACACCCGTGGAAGCCCCGCGCAGCAGAATCCCACTTCCGCGTTCGAGGGAGACAAGTTCCGTGTCGCGACCGACACCCGGGACTTCACCGTCTTGGATGGCCGAGTGCTCCGCCCGGCGTCTACCACTCCAGCGCGTCCATGGCGCGCAACACCTCGCTCGTGCTGCGGTGCGGCCCGGAGGACACACCTGGAGCCGACGTGCAACGCGGCCGCTGCGGGTCCGGCTGGACCGGCGGGTGCTGGTGGTGCGACGGGTCGCTGGTGCGCGGCGCCGACGGCATCGATGGTGCTGCGGGGCTCGCGGGCGCCGACGCGGCTGCCGGGCCTGCGGGTGCGGACGGTGCTGATGGAATCGATGTTGTTGAGGGGCCCGCGGGTGCCGACGGTGTCGACGGCGCTGTCGGGCCTGCGGGTGCTGGCGGCACGGCGGGCCAGGATGGTCCCGCTGGGGCTGATGGCACTCAGGGACCAGCGGGTGCCGAGGGTCTCGCGGGTCCCGCCGGTCCTCACCGGTCCCGCCGGACCGCAGGGGGCCGACGGTCCTGTGGGGGCCGGAGGGGTGTGGGGGCCGGAGGGGTCTGCCGGTGTCGCTGGCCTGGCCGGTCTCGCCGGTGCCGATGGTCGTGCCGGCGCTGAGGGCCCCGCGCGTTCAACAATCTGAAGCCCCGCCCCGAGCCCGCTCGCGATCTCCGGTTCGGGCGTGGACGGCAGCGGCTCGGCGGATGCACTCTCGCTGCTCGCAACCGGCGATGGGGGAATGCTCGCTCCGGTGATCGGTGCGCTGCTCCTGCGGGCCGGACTCCTGCTGCTCGTCGCCTCGGGTCGCGGACGCACTCTGGTGGCGTGCTGACCGCGGCGGTTCTGCCGCCAGGTCAGTCGTCGATGCCGAGCTTCTTGCGCAGTGACGCGACGTGGCCGGTGGCCTTCACGTTGTAGAGCGGCAGCGTCACGAAGCCGGTCTCATCGAGAACGAACGTGGACCGGAGAACGCCGACCACGGTCTTGCCGTATAGCGTCTTCTCGCCGTAGGCGGCGTACGCCTTGTGCACCTCGAGGTCGGGGTCGCTGAGCAGCGGGAAGTTGATGCTCTCCTGGGCCTTGAACTCGGCGTTCTTCGCCGGCTCGTCCTTGGAGATCCCGATCACCTGGTAGCCGGCGCTCTGCAGCGAGTTGAGGTTGTCGCGGAAGTCGCACGCCTGGGTGGTGCAGCCCGGCGTCATCGCCGCCGGGTAGAAGTAGAGGACGACCTTCTTCCCCTGGAAGTCGGTCAGCGAGACGGGTGAACCGGTCTCGTCCTGGAGTCGGAAAGCGGGGGCGGTGTCGCCCTGTTCGAGGCGCTGCGAGTCGGTCACGGGAGCCGTCCTTCCGGGAGTTCGGGCGCGACGCAGCGCCCGGAACCATCGTAGGCGTCGCCCCGCGCGACGGCGGCCGCGTGCTTCCCGGAGGCCGTGCCTGTGCTAGCCTTGATCCCCGGTTCGGGTTCCCGAATCGCGCGCACCTCTAGCTCAATTGGCAGAGCAACTGACTCTTAATCAGTGGGTTCCGGGTTCAAGTCCCGGGGGGTGTACGAAAAGCCCCGCTATCTCGCCAGATGCGGGGCTTTTTTTCATGCCGGCTACGAGACTTCGCCTCCTCCAGTCAGGAACGAGTCAGGATGGCGAAGACTTCCTTCCCGACCGAACTCGACTGAGTGCCTCTTCGCGCGCACGTCCCATTGCGTCCGTCACCTCGTCAAGGCGGTCAGGCCAGAGGTGGCCGTAGCGGTTGAGGGTCTCTGCGGCGTTCGCGTGTCCCAGCATGTTCTGCAAAACCAGCACGTCTCCACCCGCGGGATCGCCATGGAGGCGG
>JAODAX010000022.1 GCA_025463675.1 Naasia sp. | reverse complement strand
GCCCGCGCTCGACGCGGTCGCCGCCGCGCTGGATGAGGCGGCCGCCGCGCAGCGGGATGCCGACGCCGCGCTCGCCGGACCCCGGCTGTCCGCACGCGTGGTACTCGGCCTCCCTGGCGTTGCGGTGCTGTTCGCCTACGGGATGGGAATCGACGTGCTCGCCACGCTCCGGACGTCGGCGGGGCTGGCCGCCGTCAGCGCCGGGGCGCTGCTCTACGCGGCAGGTGCGTTGTGGATCCGGACGCTGGCCGCGCACGCCCGGCCGGTCGCGACCGTCCCGGGACTGGGGCTGGAGCTGATCGCGCTCACGCTCAGCGCCGGGCTGCCCGTCGATCGCGCCCGGCAGGTGGTCGCCGAGGAGGCGGATGCCGCCGGGCTCGCGGTCGACTCCGCCCAGGTGGGGCCGCTCATCGAGCTCGCGGCGCGGTCCGGGGCGCCGGTTGCCCGGCTGCTGCGCGCCGAGGCCGCCCGACTTCGGCGGCGGGTCGCCGCCGACGCCCGGGAGCGCGCGGCCCGGCTGGGCGTGCTGCTGCTGCTGCCGCTCGGGGTCTGCATGCTGCCGGCGTTCTTGTTGGTCGGGGTGGCGCCGGTACTCGTCGGCCTGCTCACCTCGGTGACCCCGCTCTGAGCAGGCCCGTGTCCTGGTCAGCGCGCGCGCTCCGCGGTGCTCGTCTGCTCCTCGGCGGGGGACTCGGACCGGCCGCCGTCCTCCGCGAGGCCCTCCGATGCCGCGGGCCCGACCTGGAACGACCGGGAAAGCAGCCGGTAGGAGCGGGTGAAGAGCGCACCGATCGCCGCGAGGACCATGATGATGCCCGCGAAAAAGAACACCAGCGCGATGCCGCGTGCCTCGCCCTCGCCCAGCAGCCAGCCCCACGTCGACCGGCCGTCGGCCGTGTCCATGTACGGGATGATCAGGAATTCGGCGATCGGGGCGATGAGGAAGGCCGTGATCGGCGCCGCCGCCGACTCGCACGCCATCGCGAAGCCGAACACCCGGCCCTGCCGCTCGAATCGGACCACCTTTTGGATCACGGTCTGCTCGGCCGCCTCCGCGGCGGGGATAAGCGTCATGTACACCCAGATGCCGGCCGCGTAGAGGAGCCACCAGTCGCGGATGGTGAACAGCGAGCCCAGCACGCCCATGACGATGACCACGAGGAGGAGGGTGCGGATCGGGTTGCGGCCGAGCCCGAACTTTGCGATCACGATGCCGCCGATGATGAACCCGGTCGATGCGACGCCGAACACGACTCCCCACAGTTCCACCGGGAACAGCTCGAGCCCGTAGGGGTCCATCAGCGCCATGTAGGCGCCGCCGATCAGATTGTTGAACGTGGAGAAGATGATGAGCGCGAAAAGGCCGGGCACCAGCCGGATCGCCGCGATGCTTCCTCTCAGATCGATCGCGGGGGCCGCGCCGCCCTCGCCCTGCGGCTTCTCCTCCGGCATACGGATGGTGAAGAGGTGCGCGAGCGCGAGGACGGTGAGGACGATTGCGATGACGAGCGTCGGCCCCATGCCGAGCAGGCCGATGGCCAGGCCCGAGAACACGCTGGTGACGATGAAGGCGAGCCCCTGCACCGTGCCGACGAGGCCGTTCGCGTTGGCGTGCCGCTCCACCGAGACGAGCAGCGTGACCGTGGTGGACAGTGCGATGTTGCGCATGTTCTCCACGACCGCGCCGAACAGGATGATGCCCGTGAACAGCCAGAACCACGGGCCACCGAGGTCGAGCAGGGTCGACTCCGGGAACAGCAGGTAGAGGCCGCCTGCCCCCAGGAACGACGCCAGCGTGACGACGCTCGCGAAGACCATCACCTGGTGCTTGCGATGCCGGTCGACGATGGTGCCGAAGAAGATCGAGAAGACCGACACCATCAGCATGTAGGCGCCGCCGATAATGCCGGTGGCGAGCACCGAGCGTGTCTCGAGGTAGGCCCAGAAGGTCAGCGCGAACCAGAGGAAGCTTGTGGTGAGGTTGGCAACGGCGGTGTTGACGAGCACGCCGAGAAAGGTGCCGGACAGCGGTTCCGCGGGTGCGGCGGCGGGCGTCGGTGCCGCGACCTGGTCGGTCATGGGAAAGAGGGTAGGTCAGAGGCCCGACACCGGGAACGGGTGCGCCTCCGTTGTGGGGCGCGGTCCTCCCCAGCTCGCCGACGCACGCCGCGCTCCATTGGATTAGTCGGACGGGCGAGATGAGACGACGGTTGGGTGACCGCGGAGCACTCGCCGTCACCGTAGCCAGGACGGTTCTCTCGTCCGCGTGCCACGAAATGGGGGGCGCTGTCGTCCCTCGCGTCCGTCGCCGCATCCCAGTGACGTCAGGGATACAAGACCCGTTCCCCGAACAGTCCCGGTATGGTGTGCGCGCCCGCTGGGCTCGGGGACGGGTCGCTCCATTGCTGGCACCGAACTCCCAGAGGCTGCCGCGCGGATACTTCACCCGGGCTCGGATCATCGCCCGATGTAGCCCGTTGTCCTTCCGTGAGTGCTCGAACTGCCGGCGTATCGCGCCAGCCGCCGTGTCGGCTGGCTGGCTGAGCGGGTTTCGCGACGAGTCGTCGAAGCTCACCTTTCGGGGTGCGCCCGGCACCCTGTCGTTGACCTCGCGGAGGACGTACCCCTCTTGTAAGTCAGTGTGAACTCCCGCCGTTCGCCCCGGCCCGCTGCCTTCGGGCACTGCCGGATCGCCGCCGCAGCGTCCTCGACGTGCTGCGGCTCGCGGAAGATGCAGGCAGCCCTGACCAGGTAGCGGGTCGATCCGCTCGACAACTTCATGCCCAGGTCGCCGGAGTCGTCGAGGAACGCATGCATCGCTCACCGGCTAACCGCCGCGGCTGCGCTCCTCTTCGTGACGACGCCTGGCGACGAGACGCCCACCTGTCCGCTGACGTCATGAGTCCTCCACCGGGTGCTGCACGGCCCCGCCGTCCACCGGTCGCACGGGCCCGGCGCGCCCGCCGGGCGGGTGGGGGAGAGTCGACGGGTCAGCAGGAAGGACCCGTCCATGCTCCGATTCCCCGCCCGCCGCCCCATCCGCCTCGCCGACGACGGCTCCGTGACCGCCGAGTACGCAGTGGCGACGATGGCCGCCGTCGGCTTCGCCGGTCTCCTCGTCGTCATCCTCCGCTCCGACGAGGTCCGCGGCATCCTCACCGACCTGGTCCGCAATGCCCTCCTCTCCGGCGGCTGAGCGGGGCACGGTCACCGCCGAGCTCGCCGCCGCGCTGCCCGCGGTGCTGCTGCTCCTTCTCGCGTGCGTCGGAGCGCTCTCCGCGCTGACCGAGCGCGCCCTACTCTTCGACGGTGCCGCGGAGGCCGCCCGCGCCACGGCGCGCGGTGACCCGCCAGCGCTCGGTGCCCTGCGCGGCGCCGTCGGCGAGATCCGAGTCGGGCGCTCCGACCGCGACGGCCTCGTCTGCGTGACCCTGACCTCGCCCGCGGACCGGCTGCCGGGCGTGATGCTGACCGGTGAGAGCTGCGCGGCCCCGTCGTGGTGATCCGGTGGCGCGAGGAGGACGGCTCCGGCACGGTGTCGACGATCGCGGTGGTCGCGGCGGTCGCCCTGCTGGCCGCGATGTCCGTACCTCTATATACGCAGCTCGCCGCGCGCCGGATCGTGGCCGCCGCGGCCGATGCCGCCGCGCTCGCAGGCGCGGATGCGCGCAGCGGCGCGACCCCCGGCTTCCCCTGCTCGCTGGCTGCCGCGGTCGCCGCCGCGCACCGCGCCGAACTGACGTCCTGCGTCGTCGACGACCTCGTCGTGACGGTCCACGTCGAAGGCCTCGGGGGCGCGGCCTCGGCCCGCGCGGGGCCCCCGAGGCGCGAGGGTCGACACGCTCCGCCCTCGGGGAGCGATTAGGCATCCGTCCGATGGTCGTGTGTATGGTGTGCGAGACATCGGGCCGTCCGCCCCGTATCCGAGGCCGCACTCTCGCCGCCTCGTTCCAGAAGGGGATTCCTGTGCCCGCCAGCAAGAAGCTCGTTATCGTCGAGTCGCCGACCAAGGTGAAGACGATCGCGCAGTACCTCGGCGACGAGTTCGAGGTGATGGCCTCCGTCGGGCACATCCGCGACCTGATCGAGCCCAAGAACCTGCCCGCCGACAAGAAGGTCGGCTCGCTCGGCAAATTCTCGGTCGACGTCGAGAACGGGTTCGAGCCGTACTATGTGGTCTCCGACCAGAAGAAGAAGACGGTCGCCGATCTGAAGCGCGCCCTGAAGGGCGCCGACGAGCTCTACCTCGCAACTGATGAGGACCGCGAGGGCGAGGCCATCGCGTGGCACCTGCTCCAGGAGTTGAAGCCCACGGTGCCGGTCAAGCGCATGGTGTTCCACGAGATCACCAAGGATGCGATCGAGAAGGCGAAGAACAACACCCGCGACATCGACACCGCGCTCGTCGACGCGCAGGAGACCCGTCGCATCCTCGACCGGCTGTACGGCTACGAGGTCTCGCCCGTCCTGTGGCGCAAGATCGGACCCGGGCTCTCCGCCGGCCGCGTCCAGTCGGCAGCGACGCGGCTCGTCGTGGACAGGGAGCGGGAGCGACTCGCGTTCGTCTCCGCGAGCTACTGGGACCTGACGGCCCGCTTCGCCCCGACCGGCGGCGTCCCCACCGGCACGGCGGACGACTTCGAAGCGCGACTCGTCCGTCTCGACGGCACCCGCGTCGCGACCGGCCGGGACTTCGATGACACCGGCGCGCTCAAGCAGGGCGTCCGAGTGCTGGACGAGGCTGCGGCCAGCGCGCTCGCCGAGACGTTGCGCGACGCGGCTACCACGTCAACCGTGGCGAGCGTCGAATCCAAGCCGTACACCCGCCGCCCGGCGGCGCCGTTCACCACCTCGACCCTGCAGCAGGAGGCGGCGCGCAAGCTGCGCTTCTCCGCCCGGCAGACGATGAGCGTCGCCCAGTCGCTCTACGAAAACGGTTACATCACCTATATGCGCACCGACTCGCCCTCGCTGTCGACGCAGGCGGTCAACGCGGCACGCAATCAGGCGACCGCGCTGTACGGCGCGGACTCGATCCCCGACAAGCCGCGCGTCTACACCGGCAAGAGCAAGAACGCGCAGGAGGCCCATGAGGCCATCCGCCCGTCCGGCGACACCTTCCGCACCCCCCAGGAGCTGAACACGCAGCTCCGCGGCAATGAGCTGCGCCTGTACGAGCTGATCTGGAAGCGCACCGTCGCGTCGCAGATGGCGGATGCGCGCGGTTCGACCGCCACCGTCACCATCGAGGCGAAGCCGGCCGGCACCGACACCGTCGCCCTGTTCTCCTCCAGCGGCACCGTCATCACCTTCCGCGGCTTCCTCCAGGCCTACGAGGAGAGCCGCGATGAGGAGCGCAACACCGAGCGCGAGCCGGCCGAGGCGAAGCTGCCGCCACTCACCGTCGGCCAGGGACTCGATGTCACCGATGCCGAGGCGAAGGGCCACGAGACCAGCCCGCCGCCCCGCTACACGGAGGCCAGCCTCGTCAAGGCGCTCGAGGAGCTCGGCATCGGCCGGCCCTCCACCTTCGCGTCGATCATCTCCACCATCGTCGACCGCGGCTACGTCACGCCGCGGGGCACGGCGCTGGTGCCCAGCTGGACCGCGTTCTCCGTGGTGCGGCTGCTCGAGGAGTTCTTCGGCGACCTGGTCGAGTACAACTTCACCGCCGAGATGGAGAACGACCTCGACCGGATCGCCGACGGCGAGGAGGACCGGGTCGGCTGGCTGACCGGGTTCTACTTCGGGAGCGAGGGCCACCGCGGCCTCCGCAACGTGGTCGACAACCTCGGCGAGATCGATGCGAAGAGCATCAACTCCGTCCACCTCACCGATGACATCACGCTGCGCATCGGCAAGTACGGGCCATACCTCGAGGTCCGCGAGGAGGGCGCCGACCCGGAGGCGACCCCACGCCGGGTGAACCTGCCCGAGGATCTGGCGCCGGATGAGCTGACCGAGGCGAAGGCCCGCGAGCTGGTGGACGCGCCCGTCCAGTCGGACCGGGTGCTCGGCCTCAACCCGGAGACCGGCAAGCAGGTGGTGGCCCGCGACGGACGGTTCGGCCCCTACGTGACCGAGGTCGACCCGGAAGCAGAGGAGGCCGAGACCACCGCGGCGGCGAAGAAGAAGGCGCCGAAACCGCGCACCGCATCGCTGTTCAAGAGCATGACGCCGGCCGAGATCGACCTCGCCACCGCACTGAAGCTGCTCGATCTGCCCCGGGTCGTCGGCGCCGACCCCGAATCGGGCGAGGAGATCACCGCCCAGAACGGCCGGTACGGGCCGTACCTCAAGAAGGGCACCGACACCCGCACCCTGCCGAGCGAGGACGCGATCTTCGAGGTCGACCTCGACGGTGCGCTGGAGCTGTTCGCGCAGCCGAAGTACGGCGCCCGCCGTGCCTCGAGTGCGCTCAAGGAGTTCGAGGCCGACCCGGTGAGCGGCAAGCCGATCCGCATCAAGGACGGTCGTTTCGGCGCCTACGTCACCGACGGCGAGACGAACGCGACCATCCCCCGCGGTGAGGACATCGAGGAGATCGACTTCGAGCGGGCCGTGCAGATCCTCGCCGACAAGCGGGCGAAGGGGCCCGCGAAGCCGCCGGCGCGCGCGAAGGCCGGCGCCAAGACGGCGGCCAAGGGGAAGGCACCCGCCAAGACCGCCGCGAAGAAGACCACTCCGCGCACGACGGGAGCATCGTCCTGACCGGTACCGGGGCGTCGGCGTGACCGGCCTGTTCGTTACGCTGGAAGGCGGCGACGGCTCCGGCAAGTCGACGCAGGCGGAGCTGCTCGCGGCCTGGTTGACCGAGCGCGGGCAGACTGTGCTGCGCACCCGCGAGCCGGGCGGCAGCGACCTCGGGCTCGAACTGCGCGAGATCGTTCTGCACCGCCGCGGCGAGATCGACCCGCGGGCGGAGGCCCTGCTCTACGCTGCCGACCGCGCCCACCACATCGCCACAGTGGTGCGCCCCGCGCTCGCCCGCGGCGAGGTCGTGCTGCAGGACCGCTACCTCGATTCCTCTGTCGCCTATCAGGGCGCCGGGCGCACGCTCGACCCCGCCCAGATCCGCGATCTGTCGCTGTGGGCGGCGGAAGGACTGCTGCCCGGCCTGACTGTGCTGCTCGACCTCGACCCGGCGGCTGCGCGCGTCCGGCTGGGCGAGCGCACGATGTACGACCGGCTGGAGGCCGAGCAGGCCGACTTCCACCAGAGGGTGCGCGACGCCTACCTGCGGCTGGCCGGCGCCGAGCCGGAGCGCTTCCTAGTGATCGACGCCGAGCTTCCGGCCGGGCAGATCACCGACCGGATCCGGCAGCGCATGGCCGAGCTGCTTCCGGCATGAGCACTATCTGGCAGGACCTGACCGGTCAGGACGAGGCACTCGACGTGGTCCGCACCGCGGCCGCGGCCGCCCACTCGGGGGACGGCGGCCCGAGCGCGATGACCCACTCCTGGTTGATCACCGGCCCGCCCGGGTCAGGTCGTTCCAATCTGGCATACGCGTTCGCGGCGGCGCTGCTCGGCGACGGCACGCCCGAGGGGGACGAGGTCACGCGGCGGCTGGTGCAGGCGCGCACCCACCCCGATCTCGCGGTGCTCGCCACCGACCGGGTGATCATCTCCATCGAGGAGGTGCGCAAGCTCGTCTCCTCCTCGCAGTACTCCCCGTCGGTGTCGCGCTACCGGGTGATGGTCATCGAGGATGCCGACCGGATGACCGAGCGCACCTCCAACCTCCTGCTGAAGGCGCTCGAGGAGCCCCCGCCGCGCACCGTCTGGATCCTCTGTGCGCCCAGCGAGGCGGATCTGCTGCCCACGATCCGCTCGCGAGTGCGCACCGTTCGCCTCCGGGTGCCGCGGACCGCGGATGTCGCGCGACTGCTCGCCCAGCGGGACGGGGTTCCCGCCGAGCTCGCCGAGGCGGCCGCGCGCGAGGCGCAGAGCCACATCGGCATGGCGCACCGCCTCGCCACCGACGAGCAGGCCCGCGCCCGCCGCACGGAGACGCTCGACCTGGTGCTCGGGCTGCGCACCGTGCAGCAGGCGGTGCTCGGCGCCGGCCGGCTGGTGGAGATCGCGGGTGAGGACGCCAAGGCGATCAGCGACCAGCGGGACGCCGAGGAGCGCGCCGCCACGCTGCGCTCGCTGGGCGTGGAACCGGGCGGCACCATCCCGCCCGCCCTGCGCGGCCAGATCAAGCAGCTCGAGGACGACCAGAAGCGCCGCGCGACCCGCAGCCTGCGCGACGGAATCGACCGCATCCTGGTCGATCTGCTCTCCCTCTTCCGCGACATCCTGCTGGTTCAGCTCGGCAGCGACCTCGAGCAGGTCAATGCCGCCGCGGCTCGGGCGATCGCCGAGGTCGCCGGAAGCACCGATCCGGCGCGCACCCTCACCGCCATGGATGCCGTCGCGACCGCTCGCCGCCGCATCGAGGCGAACGTCCCGCCCGCGTTAGCCCTCGAGGCGATGCTCGTCGCCGCTATCCGGAAGGCCGTCTGAGTGACCCGTCGCCTCCTGTCCGCTCTCGCCGCCGGCGCGCTCGTCGCCACCGTGGCTGGCTGCGGCATGTTCCCGCAGCCGCGCACGACGTCGACGCCCACCGCCGAGCAGGTGCCCGCCGCTCTCGCGCCGTACTACACGCAGGTCCTGGTGTGGTCGGACTGCGGCGACGGCATGGAGTGCACCACGGCGCGCGCACCACTCGACTGGAGCGCGCCCGACGAGGCGGACGACATCGAGCTCGCGCTCGTGCGCCAGCCGGCGACGACCGGGAACCTGGAGGGCTCGCTGTTCGTGAACCCGGGTGGGCCCGGCGCCTCCGGCTACGACTTCGTCAAGGACAGCGTCGACTTCGCTGTCAGCGACGACCTGCAGGAGCGGTTCGACGTGGTCGGCTGGGACCCCCGCGGGGTGGGCCGTTCGACCGCCGTCGACTGTTACGACGGCCCCGAGCTCGACGAGTTCCTGTTCGGCAATCCGGCCGACGCGGAACTGGAGGTCGGCTCGCCCGAGTACGTCGAGGCGGCGACGGCGGACGCCCGCGACTTCGCCGCCGCGTGCCTCGAGCGGTCGGGCGACCTGCTCGAATTCGTGGACACCGAGAGCACCGTCAGCGACTTGGACATGCTGCGCGCGATCGTCGGCGACCCGCAGCTGCACTACCTCGGCTACTCCTACGGCAGCGACATCGGTGCCCGGTACGCGGACCGCTACCCGCAGAAGGTGGGCCGCGTGGTGCTCGATGGCGCCACGGATTCGCAGCTGAGCAGCTTCGACGTGTCGCTCGCCCAGACCTCGGCGTTCGGCGACGCGCTGCGCGCCTACCTCACGGACTGCCTCGACCAGAGCGAGTGCCCGTTCACCAGCTCCGTCGACGACGCGATCGCGGAGGTCCGCGCCGTGCTGGAGCGCCTCGACGATTCGCCGATCCGCGCACCGGACGGCCGCGCGCTCACCAGCTCGTACATGTCGACCGCGATCCAGTCGGCGCTCTACGACGAGGCCAGCTGGGAGTACCTCACCCAGGCCTTCACCGAGGTGGAGGCCGGGCAGAGCGAGACCGCCTTCCTCCTCGCCGACTTCTACGTCGACCGCGACGAGAACGGCGAGTACGCCTCCAACATGTTCGAGGCGTTCTACGCGATCAACTGCGTCGACTATCCGGTGGAGCGCGACCCGGCGGTCCTCGCCGAACAGGCGGAGCGGCTGGTGGAGGCGGACCCGATCGCCGAGCCGGGCGACCTGGACACTCTCGGCGACGTGGTGTGCGCCGAGTGGCCCTCCTCATTCCGCGGCGACTTGGGGCCGGTGGAGGGCGATGGCGCCGCACCGATCGTCGTGGTCGGGACCACGGGCGACCCGGCCACGCCATACGAGTGGGCGGAGGCGCTCTCCGATCAGCTCGAGAGTGCCGTGCTGCTCACCTACGTGGGGGAGGGGCACATCGCCTACGACGAGAACGATCCGTGCATCGTCGGTGCCGTCGACGCCTACTTCCTGGAAGGCACCGTCCCCGAGGACGGTCTGGTCTGCACTGGCTGAACCCCCAACCTGGCCGGGTCATCGCCGAGCATCGGATAGCATGGTTGACCGCCGGGGGTTCGCTCCCGGTCCGCCGCCCTAGCTCAGTCGGTAGAGCAATTCACTCGTAATGAATAGGTCAGGGGTTCGATTCCCCTGGGCGGCTCCGAGAAAGAACCGCGGATCGCATCGATGGTCCTTCTTTGCCGTGCCTCGGCGGCTCTCAGGTCCAATCGATGGGGCGCCGGCGACGATGCGCCTCGGCACGCCCACGGGTAGGGCACAGGGGCGGTTGAGTAGATCCGACCCAGACCCACGCTGGTCGCTCGGAGCGGCGGTCGCGGGCCGAACCAGCTGTGGCAGCGACATTCGCTCGTCGGCGTGCTGCGGGCTATCTTGGCAAGACCTCTGCCCCAGCGCGGAAGTCGTTCGGTGCCTGAGAAAAAGGACGGACCGGCTACCACGAGCGAGGTGGATCGCCGCCGCCCCGGCAGAGACGATCGTGGCGGTTACCCCCGAGTCACGCTGTTTCCGCTCGCATCGCTTCGAGGCCTGCTGGGGTGAACGCGTTCTCAGCGGCGAGTATTGCGGCTCCCACGACGCCGGCGTCCCTGCCCGCTTTGCTCGGAGCGATGATGAGCTGTCGCGTGGCTAGCGGCATCGATCGCGCGTACACGACCTCGCGTACGCCTGCGATGAGGTGCTCGCCGGCTTCCGATACGGCGCCGCCGAGGGTGATGACCGAGGGATTCATCATGTTGACGTATATGGCCAGTACCTCGCCGAGGAGCCGCCCCGCCTGCCGCACGGCCTGAACAGCGGCGATGTTGCCACTGCGGGCGAGATCGACGACTTCGGCGTCTGACTCGACGTTCTCGCCGAGTCCCCGCAGGTCGCGCGCGACTGCAGGCCCAGCGGCTAGCGCTTCGAGGCACCCTGTACTTCCGCATCGGCAGAGGACCGAGCTTTCCTTTTCCACTTGAACGTGTCCGATGTCGCCCGCGGTCCCTTGAGCGCCCCGCTGCAGGTGACCAGCGGAGATGATGCCGGCTCCGATCCCGGTCGCCACTTTGACGAAGAGGAGGTCATCGACGTCGCCCCAGGCCGTCCGGTGTTCCCCGAGCGCCATGATGTTGACGTCGTTGTCCACCAGGACCGGCACGGGAAGGTGTTGGGCGACCCAGCCGGGGATATCGAAGCCGTCCCAGCCCGGCATGATCGGGGGATTCGAGGGGCGACCCGTCTCGTGCTCGACCGGCCCGGGAACGCCCATGCCGAGCCCGACCACGTCGGAGGGGTCACGCCCCAATGCCGTCAGAAGTTCGCGCGCAGTCGCGAGTGTCGCGGCGAGCACCTTTTCGGGTCCGTCGGCGATGTTCTGCTCGCTCCGTCGCCGGGAGATGACCGCGCCATTCAGGTCGGCTATCGCGATATCCGCGTGACGCGCTCCCAGATCGGCGCCGATGACCACCCGGGCCGATGGGTTCAGGGCGAACTGTGACGGCGGTCGTCCTCCCGTCGACACCGCGTCGCCGACCGGGGCGATGAGGCCGGTTCCCATCAAAGATTCGACGCGGGCGGCAACCGTTGAGCGGGCCAGGCCGGTGATCGCGGCCAACTCGGCGCGCGTACGCGGTCGCCCGTCGCGGAGCAACCGGAACACCTCGTCGGCGCTGGAGGCGGTGGGGCCGGAGATGAGGGTCCGAACGGGCACGAGCACGAGTAAAGCATCATCCGCGGCGGATCTGCCAACTGATCGGAGCGGCAAGGGGGGACTTTTGTCGCAGTGTTGACAAAAGCTGCGCGGATGGTGCCAAGATTGGCGGGAGGTCAATCATCGTTGGCCTCTGTGATACGGGACGAAGGAGTTCAGATGCCCGAGACCATGAGTGCCGTTCGGCTATTCGGCCCGGGCGATCTCCGATTGGACGCCGTGGAGGTGCCGCGCCCGGTTGCCGGAGAAGTGCTCGTAAAGGTCCGGCGCAGTGGGATTTGCGGCACCGACCTGCACATCGCCAAGGGAACGTTTCCAGCGCCGAATCTGCCCCTGACCTTGGGTCATGAGTTCTCGGGTGTGATCGCGGAGGCCGGCCACGACACCGAGCCCCTCTCCGTCGACGATCACGTCGTGGTAGATATCAACGTCTCCTGCGGCCGGTGCTACTTCTGCCGCCGAGGACAGAAGCTTTTCTGCCCGTTCGTCTCACAGCTCGGCGTCCACCGCGCCGGCGGCCTCGCCGAGTATGTCGTCGTCCCGGCCGCGAACGTCTATGTGCTTCCTCCGGCTTTGTCGCTCGAGAATGCTGCCTATGTCGAGCCCCTAGCCTGCGCCATCCACGGCCAGGACCGGATCGGGATCCGCTCCGGCGACCGGGTGCTGATCATCGGGGGAGGGCCGATGGGGCTCGCTCACGTGGCCTTGGCGAAGCTCTCCGGAGCCAGCATCGTGGTGGTCTCGGAGCCCGACGCGTCACGCCGACTGTTGGCAGGACAGATGGGGGCCGATGTGCTGATCAACCCGTTCGAAACTCCCCTCGGGGAGGCGGTCGCCGAGTTGCTGGATGGAATCGGCCCGGACGTCGTGATCGAAGCGGTGGGGAGCATCCCCACCTACGAGACTGCGGTCGAGGTCGTTCGGCGCGGCGGCCGGATCCTCGCATACGGGGCGGCACCCCAGACGGCAACGATGTCCCTCCGTCCCTTCGATATCTACGCGAAGGAACTGACGATCGTCGGGTCCTACGCGGGGACGTACGACACGTGGCCCCGCGCCATCTCACTACTGGCCCAGAAGCGCTTCGCACCCGAACTGATCGTCGACTCCATCCGGCCGCTGTCCGAAGCAGTGGAGGCGATCCGTGGCCTCGAGCACGACAAGTCGACGGTGAAAGTCCAGATCGAAATGCCCTCGTAACCGCCGATACTCAGCCACGCCCTTTCGCTTGACCCCGCAACACCCATCCATCACTCATTTCAAAGGAGAAACCGAATGCCCATGCGAAAGCGAGGTGCAGGACGGCTGGCCACTATGGCCGGAGTCGGCCTGGCCAGTATCGGACTGCTCGGCGGTTGCGCCGCAGGAGCGCCGCAATCCTCCGGCGACGAGAAGACTCTCAACGCCATCTTCCTGCCCGCGGCCTGGGGCACCGTCGTCAAGGAGCAGCTCGCTCCCCAGTACGAGGAGGAGACCGGCGTGAAGGTCAACGTCGAGCTGATCGCGCGCGACGCGATCCACGAGAAGATGGCCACGCTGTTCGCCGGCCAGGACTCCAGCTACGACATCTTCAACCTCGATTACAACTGGATCCCCGAGTTCGGTCAGGGCGGCCACCTCGTCCCCCTTGACGACGTGATCGAGGACAAGGGCGACTTCCTGCCGCTCAGCCTGGACGTGGCGACCTGGGACGGCGAGCTCCTCGGCATCCCGCAGACGGTCCACCCCGCTGTTCTCTGGTACAACAGTGCGCTCTACTCCGATGCCGAGACGATGGCCGCCTATCAGGAGGCCTCGGGCAAGGAGCTGGCGCCGCCGGTCACCATGGAGGAGTGGATGGAGCAGGTCAGGTTCTTCCACGGCCGCGACTTCAACGGGCAGACGCTGTCGGGCTGGGCCGCTCAGGCCGCCAAGGGCTTCGGCAACGTGCACACCTGGCTCAGCTTCGCGTTCAGCTACGACTGCAAGCCCTTCAACGAGGACTTCACGGAATCCACGCTGAGTACCCCGGAGTGCATCGAGGCGACCAAGCAGTGGGCCGAGATGATGCAGTACATGCCCGCCGGCGCGAACGAGCTCACCTACGACAACGTCACCGCCGCCGCCCAGCAGGGCACCATCGCTACCGCGATCCAGTGGTCGTGGGGACAGTTCGCCACGGACGACCCCGCAACCTCGCAGACCGTCGGACAGTGGGAGATCGCCGAGATGCCCGCCGGTCCCGGCGGTACGAGCTCCGGGCACCTCGCCGAGTGGGTGATCTCGGTCTCGAAGTACTCGGAGAACGTCGAGGAGGCGAAGAAGTTCGCGGCCTGGCTCGAGACCAAGGAGAACGACGTCTTCCAGGCGAAGAACGGTGCCGGCGACCCCGTCCGGGCTTCCAGCTACGACGCGCCCGAGCTGCTCGACGAGGTGCTCCCCGACAGCGACGTGCCCCGCTTCCGCCGGCTCGAGACCACGCTGAAGGCCATGGCGACTGCCCAGCCGCGCCCGCTGTTCCCGGGCGAGGAGATCTGGGAGACCACGCTCAGCACTGAGCTCAGCGCGATCTCCTTGGGTGAGCGATCGGTAGAGGACGGCCTCGCGCGGGCCGACGAGGCCGAGAACCGAAACCTGTCCCAGTAATGACCGCAACGCTGCAGAGCGAGAGCGGACCCCGGGCGGCTATGCCGCCCGGGGCCCGCCGGGGGACTCGCCGCCCCAGGGTCGGACGCTTCGTCGTCATGTCGCCAGGACTGCTGTTTCTGGCAGCTCTCGCGATCTACCCGACCATCTACTCGCTCGTCATCTCCCTCACCAAGTGGCGGGTCACGACCGGCGAGGCCCCCGAATTCATCGGACTCGGTAACTACGGTGCTCTGCTAGCCGACCCCTCCTTCTGGAACTCGGTTCGGGTCACGCTGGTGTTCGTCGCCTTCTCGGTGCTCATCGAATTCCTGCTGGCATTCGGTCTGGCGCTGCTGTTCTTCCGCAACTTCCCCGGCGACAAGGTGATGCGGGCGCTCATCCTCATGCCGATGCTGGTCGCGCCCGTCGTCGTCGGGCTGCTTGCGCGATTCAGCCTGGAACCGACCTTCGGCGTGGTGAACCAGTTGCTCAGGGCGGTGGGCCTGCCCACCACGGAGTTCCTCGGCAGCCCCGCGCTTGCGCTCCCCACACTCATCGCCATCGACGTCTGGCAGTGGACGCCCTTCCTCTTCCTGATTCTCCTCGCCGCGATGCAGGGTCTGCCGGAGGAGGTCATCGAAGCGTCCAAGCTCGACGGCGCGTCCTGGCCGCGAATCATCTGGCACCAGTTCCTGCCGCTGCTGAAGTACGCGATCCTCGTGGGCGTCCTCCTGCGCCTCATCGACTCCTTCCGGGTCTACGACATCGTTTTCATGACCACGAGGGGAGGACCCATCGACGTCACCTCGACCATGTCCTGGCAGATTTACGACGTCGGCTTCCGGTCCTTCACCATCTCCTACGCCGCCGCCTACTCCTGGCTGCTGCTGATCCTCGTCCTCATCGTCGTCAACTCCCTGATCCGGCGCATGTCGGTCAGGGAGTGAAAGGGAGCCCCATGACCACGATCGCTCCAATCCGCCGCCGCACGGGCGCAGGTCTCCAGACGCTGCGCTCCGTCGTTGCCGGTGTCGTCACATTCCTCTTCATCGCGCCCATCCTGTGGATGGTGACAACCGCGTTCAAGACCGGCAACCAGGCGTTCTCGACCGAGATCCAATGGTTCTTCGCCCCGACGCTGTCGAACTTCGAAGCCGTGCTCAGCGGGACGGGGTTCACCTATGCGCTGATCAACAGCCTGCA
>JAODAX010000119.1 GCA_025463675.1 Naasia sp. | reverse complement strand
TGCAGGGTGCGGCGGCGGAGCAGGCGACCAGGCGGAAGCGCAGCTGCGCCTGCCGCTTGACGGTGTCGACCAGCTCGCGCTTGTTCTCTCCCGGGATCTCGACCACGATGAACCGGTTGTCCTGGGTGGTGACCTCGGCCTCGGTGACACCGGTGCTGTTGACGCGCTGGTCGATGATCTTGCGCGCCTCGTCGAAGCTCTCGGCGCTCGGGTCGCCCTCGGCGGTCATGGTGATCCGGGTGCCGCCCTGCAGGTCGAGGCCCAGCTCGGGCTTCCAGGTGCCCGCCAGCGCGACCAGGCCGTAGGAGATGGCCACGCCCATGAGGAACACCAGGAGGGTGCGCCCGGGGCGAGCGGTCTTGCGTGCCATCAGTTCTCCTCAGGCTCGGGTTCGCCGAGCTCTTCGCGTGGTACGACGGTGCCGACGGCACCGCGAGCGACGTGGATGACCACGCCCGGAGCGATCTCGATGCCCACACGGTCGTCGGCCAGCTCGACCAAGGTGCCGAACACGCCTGAGGTGAGCATGACCTCGTCCCCCACGGACAACGCGGACTGCATGCGCGAGAGTTCCCGCTGGCGGCGCGACGCGGGCCTGATCACCAGGAGCCAGAAGAGGAGAGCGATGCCCACGAGGGGCAAGAGCTGGACTAGCTCTGGCACGACAAGACCTTCCAATACCGATGAGGGGGTGCGCGGCCTGCGCGCCGAGAGGGGCAGACCGACCGACGGGAGAGTCTAACCGTGACGGCCCTCCAGGTGACGAATCAGTCCTCGAAGAGCGTGGCCTCTGCGTCGAGCAGGGTGGTCGAGGCCGGAACCGGGAGTCCGAGGTGGCGCCAGGCTCCGGCGGTGGCGACGCGGCCGCGCGGGGTCCGCGCGAGGAAGCCGTTGCGCACCAGGAAGGGCTCTGCCACCTCCTCCACGGTCTCGCGCTCCTCGCCCACGGCGACCGCGAGCGTGGAGATGCCGACCGGTCCCCCACCGAAGCGCCGGCACAGTACGTCGAGCACGGCACGGTCGAGCCGGTCGAGGCCGAGCTCGTCGACCTCGTAGAGCGCCAGGGCCGCATGGGCGATGTCGAGGGTGACCACACCGTCGGCACGGACCTGGGCGTAGTCGCGGACCCGGCGCAGCAGGCGGTTGGCGATGCGCGGTGTGCCGCGAGAGCGCGAGGCGATCTCGGCGGACCCCTCCTCGGTGAGCTCGACGCCGAGCAGACCGGCGGAGCGGTGCACGATCAGGTCGAGCTCGGAGGGCTCGTAGTACTCGAGGTGGGCGGTGAAGCCGAACCGGTCGCGCAGCGGCCCGGGCAGCAGCCCGGCGCGGGTGGTGGCGCCGACCAGCGTGAAGGGCGGGATCTCCAGCGGGATGGCGGTGGCGCCCGGGCCCTTGCCGATGACGACGTCGACCCGGAAGTCCTCCATCGCCATGTAGAGCATCTCCTCGGCGGGGCGCGACATCCGGTGGATCTCGTCGACGAACAGCACGTCGCCGTCGTTCATCCCGGAGAGGATCGCGGCCAGGTCGCCGGCGTGGGTGATCGCCGGGCCGCTGGTCAGCCGCAGCGGGGTGGACATCTCGTGGGCGATGATCATCGCCAGCGTGGTCTTGCCCAGGCCGGGAGGACCGGAGAGCAGCACGTGGTCGGGCGCGCGCTCGCGCCGGCGCGCCGCCTCGAGCACCAGCCCGAGCTGCTCGCGCACGCGGTGCTGGCCGACCACCTCGTCGAGGGACTTGGGCCGCAGCGCGGCCTCGATGGCCCGCTCGTCGCCCTCGGCCTCCGCCGCGGTCAGCGACCGGAGGTGCTGCTCCTCCACGACGTCGAGCTCGTCCTCGTGCACGTCAGGCCTTGCTCAGCGAGCGCAGGGCGGCGCGCAGCAGCGCGCCGACGTCGGGGGTGTCGCCGGCCTCTGCGGCCACGCTCTCGACGGCGGCCTCGGCGTCCTTGGTCGACCAGCCCAGCCCCACCAGGCCCTGCTCGACCTGGTCGCGCCAGGGCGCCACCGCCGACGCGGGGCCGGTGGCCCGCCCGGACGTCGGGCTGCCGATGCGGTCCTTGAGCTCGAGGATGATCCGTTGCGCGCCCTTCTGGCCGACCCCGGGCACCCGGGTGAGCGTCTTGACGTCGTCGGAGGCGATCGCGCGCCGCAGATCGTCGGGCGAGAGCACGGCGACCATCGCCTGCGCGAGCTTGGGGCCGACGCCGGAGGCGGTCTGCACGAGCTCGAAGGTTGCCTTCTCGTCGTCGTCGACGAACCCGAAGAGGGTCAGGGAGTCCTCGCGGACCACCATGCTCGTGGGCAGGGTGGCCAAATGCCCGGGACGCAGGGTGGCGAGGGTGCCCGGCGTACACATCAGCTCGAGGCCCACCCCGCCGACCTCGATCACGGCGCTGGACAGGGTCAGGGCGGCCACCTGGCCGCGGACGAACGCGATCATGCTCTGCTCCTGGCTGCCGCGACGGCGGCGTCGATGCGCGACTGGGCGCCGCCGCGCCAGATGTGGGTGATGGCCAGGGCGAGCGCGTCGGCGGCGTCGGCCGGCTTGGGCGGTGCGTCGAGGCGCAGGATGCGGGTGAC
>JAODAX010000078.1 GCA_025463675.1 Naasia sp. | reverse complement strand
GGGCCGAGCACCCGAGGGAGCAGCGCCGGGTGGCCGAGCGCGCGACGCAGCAGGTCGAGGTCGTACTCCTCGGTCGCGGAGGACCAGTAGCCGGTGCCGCTGGCGTCGGAGCGGTCGGTGACCAGGGCGCCGAGGACGGGCCCGAGCGGGGAGTCGCCGGCGGGCCCGTAGCCGAGCAGGCGCCAGGTGAGCCAGTCGTGCGGGAGTGCCACTGCGGCGACGCGCGCGGCGTTCTGCGGCTCGGCGTCCCGCAGCCAGCGCAGCTTCGTCGCGGTGAACGACGCGACGGGCGCGGAACCGGTGCGCCGCGCGTACTCGGCGGCGCCCACCTCGGCGATGAGGTCGCGGGCCGCGCCGGCGGAGCGGGTGTCGTTCCAGAGCAGCGCCGGCCTGATCACCCTGCCGTCGGCGTCGAGCACGACCATCCCGTGCTGCTGGCCGGCGACGGAGATCGCGGCCACGTCCTCGAGTCCGCCGGCATCCGCGAGAGCCGCGCGCAGCGCATCCCACCAGGCGTCCGGGTGCACCTCGGTGCCGTCCGGGTGGCCGGCCCGCCCGGTGCGGACCACCGCTCCGGTCTCCGCGTCGCGGATCACGACCTTGCAGCTCTGGGTCGACGAGTCGACACCGGCGACGAGCGTCATCGCTCTCCTTGCTTCACCGAGTTGCCCAGTTCGGTCGCCATTTCACGGGAAAGGCGACAGAACTGGGCACCTCACAGATCGATGCGGGTCAGTGGCCGCCGAGCAGGTGCTCGGTGGCCAGCTGCTGCAGGCGGACGAAGCCAAAGCCCTTGCCGTTCAGGTACGCGGAGGCGTCGAAGTCCTCGAACGCCGAGCGGTCGCCGAGCAGGTCGTCGTAGCTCTCGCCCGCGTTCAGCGTCGGCTGGGCGAGCGCCGTCGCGTTCGCCGCCGCCAGCGCCTCCTGTACGTCGGGGTCGGCGCGGAAGGCCGCGGCGCGCTCCTTGAGCAGCAGATAGTTGCGCATGTTCGCGGCCGCGGACACCCACACGCCGTCCTCGTCCTCGGTGCGGCTCGGCTTGTAGTCGAAGTGTCGGGGACCGTCGTAGGCGGGGCCGCCCTGCGGGCCGCCGTTCTCCAGCAGGTCGACGAGCGCGAACGCGTCGTAGAGGTCGCCGTGGCCGAACACGAGGTCCTGGTCGTACTTGATGCCCCGCTGGCCGTTGAGGTCGATGTGGAACAGCTTGCCGTGGTACAGCGCCTGGGCGACGCCCGCCGTGAAGGACAGCCCCGCCATCTGCTCGTGGCCGACCTCGGGGTTGAGGCCCACCAGCTCGGGGCGCTCCAGGCTGTCGATGAAGGCCAGCGCGTGACCCAGGGTCGGCAGCAGGATGTCGCCGCGCGGCTCGTTCGGCTTCGGCTCGATCGCGAAGCGGATGTCGTAGCCCTTGTCGGTGACGTAGTCGCCGAGCAGGTTGACGGCCTCGCGGTAGCGCTCGAGCGCGTTGCGAATGTCCTTCGAGTGGCTGTACTCGGCGCCTTCGCGGCCGCCCCACATGACGAAGGTCGCGGCTCCCAGCTCGGCGGCCAGGTCGATGTTGCGGAGCACCTTGCGCAAGGCGAACCGGCGGACCGCGCGGTCGTTGGAGGTGAAGCCGCCGTCTTTGAAGACCGGTGCGCTGAAGAGGTTGGTGGTGACCATCGGGACGATCAGGCCGGTGTCGGCGAGGACCTGCCTGAGGCGGTCGATCTCGGTCTGGCGGGCCTCGTCGCTCGAGCCGAAGGGGAACAGGTCGTCGTCGTGGAAGGTGAGACCGTAGGCGCCCAGCTCGGCGAGCTTCTCCACCACGTGCACGGTGTCCAGGTGCTCGCGGGTCGGGCCGCCGAACGGGTCGGCGCCGTTGTAGCCGACGGTCCAGAGGCCGAAGGAGAACTTGTCGTCGCGCGTCGGCGTCGCTGCCATGGGGATGCTCCCGGGTTGGAGAGGGATTGTTTGCGTCTGCAACATATCAGCGTCGCGCGCCCCGGTACAGTCCTCCGACTGTCATAGTCGTTGCGGCGGGAAGGTGGCGATGGACACGTCGGACAAGCGGTCGGTGCGCGTGCGCAACCTGTCCGCGCTGCTCACGGCGGTGCATCGGACAGGCGGTGCATCGCGCGCTGCGCTGACCCTCGCGACGACGCTGAATCGCTCGACCGTGGGCGCGCTCGTCGGCGAGCTGGCGGAGCTGGGTCTCGTCGTGGAGACACAGCCCGCCGAGTCGGGCGGGGTGGGCAGGCCGAGCCCGGTGGTGGTCCCTGCGGACGGGCTCGTGGTCGCGGCGCTGGTGCCCGAGGCGGACGCGGTGACCGTCGCACTCGTCGGCCTGGGCGGCCGCATCCTCGCCCGGCGCCGGATCGCCCGGGACGCCCCGCCGCGCGCCGAGGAGCTTCCCGCGCTCGCCGCCGCGACGCTCGACGATCTGCGCCGGGAGGCGGGCGGTCCGCGCATCCTGACCCTCGGCGTCGCCGTCCCCGGCCTCGTGCGCGCCTCCGACGGGCTCGTCCGACTCGCTCCGCACCTCGGCTGGCGGGACGCCCCGCTCGGCTCCATGCTCGAAAAGGCATGCGATGTCCCGGTGCTCCTCGCGAACGACGCCACGCTCGGCGCCATCGCGGAGTCGGTGTTCGGCGCCGCCCGCGGGCACGCCGACGCGGTGTACCTGAACGGCGGCTCGAGCGGCATTGGCGGCGGCATCCTCGCGGGTGGGGTGCCGCTGACGGGGTCGGCCGGCTATGCGGGCGAGTTCGGCCACACCCATGTGGCCGACGACGACAAGCGCGACGCGGCGGGGGTGCCGGGCACCCTCGAGTCGGAGGTGACCCGGGAAAGCCTGCTGCGGGTCCTCGGCCTGGGCGCGGTGGACGCGGACGCGCTGGAGGCCGCGCTCGTCGCCTCGGCGGATCCGGTGGTCCTCGCGGAGGTCGACCGCCAGTTGGACTACGTCGCGACGACGGTCGGCACCGTCGTCAACATCCTCAACCCGCAGGTCCTCGTGCTCGGCGGGTTCCTCGCCGCGCTCGACGCCGCGCGGCCGGGGCGGCTGACCGGTCTCCTGCGCGACCGGGCGATGGCGGTGCCGCTCGAAGCCCTCGAGGTGCGTCGCGCCGAACTCGGCTCCGACCTGCTCGTCATCGGCGCCGCAGAGCTCGCCCTCGGCCCGATCCTCGCCGAGCCGAACGCCGTCGCAGGCCGCGACGCTCTGCGCGCCGGACGGCTCCGGCGCTGACCGTGTGACAGCGCACCCGCTGTCACACAGCGCCATACTGTGCATGTGACAGGCGATGTGACAAGCGGCCGCGCGGCGAGCATCCGCGATGTCGCCCGCCTCGCGGGGGTGTCGCATCAGACCGTCTCGCGCGTGCTCAACGACCATCCGAGCATGCGCCCGGCGACCCGGCAGCGGGTGCTCGACGCGATGGAGAGCCTGCAGTACCGGCCGAACCGGGCGGCCCGCGTCCTCGTGACCAGCCGGTCGCGCACGATCGGCATCCTCATCTTCAACCGCTTCCACTACGGCCCGGCGAGCAGCGTGCTGGCGATCGAGGAGGCCGCGCGCATCGCCGGGTACTCCGTGGTGACCGCGAACCTGCGCGGGACCGACCCGTCGGCGATCGTCGAGGCGCTCGACCACCTGCTCGACCAGGCGGCGGAAGGGCTCGTCGTCATCGCCCCGCAGCAGCGGGTGTTCGACGCGATCTCGACGCTCAGCATCCGGGTGCCGTACGTGACGCTGCAGTCCACCGAGCACGAGGAAACGCACGCGCTCTCCGTCGACCAGATCACCGGCGCGCGCATCGCGACGAGGCACCTGCTCGAGCTCGGCCACCGCTCGATCTACCACCTGACCGGCCCGCAGGACTGGATCGAGGCGGAAGCGCGCATGCGCGGCTTCCTCGCCGAGATGAGCGACTGGGACGTGCCCACCACCGCGCCGATCCTCGGCGACTGGACGGCCGACTTCGGCTACCGCGCCGGCCGCGAGCTGCTGCGCTACCGCGACTTCACCGCCGTGTTCTCCTCGAACGATCAGATGGCGCTCGGCTTCCTGCACGCGGTGCGCGAGGCGGGCCTCGACTGCCCGGGGGATGTGAGCATCGTCGGCTTCGACGACATCCCAGAGGCCGCGCACTTCGCGCCGCCGCTCACCACCGTCCGGCAGGACTTCCCCGAGCTCGGCAGGCGCTGCGTGGCGCTCCTCCTCGGCCAGCTGGAGGGCGGTGAGGGGTACTCGAACACGATCGCCCCGGAGCTCGTGGTGCGGGCGTCGACCGCGCCGCTGCGTCCGTAGCGGGGCCTGTTACCAGACCGAGACGACGCCGAAGTTGACACCCCGGCGCGGGGTCCGCCTACACTGGCGGCGGTCGATGTGACCGTTCACATTGATTTCGGGCGATGAACGACGGGGTTCCACAGCGTGAATGCGATGACGCAGCAGCCGACGCAGGCGAGCCCTCGGGCGTCCGCTGCGGAGGTGCGGTCGTGAGCGCGTTCTCGCCCGAGCTGCAGGTGGCCATCGCCCGGCAGCGCGAGGAGGTCGCCCGCCTGCACGACGAGCTGGTGCGCTGGGGGCTCGTGGTCTGGACCGGCGGCAACGTCTCCGGTCGGGTGCCCGGCGCGGAGCTGTTCGTCATCAAGCCGTCCGGGGTGAGCTACGACGACCTCGCGCCCGAGAACATGATCGTCTGCGACCTCGACGGCACCGTCATCCCCGGCACCCCGGGCAGCGAGAACGCGCCGTCGAGCGACACCGCCGCGCACGCATACGTCTACCGGAACATGCCCGGGGTGGGCGGCGTCGTGCACACCCACTCCCCGTACGCGGTCGCCTGGGCCGCCCGCGCCGAGCCGATCCCCTGCGTGACCACCGCGATGGCCGACGAGTTCGGCGGCGACATCCCGGTCGGGCCGTTCGCGATCATCGGCGACGACTCGATCGGCCGGGGCATCGTCGAGACCCTCCGCGGACACCGCTCACGCGCCGTCCTCATGCAGAACCACGGGCCGTTCACCATCGGCTCGAGCGCCAAGGATGCCGTGAAGGCCGCCGTGATGGTGGAGGACGTGGCGCGCAGTGTGCACTTCTCCCGCCAGCTCGGTCAGCCGGTGCCCATCCCCCAGGACGCGATCGACGCGCTCTACGACCGCTACCAAAACGTCTACGGGCAGCCCTCGGCTGACCGCACGGCGAGCTTCGCGGGGCAGCCCACGGACGACCGCCTGGCCGCCACCGGCCCGGACGGATCCGCCCGGTGAGCGCGGACCAGATGCGCGACGCCATCGCGTCCGGGCGCGCGACGCTCGGCATCGAACTCGGCTCGACCCGCATCAAGGCGTGCCTCGTCGGCGACGACCCCGCCGTGGTGATCGCCACCGGCGCAGCCGAGTGGGAGAACCGGTTCGAGGACCGGATATGGACCTACTCGCTCGAGGACGTCTGGGCCGGCCTGCAGGCCGCATACGCCGACCTCGTCGCGGACGTGGAAGCCCGCCACGGCGTGCGGCCCGAGGCATTCCGCGCCATCGGCGTCTCGGCGATGATGCACGGCTACCTGGCCCTCGACGAAGCTGGCGATCTTCTGGTGCCGTTCCGCACGTGGCGCAACACCACAACGGCCGCCGCGGCCGAGGCCCTCAGCGCCGAGTTCGGCGTCAACATCCCGCTGCGCTGGTCGATCGCACACCTGTACCAGGCGGTCCTCGACGCCGAGCCGCACGTCGGCTCGGTCCGCACGCTCACGACCCTCGCCGGCTGCGTGCACTGGCGGCTCACCGGCCGGCGCGTGCTCGGCGTCGGCGACGCCTCCGGCGTGTTCCCGATCGACGTCGCCACCCGCGACTACGACCTGCGGCTGGTCGAGCGCTTCGGCGCCCTCGTCGGCGACCGGGCGGACTGGCGGCTCGCCGAGCTGCTGCCCGAAGTGCTCGTCGCCGGCGAGGCGGCCGGCACCCTCACGCCCGAGGGTGCAGCCCTGCTCGACCCCACCGGGGCCCTCCGTCCGGGCGCCGTGTTCTGCGCGCCCGAGGGCGATGCCGGGACCGGCATGGTCGCTACCGGTGCGATCGCGCCCCGGACCGGCAACGTCAGCGCGGGCACGAGCATCTTCGCCATGGTCGTGCTGGAGCGCCCGCTGGAGCGCAGCCACCCCGAACTCGACATCGTCGCCACACCCGCCGGCGACGCGGTGGCCATGGTGCACTGCAACAACGGCGCGAGCGAGCTCGCCGCCTGGGCGGGCATGTTCGGCCGGTTCGCCGCGCTGATCGGCGCCGACGCGGACACCGACGCCGTCTACGCGGCGTTGTTCGCTGAGGCGCTCGAGGGCGAACCGGACGCGGGCGGCCTGCTCGCCTACAACCTGCTCGCGGGCGAGCCGATCCTCGGCCTCGACGAGGGGCGCCCGCTCGTCGTCCGCACGCCGGACAGCCGCCCGACGCTGGCCAATTTCATGCGCGCCCAGTTGTACGGCATGTTCGGCGCTCTGAGCCTCGGACTGCGGGTGCTCGACGGCGAGGGCGTGCAGCTCGACCGGATGCTGGCGCACGGCGGGGTCTTCCGAACCGCGGGCGTCGCCCAGCGGTTCCTGGCGGGCGCGATCGCCGCCCCCGTCGCGGTGGCGGAGACGGCCTCCGAGGGCGGCGCGTGGGGCATCGCCGTCCTCGCCGCCTATGCCGCGGCCGACACCGACGCGGGCCTCGACGCCTACCTCCGCGACACCGTGTTCGCGAACGCCCCGATCAGCACCATCGACCCCGACCCCGAGGACGTCGCCGGCTTCGCCGCCTACCTCGACCGCTACTCCGCAGGCGTCGCCGTCGAACGCGCCGCCCTCGCCGTCCTGTGACCCCGAGAGAGACCTCCGCTATGACCGCAACGCCCGACCTCGCCGCCTCCAAAGTCTGGTTCCTCACCGGCAGCCAGGGCCTGTACGGCGAGGAGACCCTGCGCCAGGTGGCGGAGCAGTCCCGGCGCATCGCGGACGAGCTGGGCGAGAGCCTGCCGGTCGAGCTGGTGTGGACGGACGTCCTCACCGACGCCGACGCCATCCGCCGGGCGGCCCTCGATGCGAACTCCGACGACCGCGTGATCGGCGTCATCGCCTGGATGCACACCTTCTCGCCGGCGAAGATGTGGATCGCCGGCCTCGATGCGCTGCGCAAGCCCCTCCTGCACCTGCACACGCAGGCGGCCGTGGCGCTGCCGTGGTCGAGCATCGACATGGACTTCATGAATCTCAACCAGGCCGCCCACGGCGACCGCGAGTTCGGCTACATCGCGGCCCGACTCGGGGTTCCCCGCAAGACGGTCGTCGGCCACGTCTCCGACGACCGGGTGCGCGGCGAGGTCGACGTCTGGGCGCGCGCGGCCGCCGGCTTCGCGGCGTCCCGGTCGCTCAAGCTCGCGCGCTTCGGCGACAACATGCGCTACGTCGCCGTCACCGAGGGCGACAAGACCGAGGCCGAGCTCCGGTTCGGCGTCCAGGTCAACACCTGGGGCGTGAACGAGCTCGCCGACGCGGTGGCCGCCTCCCTCGACTCGGAGGTCGACGGCCTCGTCGCCGAGTACGAGGAGCGCTACGACGTCGCGGCCGAACTGCGGCGGGGCGGGGAGCGGCACGAGTCGCTCCGCGACGGGGCGCGCATCGAACTCGGCCTGCGCGCGTTCCTCGAGGCCGGCGACTTCGCGGCGTTCACCACGAGTTTCGAAGACCTCGGCGCCCTGAAGCAGCTGCCCGGACTCGCCGTCCAGCGCCTGATGGCGGACGGCTACGGCTTCGGCGCGGAGGGCGACTGGAAGACCGCGATCCTCGTGCGCGTCGCGAGCGTGATGGGCGCGGGGCTGCCCGGCGGCGCCAGCCTGATGGAGGACTACACCTACCACCTGGAGCCCGGCAACGAGCTCATCCTCGGCGCCCACATGCTCGAGGTCAGCCCCTCGCTCACCACCGGGACCCCGCGCCTCGAGATCCACCCGCTCGGCATCTGCGGCAAGGAGGACCCGGTCCTCCTGGTCTTCACCGCCGACCCCGGCCCCGCCGTCGTGGTCGCGATGAGCGACATGCGCGACCGGTTCCGCCTCGTCGCCAACGTGGTCGAGAACGTCGCCCTGCCGGAGCCGATGCCGAACCTCCCCGTCGGCCACGCAGTCTGGAAGCCGGCGCCCGACTTCGCCACGAGCGCCGCCGCCTGGCTCACCGCGGGTGCCCCGCACCACACCGTCATGACCACCGCCGTGGGCGTCGAGGCGTTCCGCGACTTCGCCGAGATGGCCGAGACGGAGCTGCTCGTCATCGATGACGACACCACCCTCCCCGCGTTCCGCGACACCGTGCGCTGGAACTCCGCCTACCACCGGCTCGCTCGGGGCATCTGAGCGAGCCCCACCGACCCCCGGATCCGTCCGGGCACCTGAGGAAGCTGACAACGGCGTCCTTGTCACATCCAGGAAAGGAAACACAGTGAAGAAGAGAGCACTCACCGCGCTCCTCGCGGGCGGCGTCATCGTCGCGCTCGCGGGCTGCGCGGGCGGCGGCGACGGCGGCTCCGGCGGCGGCGAAGCCGGCGGCGAGCTCGTCGGCGTCGCGATGCCGACGAAGTCGTCCGAGCGCTGGATCCAGGACGGCAACGCCGTCAAAGACCAGCTCGAGGAGGCCGGCTTCCAGGTCGACCTGCAGTACGCCGAGGATGACACCCCCACCCAGGTCAGCCAGATCGAGAACATGATCACCAAGGGCGCTGTCGCCCTGATCGTGGCGTCGATCGACGGCACCACGCTCACCAACGTCCTCGAGGACGCGGCCAGCCAGGACATCGCGGTCATCGCGTACGACCGGCTCCTCCGCGACACCGAGGCCGTCAGCTACTACGCCACGTTCGACAACTTCCTCGTCGGCCAGCAGCAGGCGTGGAGCGTCCTCAACGGCCTCGGCCTGACCGAGCTCGACGGCACCCCGATCGAGGGCGCGCCGGCCGGCCCGTTCAACATCGAGCTGTTCGCCGGGTCGCTCGACGACAACAATGCGTTCTTCTTCTTCGACGGAGCGATGGACGTGCTGCAGCCGCTGATCGACGACGGCACCCTCGTGGTGAAGTCCGGCCAGACGGACATCGAGCAGATCGCGACGCTGCGCTGGGACGGAGACGTCGCCCAGGACCGCATGGAGAACCTTCTGACGGCCAACTACTCCGACGGCACCCAGGTGGACGCGATCCTGTCGCCCTATGACGGCATCAGTCGTGGCATCATCTCGGCCCTGACCGACAACGACTATGTCGTCGGTACGGACTTCCCGATCATCTCGGGCCAGGACGCCGAGATCGACTCCGTGAAGGCCATCGTCGCCGGCGAACAGTACGCGACGATCTTCAAGGACACGCGCGAGCTCGCCAAGGAGGCGGTCGCCATGACCACCGCCGTGCTCAACGGCGAGGAGCCGGAGATCAACAACACGACGGACTACGACAACGGCGTCAAGGTCGTGCCGTCGTACCTCCTCCAGCCGGTGATCGTCGTCAAGGACAACATCACCGAGACGCTCGTCGACACGGGTTACTGGACGCAGGACGAGATCGACGGCTAAGTCGATTCTCTGACGGCACGCCCGTCAACCCGGCCGGTGGTGGGGAGTAGCCTCCCCACCACCGGCTCCCATCCCCACCGACGCGTACAGGAAGCGGGTTCGCACATGGAGACGAGCAACATCCTCGAGATGCGCGGCATCACGAAGACCTTCCCGGGCGTGAAGGCTTTGTCCGACGTCACCCTCGAGGTCGCGCGCGGCGAGGTCCACGCCATCTGCGGGGAGAACGGCGCCGGCAAGTCGACGCTGATGAAGGTCCTCTCCGGCGTCTACCCGCACGGCACCTACGAGGGCGACATCGTCTTCGAGGGCGAGACGCTGTCGCTGAGCAGCATCCGCGACAGCGAGGCCAAGGGCATCGTCATCATCCACCAGGAGCTGGCCCTCAGCCCCTACCTCTCCATCGCGGAGAACATCTTCCTCAACAACGAGGTGAAGGGCCGCTTCGGCCTCATCGACTGGCACCAGGCGAACAAGAGGGCGCAGGCGCTGCTCGCCCGCGTCGGGCTGCGGGAGAAGCCGACCACCAAGATCATGGACATCGGCGTCGGCAAGCAGCAGCTCGTGGAGATCGCCAAGGCGCTCTCCAAGGAGGTGAAGCTGCTCATCCTCGACGAGCCGACCGCGGCCCTCAACGACGAAGACTCCGCTCACCTGCTCGACCTGATCCTCGCCCTCAAGGAGCAGGGCATCACGAGCATCATCATCAGCCACAAGCTGAACGAGATCAAAAAGATCGCGGACGCCGTCACGGTGATCCGCGACGGCAAGACCATCGAGACGATGCCGAAGGCGGAGATCACCGAGGACCGCATCATCAAGGACATGGTCGGTCGGGACCTCGAGCACCGCTACCCGGACCACACCCCGCACATCGGCGAGGAGATCCTCCGCGTCGAGGACTGGACCGCGCACCACCCGCAGGACCCCAACCGCGTGGTCGTGGACAACGTGAACCTGTCGGTTCGGCGTGGCGAAATCGTCGGCATCGCGGGGCTGATGGGCGCCGGCCGCACCGAGTTCGCGATGAGCCTGTTCGGCCGCAGCTACGGCTCCCGGATCTCCGGCAAGGTGTTCAAAGCGGGCAAGGAAATCCGCACCCGCACGGTCGCCGAGGCGATCGACAACGGCCTCGCGTACGCGACCGAGGACCGCAAGGTGTACGGGCTCAACCTGATCGAGGACATCAAGCGCAACGTCTCGATGGCGTCGCTGAAGAAACTCGAGCGGCTCGGTCTCGTCAACGACGGCCAGGAGTACCAGGTGGCCAACGAGTACCGGAAGAGCATGAACATCAAGGCGCCGAGCGTGCTCGCCAAGACGGGCAAGCTCTCCGGCGGCAACCAGCAGAAGGTCGTCCTGTCCAAATGGATCTACTCGGATCCTGACGTGCTGATCCTCGACGAGCCGACGCGCGGCATCGACGTCGGCGCGAAGTACGAGATCTACACGATCATCAACCGGCTCGCGGCGGAGGGCAAGGGCATCATCGTGATCTCCTCCGAGCTGCCGGAGCTGCTCGGCATCTGCGACCGGATCTACGCCCTCTCCGAGGGGCGGATCACGGGCGAGGTGCCCATCGAGGAGGCCTCGCCCGAGATGCTGCTCAAGTACATGACCATGGAATCCCCCCGCTGAGGGCTCGCACAGCACACACGAAGGAGTAGCACGCATGACGAACACGGAGCTTCGGCCCGGCGGCGGCCCCACCGGCAGCGAGGAGATCGGCCCCCCGGTCAACCGCTTCACGCAGGCGATCGCGCACGTCCTCGCGGATCTCGGCAAGAACGGCATCTTCCTCGCGCTCATTCTCGTGATTGTGCTGTTCCAGGTCCTGACGAACGGGATCCTGCTCCGCCCGCAGAACGTCTCCAACCTGATCGTCCAGAACGGGTACATCCTGATCCTGGCGATCGGCATGGTGCTCGTGATCGTCGCCGGCCACATCGACCTGTCGGTCGGCTCCGTCGCGGCGTTCATCGGCGCGGTGTCGGGCGTGTTCGCGGTCAAGATGGGCCTGGACTGGTGGCTCGCCGTCATCCTGTCACTGGCGATCGGCGCCCTGGTGGGTGCCTGGCAGGGATTCTGGATCGCCTACGTCGGCATACCGGCCTTCATCGTCACGTTGGCGGGCATGCTGATCTTCCGCGGTCTTGCGCTCGTGGTGCTCGGTAACTCGAACATCGGGTCCTTCCCCACGGAGTACCGCGCCCTCGGCAACGGCTTCCTCGAGCTCGCGCCCATAGAACTGGGCCCCCGTTCGTCGATCGACATCATCACGCTGGTGATCGGCTTGATCGCGATCGCCGCCCTCGTGGTGCAGCAGATCCGCACCCGCCGCGGCCGCGTCAGCTACGGCCAGGACGTGGAGCCGGTGGGCTGGTCCCTCATCAAGCTGGCCCTGATCGGCATCGGCATGGGCCTGTTCACCTACGCCCTCGCGACCTTCAAGGGCATCCCGATCACCCTGATCATCCTCGCCGTGCTCGTGCTCATCTACGGGACCGTCGCGAACCGCAGCGTCTTCGGTCGGCACATCTACGCGATCGGCGGCAACCGGCACGCGGCGGAGCTGTCGGGCATCAAAACCCGGTCGGTCGACTTCTGGCTGTTCGTGAACATGGGCGTGCTGGCGGCCCTGGCGGGCCTCGTCTTCACCGCGCGACTCAACCTCGCCGGTCCGAAGGCGGGTGACGGCTTCGAGCTGGAGGCCATCTCCGCGGCCTTCATCGGCGGCGCCGCGGTGCAGGGCGGCGTCGGCACGGTGGGCGGCGCCATCATCGGTGGCCTCATCATCGGCGTGCTGAACAACGGCATGTCGATCATGGGCATCGGCATCGAGTGGCAGCAGGCCGTGAAGGGCCTCGTGCTGCTCCTCGCCGTCGCCTTCGACGTGTTCAACAAGCGCCGCTCCGGCGTCCGCTGACCCGTCGCACGATTCAACGCCTCGCTGCGGGACCGTCCCCGCGGCGAGGCGCTTCGTCGTTCCCGCCAGCCGTTGCCGGCACCGTTGAGGCCTGACGGCAACGGTGCAGCGGTGCCGTTCGGCCGAAGCGTTGCCGTCAGAATGAGCGGTCAGCCGAGGCGCTCCCGCAGCCACGCGACTCGGCGGAACCACTGGTGCAGCTCGCCGCCCTCGTGGCCGTTGTACGGGTACACCGCGATGCGGCGGTCGTCCCCGCGGTGCGCGTTGTGGGCGGCGAACACGCTGGCGGGCACCGAGTACAGCGCCGGGGCGCTCGTGCGGCGCGCGAAGTTGACGCCGTCGAGGTAGGCGAGCGTGTCGAGCACCTCCTCGGCCGGCATGCGGTGCGTGGCGACGTATCGGGCGATCTCCGTGAACGGCCGGCTGGGCGTCACCGCGATCGACCGGGGGAAGTCGCCGAGGAACCGCGCGTCCGCGCCCGTCGTTGTCGCCGATGAACTCGACGACGGCGGGCAGCGCACCCGCCCGGTCCGGCCGGGTGACCCAGGCGCGCACCGGCTCGCCGGCGTAGCCCGGGAAGGTGAGGTCTTCGACGAGAGCTCGGTCACCGGGGTCGCGGCGGGCCGCAGGACCGGCCCGCCGCCCGCGGCTCGCGCCTCCTCCCGTGCGCCGGACCAGAAGTCGTCGAAGCCGGCCGGGTCGGCCACCCGTGAGCGGTAGTCGCGCAGGCGCTCGAGTGGCATCCGTGAAGGGCGTGCGGGCCCCGATCGTTGTCTCGCAACAGGCATGTCGTCCCCGCACGCCGACGGAGTGTCTGGGAGCGCTCTCAGTGTGGCAGAGTTTGCCGCAGCGCCGGCGCGGCGGCCGCGCCGGCGTCGGTGCCCCGACCGCCGATCGTCCGCTCGATCCGGCGCGGACCTGCCCACCGAGCCCCCAGGAGACCCCCATGACGACCGGCAGCGCGGACTATCGCGACTCGGGCCTGACCTTCCCCGACGGCTTCCTGTTCGGCTCCGCCACGGCGTCCTACCAGATCGAGGGAGCGGCGGCCGAGGACGGCCGCGGGCCCAGCATCTGGGACACCTTCGCCCGCACCCCCGGCAAGGTGCTGAACGGCGACACCGGCGATGTCGCCGACGACCACTACCACCGCTACGAGCAGGATCTCGACCTGATCCGGGACCTCGGGCTCGACGCCTACCGCTTCTCGATCGCGTGGCCGCGGATCCAGCCCACCGGCTCCGGCGCAGTCAACCAGGCGGGCCTCGACTTCTACCGCCGGCTCGTCGACGGCATGCTCGAGCGCGGGATCACGCCGATCGCCACCCTCTACCACTGGGATCTTCCGCAGCCGCTCGAGGACGCGGGCGGCTGGCCGGCGCGGGACACCGCAGACCGCTTCGCCGACTACGCGCGCATCGTCGGCGAGGCGCTGGGGGACCGGATCGGCACCTGGACGACGCTCAACGAGCCGTGGTGCTCGGCGTTCCTCGGCTACGGCTCCGGCGTGCACGCTCCCGGCCGGGTGAGCGAGATCGAGTCGCTGCGGGCCGCACACCACCTGAACCTGGCTCACGGACAGGCGATCACCGCCCTGCGCGGCGTCGTCGCGGCCGACGCGCAGTACTCGGTCACGCTCAACTTCGCCGTCGCACGCCCGGGCGGCCCTGGTGGCAAGGAGGCGGTGCGCCAGATCGACGCGATCGCGAACCGCGTCTTCACCGGGCCGATGCTGAAGGGCGCGTACCCCGAGGACCTCTTCGCCGACACCGCGGCGATCACCGACTGGGCCTTCGTCGAGGACGGCGACCTGGCGGCGATCGCCGAGCCCATCGACATCCTCGGCGTCAACTACTACAACACCGCGTCGGTGCAACTCTGGGACGGGGTCGGCGAGAAGCGCGGCGATGCGAATCACAACCTGTCCGCCGGTACGCCGTACCCGGGCGCGGACCGCGTCGAGTTCCTTCCCCTGCCGGGGCCGAAGACGGCGATGGGCTGGAACATCGCGCCCGACGGGTTCGAGGAGCTGCTGCTCTCCCTGCACCGTCAGTTCCCGGGCCAGGCCCTGATGATCACGGAGAACGGCGCGGCCTTCGATGACGTCGTCGCCGAAGACGGGCGGATCCACGACGTGGAGCGCACCGACTTCCTGCGCCGGCATTTCGCCGCCGCGCACCGGGCGATCGAGCAGGGCGTGGACCTGCGCGGCTACCAGGTGTGGTCGCTGCTCGACAACTACGAGTGGGCGTACGGATACTCGAAGCGGTTCGGCATCGTGCGGGTCGACTTCGACACGCTCGAGCGGACCACGAAGGACAGCGCCCTCTGGTACTCGCAGCTGGTGAAGACGCACATCCTGCCCGACGCTCCCGCCGCCGGCTAGCCTCGGCCGGGGGCGCCGGGCGGGCGTAGACTCGACGGTCTGTTCTGCGGGTGCCGAGGAAGCCGCCCTTCGCACCTCGACTTCCGAAAGCCGTCGTGACCGCGCTCGCCAGCCGCACCTCCGTCTCCTCCCGTCCCTCCGCGCACCCCGGCGACGCCATGAGCCGTCGCCAAGCGGCGCTGTTCGTGGTCGTCCTCGGCGCCCTCGTCGGGCTGGGGCCGTTCACCATCGACCTCTACCTGCCGGCGTTCCCTCAGCTGACGGCCGACCTCGGAGTGAGCGACGCCGCGGTGCAGCTCACGCTGACCGGCACCACGGTGGGCTTCGCGCTCGGCCAGCTGCTCGTCGGGCCGTGGAGCGACCGAGTGGGCCGTCGGGTGCCGCTGCTCGTTGCGACCGTCGTGCACGTGCTCGCCTCGGTGGGCGCCGCGATCGCCCCTGATGTGGCGCTCCTCGGCATCTTCCGCGTCCTGCAGGGCATGGGGGCGGCGGGCGGCGCCGTCGTGGCGATGGCGATGGTGCGCGACCTGTTCGGCGGCCGGCCGCTGGTGAGGATGCTGGCGCGCCTCGCGCTCATCACCTCGCTTGCGCCGATCGTCGCGCCCCTCATCGGCAGTCAGCTGCTGCTCCTCGTCGACTGGCGCGGCATCTTCGTGGCGCTCGCCGGCTACGGTGGGGTGCTCGTCGTGGTCGGCGCATTCCTGATCCGGGAGACGCTCCCGCGGGAGATGCGCTCCGCGTCCGGCTCCGCGTCGGTTCTGCGCGGCTATCGGGCGGTGTTCACCGACCGGGTGTTCGTCGGCGTCGCGATCGTCGGCGGCATGCAGTTCGGTGGCCTGTTCGCCTACCTGTCCGCGTCGCCGTTCCTGTTCCAGGAGGTCTACGGGCTGGACGCTCAGCAGTACGGCATCCTCTTCGCTGTCAACTCGTTGGGAGTGCTGATCGGCAACCAGACCAGCTCCCGGCTCACCCGGGTGCTCGGCCCGCAGTGGATCCTCGCCGGCACCACCGCCGTGCAGCTCCTGTCCGCGGCCGCGATCGTGCTGGCCGTCGTGGTCGGCGCCGACCTGGTGGCGGTGCTGATCCCGCTCTGGTTCTTCATCCTCGCCTGCGGCTTCGCTTTCCCTTGCGTCCAGGTGCTCGCGCTCGTCTCCCACGGCAGCGAGGCGGGCACGGCGGCGTCGCTGCTCGGCGCGGTGAACTTCGGCCTCGCCGGCCTCATCTCGCCGGTCGTCGGCCTGATCGGCATCGGCACGGCCGCCCCGATGGGCATCGTGATGGGGGTCACCGCGGTCGTCGGCGTGCTGAGCCTCTGGGTCGTCGTGCGGCCGCGCAGGGTCCCTGCTCTCGAGGACTGACCCCGCCGAGCGCGGTACGAGGCGCCGAGCGCGGTAGGTGCACAGCCCGCGCTCGGTGTTACGCACCGCGCTCGAGCGGTCTGGGCGGCGCCGCGGCGGGTCAGCCGACGATCGCCCGGGCGCGGCGCGTGTCGCCGTGGCGGCGGACCGCTGCCCGGAAGCGGGCGGTGTCCGGGATGCGCGCGAGGAGGGGGCCGGCCACCACCGTGATGAGCACGTAAGCGGTCGCGAGCGGCGCCAGCTGGGGCTCCACTCCGGCGCCCACCGCGAGGCCGGCGATGACGATCGAGAACTCCCCGCGCGGCGTGAGGGCGAAGCCGGTGCGCCAGCGTCCCGGGATGCCCATGCCTGCCCGGGCGGCCGCGAAGTACCCGGTCGCGACCTTCGTGCCGATGGTGACCACCGCGAGGATGGCGGCCGGGACCAGGACGGGCACGATGTCGCTCGGGTCGGTGGACAGCCCGAAAAACACGAAGAAGATCGCCGCGAACAGGTCGCGAAGCGGGGAGAGCAGCTCCTCGGCGGTCGCCGCGACCTGCCCGGAGAGAGCGATGCCGACGAGGAACGCGCCGACCGCCGCCGAGACATTGACCTGCTGGGCGAGCCCCGCGACGAGGATGGTCAGCCCCAGCACGCCGAGCAGGAGCGACTCCGAGTGGCTCGCCGAGAACAGGCGGGACACTCCGGCCCCGTGCCGCAGCGCGAGGTACAGGATGACCGCGACCACCGCGATGGCCACCGCCAGCGTCGTAGCCCCCTGCGCGAGGCTCGCCCCGAGGGCGAGAGCGGACAGCACGGGCAGGTAGAACGCCATCGCGAGGTCCTCGATGACGAGCACCGACAGAACGGTCGGCGTCTCCCGGTTGCCGAGCCGGCCGAGGTCGCGCAGCACCTTCGCGATCACGCCGGACGAGGACACCCAGGTCACGCCGGCCAGCGTGACCGCGGCGATCGGCCCCCAGCCGAGGATCAGCGCGAAGGCGGCGCCGGGAAGAGCGTTGAGCAAGGCGTCGAGGACGCCGGCGGCGCGGTTGCGAGTGAGACTGTGCACGAGCTCGCTCGGGCTGTACTCCAGGCCGAGCATGACGAGTAGCAGGATGACGCCGATCTCGCTGCCGGTTTCGAAGAACTCTTCGCTGGCGGACAGTGGAATCCAGCCGCCGTGACCGAAGGCGAGGCCGGCGAGGAGGAACAGCGGGATCGCGGAGATGCCGAAGCGGCCGGCGAAGCGCGAGAGCAGGCCGAGTCCGAGCAGCAGGGCGCCCACCTCGACCAGGAGCAGGGTGGACTGGCTCACGGGGGTCAGCGGCGCCCGGAGGTCAGCAGCTCCGCGAGGGCGTCGAGACCGTGCCGGGTGCCGACGGCGACGAGGGTGTCGCCGGGCTCCAGGCTGTCGGCTGGGGTGGGCGAGGGGATGACCTCGGCCCCGCGCACGATCGCGACGATCGACGTGTGCGTCCGGGTGCGCGCCTTCGTGTCGCCGAGCACGCCGCCCGCGTACGGGGAGTCCGCGGGCAGCACGATCTGTTCCGTGTAGAGGCCCGTCGCCTGCTCGCGGATGCCGGTCAGCTGGCCGAGCAGCACCGAGGCCCCGAGCACATTGGCCAGCGCGGCGGCCTCGTCGTCGGTGAGGGCGACGGAGTCGCCCGCGGCGTCCGGGTCGTCGATGTCGAAGAAGGCGAGGTCGCGGTCCCCGTTCCGGTGGGCGACGACGCCGACCCGGCGCCCGCTCTCGGTGAGCACGTCGTGCCGGGTGCCGATCCCCGGCAGCTCGACCTTCTCGATGCGCACGCCCACCGCCGCAACCTATCAGCCGTCGGGGACCGCGCCGGACCCGTGGGAGGTACGCGCCCGGCCCGGGGCGGGATGGCGGGACGACCGATCCCGAGAACTTCGCTGCCCGCGCGGCCGAACTGGACCCCGCCGACCCGCGGGCCGGCTTCCGCGCCGAGTTCGTCGACGATCCGGGCGTGCGCGCCTACTTCAACGGCCTCCCTCGGCCGCCCGCTCCGCGCCACCGGAGCCCGCCTGGCCGGGCTGCTCGAGACCTGGTCGTCCCGGCTGATCCGCGCCTGGGACGAGGAGTGGCTCACTCTGCCCCAGGATGTGGGCGACCGGATCGGCGCTTCCACCCTGGGCGCCGCGCCCGGCCAGACGATTGTCGGCGACTCGACCACGGTGCTCCTCTACAAGCTGGTCCGGGCGGCGCTCGCCGCTCGCCACGGACGCGCGACCAGATCGTCATCGACCACGACAACTTCCCCACCGACCGCTACGTGGTCGAGCACATCGCCGCCGGGACCGGCGGGTCCGTCCGGTGGGTGGCCGTCGACCCGCACGCCAGCATCGAGGCCGACCAGGTGGCCACCGCGATGGGGGAGCACCGCCCTCATCCTCCTCAGCCGCGTCGCTTACCGGTCGGGACACCTCGCCGACGCGGAGCTCATCACCCGGATCGCGCACAACGCCGGCGCGCCCATGCGCTGGGACGTCTGCCACTCGGTGGTATCCGTGCCGATCGAGCTCGACCGGTGGGGGCGTCGACCTCGCGGTGGCCTGCACCTAGCAGGCAGGGCGAGCTGGAGCAGCCGATCGCTGGCTGGAGGGGTTCCGCAGCGCCGTTCGAGATGGGCGCCGGCTACACGCCCGCGGCGGGCATCCGGCGCTTCCTCAGCGGCACCCCGTCGGTGGTGGCGATGCAGCCGATGCGCGACATGCTCGACCTGATCGAGCGGGCGGGGATGGCCGCCGTGCGGGAGAAGTCGATGCGCCTCACGGGGTTCGCGCTGGAAGCCGCGGACGCGCTGCTCGCCGACCGCGGCATGACCGTCGCCACGTCCAGGGATCCCCGGCGGCGGGGCTCCCACGTGACGCTCGAGCACCCGGACGCCCGGTCGATCACCGCGCGCGTGGGAGCGCGGCGTGCTGCCCGACTTCCGGGCGCCCGGTGGCATCCGGCTCGGCCCCTCTCCGCTCAGCACCGCGCACGCCGAAAGTCGCCGACGGCATCGCGGTGCTCCGCGACAGCGCCGGCGACTGATTCGGGCGACTGAGTCGGACGTCAGGCGCGCGCGCCGGCGCCCAGCTCCGCGAGCGGGGTGTGCGCGAAGCGCGGGAACGCCGCGGCGGTCGGTGCGTGCGTGAGGTGGCCGTCGACGGTCGAGACCGAGGCGGCCAGGGCGGCGTCGCGGGCGACGGCCTCCTGCCAGCCGAGGTCGGCGACGCGCGTGATGTAGGGCATCGTCGCGTTGGTCAGTGCGAACGTCGACGTGGAGGAGACCGCGCCCGGCATGTTCGCCACGCAGTACATGATCGCGTCGCCGACTCGGAAGGTGGGGTCGTCGTGCGTCGTCGGCCGGGAGTCCTCAAAGCAGCCGCCCTGATCGATGGCGATGTCGACGAGCACCGAGCCGGGCTTCATCCGCGTCACCAGGTCGTGCGAGACGAGCTTGGGTGCCGCGGCACCGGGGATGAGGACCGCGCCGATGACCAGGTCGGCCTCGAGCACGCTGCGCTCGATCTCGTAGCCGTTCGACACGACGGTCTTGACCCGTCCGGCGTAGAGCTCGTCGATCTGCCGGAGCCGGGGGAGGGAGAGGTCGAGCACCGTGACGTCGGCGCCGCTCGCGACCGCCTGGCTCACGGCGTTGCTGCCGGCCTGGCCACCGCCGATGACCACCACCTTCGCGGGGCGCACGCCCGGCACGCCGCCGAGGAGCACGCCGCGGCCGCCGTTGCTGCCCATCAGGTGGGTACCCCCGACGAGGACGGACAGCCGCCCGGCCACCTCGCTCATCGGCGCGAGCAGGGGCAACGAGCCGTCGGCGAGCTGCACGGTCTCGTAGGCGAGCGACGTGACGCGGCGCTCGAGCAGAGCCTCGACGAGCGGCTCCGCCGCGGCGAGGTGGAGGAAGGTGAACAGGAGCTGGCCCTCGCGCATCCGCGGATACTCGGGCGCGATCGGCTCCTTGACCTTGACGATCATCTCCGCCGACCACACGGTGTTGAGGTCGGTGATCGTCGCACCCGCCTGCTCATACTCGTCGTCCGGGATCGAGGCGCCGAGGCCCGCGCCCCGCTCGACGAGGACGGTGTGACCGCGTCGGACGAGTTCGAACACGCCCGCGGGCGTCATCGCCACGCGGAACTCGTTGTTCTTGATTTCCTGGGGTACGCCGACGATCACGGCTGCTCCTTCTATTCTTCGGTGGGCTGCGCCATTGTCTCCGTTTCGCACGACCTTCCGCATCCTTACCGAATATCATTCGAAAAAGGCGGCGGATTCGACCGGCGAACGCCGCAACATTCGACTCGGGAGCGGATATGGCGAACGGCATCGACGAGATCGACGAGCAAATCGTCTGGGAGCTCACCCGCGACGCTCGGCTCAGCAACAAAGAGCTGGCCGAACGGGTTGGGGTCGCGCCCTCCACCTGCCTCGTCCGCGTGCGCGCTCTGCAGGAGCAGGGCGTGCTGCGCTCGTTCCATGCGCAACCCGACATGGCCGCCCTCGGTCTCCCCATCGAGGCGATCGTCGCGGTGCGGCTACAGGCGCAGGCACGCGCGCAGATCAGCACCTACGCACGGCGGGTGGTGACCCTGCCCAATGTGCTCAACGTGTTCTTCCTGGGTGGCGGTGACGATTTCCTCATCCATGTCGCCTGCGCCTCCACCGCGCAGCTGCGCGACTTCGTGGCCTCGGAGCTGAGCATGGACGAGTCCGTCGCCTCGACCCAGACGAACATCGTCTTCGACCACCTGCTCGGTGCGCGGCACATGGCTCCTGGCGGTCGGTGGCGCGATGTGCGCACGGCCGGCGGCAGCCGCGGCTTCTGACCCGGCCGGCCCGGCAGCGCGGACGGATCGCCCGACCCGCGGGCGCGCGCGGCTCGCTAGCGTACGACCATGCGGATCCTGCTGGTGGGTGCCGGTGGCGTGGGCGATGCGATCGCCAGATCGCCGCACGACGCTCCTTCTTCGAACCGATGATCATCACCGCTTACGATCCGGCCGCGCGCTGAGCGCACCCGAGCGTGGATCGAGCGTCGGCATGGGGCGGAGGTCGCGGCCCGGTTCGCCGTGGACCGGATCGACGCCTCGGACGCGGACTCGGTCCAGTCCGTCGCCCGGGCGCACCGCGCGACGCACGTCATGAACGCGGTCGAGCCGAAGTTCGTGCCGACGATCTTCGCGGGCGCCGGCACGGGGTGGCCGCCGCGCTCCCCGATCCGGCCACGATCGGCCCGCGGATGACCGGCAAGACGTGCGCTGGCGTGTACGTCACCGGCCTCGGCGCCGACGGCCGCCCCCGGGCCGTTTACCTGTACCACGTCAGCGACAACAGCAGGCGAGGGCGGAGTACGAAAGCCGGTGCGTCGTGTGGCAGACCCCCCTCAACCCGGTTCGCGCCCTCGAGCTCCTGGCGGCCGGGCAGTGGGCGGGCTCCGGCGTGCGCGGGCCCGAGCCGTTCGACGCGCGGCCGTTCCTCGAACTGATGGCGCGGCCCGAGGCGGACGGCGGCTACGGGCAGCACTGGGGCCTGGGGGAGCGGTGACGGGCGCCGAGCGCGAGGCGTCGGCCGCCGACGCACGCGCCGGTGTGCCGACGCGGCCGGCGTCGGACGCCGAGCTCGGCGCCGCGGTCGACCTGTCGACCTGGGGCGCCGGACGGTCACCCGATCGGGCTCTGCTGCTCGCCGCCTCCGCAGCCGGCTGTCCGATCCTGCTGGCGGTGGCGGACGGTGAGCCGGTCGGTGCCGCGTTCGCGTTCGCCGGCACCGCGGAGGGCCTGCACTGGCACAGTCACATGGCCGCGGTCGCGCCCGCCCGGCGCGGCCGGGGTGTCGGGGCGGCGCTCAAGCTGCGGCAGCGTGCGCTCGCCCGTGCCGCCGGGGTGCCGGAGATCCGCTGGACCTACGACCCGCTTCTCCGCCGGAACGCCACGCTCAACCTCGTCCGGCTCGGCGCCGAGGCGCGGCGCTTGCTGCCCGACTTCTACGGCAGCCTCCGCGACGCCGTCAACGGGGAGGACGCGACCGACCGGCTGGAGGTGGCCTGGCGACTCGAGTCGGAGCGCGTCGCCGACGCCCTCGCGGGCCGGCGCCGCGAGTGGTCGGCCGCCGACCGCCTGCAGCTGCTCGCCGACTACGAGACGCTTCGCGGAGCCGATCCGGCCGCCGCCGCTGTCGTCCGTCGCGCGGCCCGGGCGGGGCCCGCCACGCCTTCGCGGCGGGCCGGCGCCCGGAGCTGGTCGGCGACGCCTACGTCTTCACCGAGGAGCCCGCATGACGATGCCCAGCAGGAGAGTCCGCAGATGAGCATCCGAGCCGTGGAGCTGCACCGCGTCGCGATGCCGATGGTGCGTCCGTTCGAGACCTCATTCGGCCGACAGACCGCCCGCGACGTCCTGCTGGTGCGGGTGCGCACCGACGACGCCGACGGCTGGGGAGAGTGCGTCGCGATGAGCGAGCCCGTCTACAGCTCCGAATAGGTCGACGGCTGCGCGGCGGTTCTCGAGCGCTACCTGGTGCCGGCGCTTCTTGCCGCACCCGAGACTCCGGCCGCCGGCTTCGCGGGCCTCGTCCGCGGCATCATCGGCCAGCGGATGGCGAAGACGGCCCTGCTCGACGCGGAGTTGCGAGGCGAGAGCCGCTCGCTCGGCGACCGGCTCGGCGCCGTGCGGACCGAGGTGGACTGCGGCGTGTCGGTCGGCATCGCGCCGGATCTCGAGGCCCTGCTCGACGAGGTCGCCGGCTACGTCGCCGAGGGCTACCGGCGGATCAAGCTGAAGATCAAGCCCGGCTGGGATCTGGAGCCGTGGCCGCCGTGCGCTCGGCCCTGCCCCCCGGCTTCCCGCTCCAGGTCGACGCGAACACCGCCTGCACCCTCGAGCACATCGATCGGCTCCGAGAGTTGGACGCCTTCGACCTCCTGCTGATCGAGCAGCCGTTCTCGAGGAGGACATCGCCGCCCACGTGACGCTCGCCGCGGCCATCGCGGTGCCCGTGCACGACGCCTGCGCCGAACGCGGCGTGCCCGTCTGGTGCGGCGGAATGCTCGAGACCGGGATCGGCCGCGCGGCCAACGTGGCGCTCGCCGCGCTGCCGGGATTCACCCTGCCGGGGGACACGTCGGCCTCCGGGCGCTATTTCGGCGAGGACCTGACCGAGCCGTTCGTGCTGCGGGAGGGGCGGCTCGCCGTGCCGACCGGGCCCGGCATCGGCGTGGCGGTGCGCGGAGAGATCCTGCGGATCGGGCGCTCGGGGCGCCTCTGCTGCTGCTGCGGTCCTGCACTCCTCTAGTGCAGCGTGGTTGTGGCGGCCAGCGCGGGCACCAGCACTAGCAGGGCGAGGGCGCAGGTTCCCGCCGTGATGACCCACAGGTGTCGCTCGTGCCAGCGGAGGCGCGGCCTGTAGGCGCGCCGGAACTCACGGACCGAGATCGGTCCGGACACTCGAACGACCTCCACCGGATACGCGGCCGCCAGCGTCTCGATGACGCCCGGCTCCCAGAACCGGGCGGAGACGCGCACGCGGGTGCGGCCGCCCGCGTCGAGCACGAAGATCTGCCGTGCCGACCCGGAGCCGGAGGCGACGTCGACGACCAGGACGACGGCGACGTCGGGCGCGGGCGTCAGGACGGTCCTGCCGAAGTAGTGGTGCTCGCGGATCCCGTCCGCGGCGATCTCGAGGGAGGCGGTGCGCACGCGCAGTCCGGCGCTCGCCGTTCCGAGGACGGCGATCAGCGCGGCGCCGATGACCGTGTGGAAGACGAGCGTGCCCTGGCTCAGAACGGCGAGGGCGAGCACCACCGGCGCGAGCCCCGCGGCCGTGCAAAGGGTGAGCGTACCGGCGAAGTCCTGCCACAGCGGGCGCAGCAGGACGGCGTCGCGCGTGGCCGTGCTCTCGCCCATCCGGTCCTTCCCGCCGTCACGGTAGACGGCCGCGTGGCGGGGCCGCCATCCCCATTGGGAGGGGGCGAGAGACCACAATGACACCATGCGGTTCTTTCGGGATCACGGGCTGTTCTGGGTCAACGCCGCGCTCTTCCTGATTTTCTGGATGGGCATGATCCTCACGGGCGCCGCGAGCTACTCGGCGGAGCAGACCCAGCACGGGCAGTCGCCCGTCACGGTTGTCGAATATCTCGGCACCGGGGGCTTCCTCGAGGCGACCTTCGAGAACTGGGAGAGCGAATTCCTGCAGATGGGCGCCTACGTGGTGCTCACGGTGTTCCTGTTCCAAAAGGGCTCGTCGGAGTCCAAGCCGCCCGGCGAACGTGCGCCGCAGGACGCCGACCCGCGAGCGGCGAAGCAGACCGCGAAGACCCCGTGGCCGGTCCGCCGCGGCGGGCTGGCGCTCATCCTCTACGAGAACTCACTGCTCCTGCTCTTCGCCGTCCTCTTCCTCGCCTCGTTCGCACTGCACGCGGTCGGCGGAGCGCAGGAGTACAGCGAGGAGCAGATCGCTCACGGCTCCGCGGGCGTGACGCCTCTCGAATTCCTCGGCACCAGCGAGTTCTGGTTCCAGTCATTCCAGAACTGGCAGAGCGAGTTCCTCGTCGTCGCCGTCATCGTGCTGGCCACCGTGCATCTTCGCCAGCGGGGGAGCAGTCAGTCCAAACCGGTGGCCGCCCCGCATAGCGAGACGACCGGGTGACGACGCTCGCCGACCGCCTGCGGGCGGCAGGGTGCGTGTTCGCGGAGGAGGAGTCCGTGCTCCTCTCCGCGGCCGCCGACGGCGACCAGCTCGAGCGCCTCGTGCGCCGGCGCATCGCGGGGGAGCCGCTCGAGCAGCTGCTCGGCTGGGCGGAGTTCGCCGGCCTGCGGATCGAGGTGGCGCAGGGCGTCTTCGTGCCGCGCCGGCGCACCGAGCTGCTGGTGGACCTCGCGCTGGAGCATGCCGGCAGCGGCACGGTGATCGTCGAACTGTGCTGCGGGGTCGGCGCGGTGGCGGCGGCGCTGCTCGAGCGCCTCCCCGGAGCGGTCGTGCACGCGGCCGACGTCGACCCGGCCGCGACCGTGGTCGCGGCCCGGAACCTCCGCGGCCGCGGACGGGTGTGGCAGGGGGACCTCTACGCCGCGCTGCCCGACGACCTGCGCGGCGCCGTCGGGGTGATCGTCGCGAACGCCCCGTACGTGCCGACCGGCGAGATCGGGCTGATGCCGCCGGAGGCGCGCGATCATGAGGCGCGGATCGCGCTCGACGGCGGGCCCGACGGGCTCGACGTGCAGCGCCGGATCGCCGCGGCCGCCGGGAGGTGGCTGACCCCGCGCGGCGTCGTGGTGCTCGAGACGAGCCGCCGGCAGGCGCCGGCCAGCGTCCGGCTGCTCGCCGAGGCGGGCTTCCGAGCGAGTGCCGTGACCGACGACGAGCGGGCCGCGACCGCGGTGGTCGCGGTCAGGGAGAGCCGAGGAGCTCCGGCAGGACCGCGCGACCGAGGCTGACGCCGCCGGCCAAGACCGGGGAGAGGGCGAGCGTCGTTGCGACGATGCCGCCGAAGAGCACGATCAGGGCTCCTGTCGCCAACAGCATCTGCCCGACCGCACCCGGCGGGGCGGTCGGCGAGCGGTCCGCGTCGGTGCCGGCGCGGGCGAGGAGCCCGTCCAGGTCGGCCGGCGCATTCAGGTCGAGAGGCATGGTTCCCCTTCCGCAGCCCGCCCAAGGGAACCCCCGAACCACCCGAGCCGGGGGTTCCCGTGGAGCGTGGTGCACGTGACCCCCGAACAGGTCACGTCGCGACCTTAGCGGCCGGGAGGCCTCGGACGGAAGGGGTCTGTGCGTTCGTCAACCCCCAGATGCGAGAACGCTGAGTGCGCCATTGTGTGAGGAAACCTCCGGAAAGGCGGACTCATGAACAACACCTTGCTGATCATCATCGCGGTGATCGCGGTCGTGCTGCTGCTCGTCGGCGGCCTCAACCAGGCGCTGCAGTTCCTGCTCTACGTGGGCATCATCCTGCTGGTCATCGCCTTGATCCTCTTCATCGTGAGGATGCTGAGCGGACGCCGCGGGGTCTGACTCCCGCTCGCCCCACGCACGAAGGCCGCCGATGATGGCGGCCTTCGTCGTTTCCGCCCTCGACGATGCGGCGATTGCGGAGGTGCTCGTAGACGATAGACGTGCGCACGTCCGCCACCTGCGGGCGCTGGGTGAGCTCATCGATGACGAATGCGTAGAGCGCGTCGTTGTTCGGCACCGCGACGTGCAGCAGGAAATCCTCCTGGCCGGTCGTCACGGACGCGCCGAGCGTCTGCGGCAGGGTCGCCGCCCAGTCCGGAATTGCTCGATGACCGGTCGTGCCGGCGGCCGAAGGCGCACGGCGATCACGGCCTGCACCCCCGACCCACCGCGGTGAGCTCGATCTCGAGCGAAGCGCCCTGGATCGCCCCGCGGGAACGCAGCGCCCGCGTCCTCGCAGCGCCGTGCTCGGCGAGATCCCGACGGCTGCGGCGACCTCGCGATTGGTCTTCCGTGCATCGGACTGCAGTTCCCGCAGGATCGCCGTAGCCAGTTCGTCCATGCGCGCCGTTCTCGTCCAAGGGGCGGACGAAGTACGGGATCGCGCATGTGCGATCGCGCGAATGGCCGGCGTTGCGCGTTCGACGGCCAGCGGAGAGGCCGCACATGAACGGGATGGGATTCGCCGACGACGAGATCGAGACCAGCGCCTCCACCCGGTCCGCTCGGCTGAAGGGGGTTGTGGTGGACGGGGCGCTTCCGGCGGGCCGCGCCGCCAACGCGGCAATCTGCGTGGCGGCCGCCACCACCCCTACCGTCCACTCCTCGGCCCCGCCCCCGTCGACGGCAGTCCGCATGCCGGGCCGCCGTGGGCCGGATGCTCCGTCCTCGTCGCCGGAGCCCGGACGCTCCGCGAGATCCGGCGCACGGCAGCCGAGCGCCACGACGTCATCCTCGCCGACATGCCGCTCGCCGCCCACGAGACCCGCGTCGATGAGAAACATCTGGAGGCCGTCGCCTCCCGCGGCGCGGAGGAGCTCGTCTACGCCGCCGTCAGCATCGTCGGCCCGCGGAACCGGGTCGACAACATCGTCGGGCGGCTCGCGCTGCTGGGGTGGGAGGCGCCGCTGGCTTCTGCCCAGAATCGTCCGCACAACGACGATGACCGCCCCGGAAGGCGGCCTTCCTTCGTTTCTGTGCGGAGGAGGGGGGATTCGATCCCCGCGCCAAGCGGGGCGCGGGGGCCCACCCCGGATAGGCGTCATCGTCCGCCGATCCGCCGCAAACGACGAAAGCCGCCCCGGGGGCGGCTTTCGTCGTTGGCGGAGGATGGGGGATTCGAACCCCCGAGGGCTTTCACCCAACACGCTTTCCAAGCGTGCGCCATAGGCCACTAGGCGAATCCTCCAGGCAAGGATCGGCGCGAACGCCGGACCTCGAGAAAGCATCCTACCGTGACGGTAGACTCTTCTCGGCTCCCCGCGTGGCGCCATCCAGGCCAACTCCCCCAGGGCGGAAACGCAGCAAGGGTAACCGGGCTCTGGCGGGTGCGCGGGGGGTCCTTTTTTCGCCGGCCATGCCATTCCGCGCGTTTCCGCGCCCGGCCCGGCTGTCACCGGCGGCGGGTAGCCTGGTCCGGTGGTCACCGCCCTGTATCGCCGTTACCGACCGGAGTCGTTCGGCGAGCTCATCGGGCAGACGCAGGTCACCGACCCGCTGCGGACAGCCCTGCGCACCGACCGGGTCGGGCACGCCTACCTGTTCAGCGGCCCGCGCGGCTGCGGCAAGACCACCAGCGCGCGCATCCTCGCCCGCTGCCTGAACTGCGCGGAAGGGCCCACCGACACCCCGTGCGGCGTGTGCCCCAGCTGCGTCGAGCTCGGTCGGGGCGGCAGCGGATCGCTCGATGTCGTCGAGATCGACGCCGCCAGCCACAACGGCGTCGACGACGCCCGCGACCTGCGCGAGCGCGCCGTCTTCGCTCCGGCACGCGACCGCTACAAGATCTTCATCCTCGACGAGGCGCACATGGTGACGCCGCAGGGCTTCAACGCGCTCCTCAAGATCGTCGAGGAGCCGCCGGAGCACGTGAAGTTCATCTTCGCGACGACCGAGCCCGAGAAGGTCATCGGCACGATCCGCTCGCGCACTCACCACTATCCGTTCCGGCTGGTGCCGCCCGCGCAGATGCTCGAGTACCTGCAACAGCTGTGCGACTCCGAGTCCGTCAAGGTGGCGGCCGGCGTGCTGCCGCTCGTCGTCCGGGCAGGCGGCGGCAGCGTGCGCGACACGCTGTCGCTCCTCGACCAGCTCATCGCCGGCTCGGAGAGCGACACCGTCGAGTACGAGCGGGCCGTCGGCCTGCTCGGCTACACGCACGGGGCGCTCCTCGACGACGTGATCGTGGCGCTCGGCACCCGCGACGGCGCGGCGGCGTTCGCCGCCGTCGACCGCGTCATCCAGACCGGACAGGACCCCCGTCGGTTCGTCGAGGACCTCCTCGAGCGGCTGCGCGACCTCATCGTCGTCGCCGCGACCGGCTCCTCCGCGGGTTCCGTGCTCCGCGGCGTGCCCGCCGAGCAGCTCGAGTCCTACCGCGTCCAGTCGGCGCACTTCGGCGCCGCCGAGCTGTCCCGCGCCGCCGACGTCGTCAACGACGCGCTCACCGAGATGGCCGGCGCCACGTCGCCCCGACTGCACCTCGAGCTGCTGATCGCCCGCGTGCTCGTTCCCGCCATCGACGCCACCGACCGTGGGGCCCTCGCCCGGGTCGAGCGCCTCGAGCGGCGCATCGGCGTCGAGTCGCCGAGCGGTCCCGCCGCCGCAACCCGGCCCCCCGCCCCGCCCCGCCCCGCCACGGCAGCCGCCGAGCGACCGGCCACGCCGC
>JAODAX010000068.1 GCA_025463675.1 Naasia sp. | reverse complement strand
GGCGACCACCGCGAGGGTCGGCGCATCGCCGGGCCGGGAACGGCGGCCGGCGCCGTAGTCGATCGCCAGGTCGAGGGCGGACGGCGACGCGTCGTCGAGGATCACGTCCACGTCGAGCGCGCGGAGGGCGAGCCCGACGCTCGCGCCGAGGAGGCCGGTGCCCGTGATCAGCACGGGTCCGGCGGTGCGCGCGGTCACTATTCCTCCGAGGCGGGACGGGCGGATTCGGGCGCGGCGCCCTCCACGGGGCCGGTGTCCCCGGCCCGGGAGAGCGTCAGCAGCCGGCCGAGTTCCACCTTACTGAGGTCGCGCACCTCCCCCGTGGCGAGGGTGCCGAGGTGCAGGGGCCCGAAGGCGCGGCGCACCAGCTCGACCACGGGGTGGCCGACCGCGTCCATCATCCGCCGGACGATGCGGTTCCGACCCGAGTGCAGGGTGAGCTCGACGAGGCTGTTGCCGGGCCGCGATTCGGGCATCAGGCGCGCCCTGTCGGCGGCGATGGGTCCGTCCTCGAGTTCGATCCCGGCGGTGAGCTGCGCGATGGTGCGCGGCAGCACCCGCCCACGGACGAGCGCGATGTACGTCTTGGTCACGCCGAAGGACGGATGGGCGAGCACATGGGCGAGTTCGCCGTCGTTGGTGAGCAGCAGCAGCCCGGAGGTGTCGGCGTCGAGCCGGCCGACGTTGAACACGCGCTCCTCGAACTCGTCGGTCCAGCGCCGCAGATCGGGCCGGCCATGCTCGTCGCGGAGGGAGCTGACGACGCCCGTCGGCTTGTTGAGCATCAGGTAGCGCTTGGTGGTGTCGAGCTGCACGGCGACGCCGTCGACGGCCACCTTGTCGGTCTCAGGGTCGATGCGCGTGCCCAGCTCGGTCACGATGCGGCCGTTGACCGCCACCCGGCCGGCGCCGATCAGGTCCTCCGAGACGCGTCGGGAGGCGACCCCCGCCGCCGCGAGCACCTTCTGCAGGCGCACGCCGTCCACCGAGCGCTCGGCGACGGGCTCAGTGCGGGGCCCAGTGGGGGCGTCAGCGCGATCGTCAGCGGACATCGGCGGCCACCTCGTCCGCGCCGGCGAGCAGCGGCGACAGCGGCGGCAGCTCGTCGATCGAGTTCACGCCGAGGAAGGTGAGCAGCAGGCCGGTGGTGCCGTAGCGGATCGCCCCGGCCTCCGGGTCGGTGCCGACCTCCTCGATGAGGTTCCGGCCGACGAGGGTCCGCACCACGCCGTCGACGTTGACGGCGCGGATGGCGGCGATCTGGCCGCGCGTGATCGGCTGCTTGTAGGCGATCACGGCGAGCGTCTCGAGGGCGGCGGAGGACAGCCGGGTGGGGCTCTGGGTGGAGACGAAGTCGCGCACGATCGGGTCGAACTCCGGGCGCACGTAGATCCGCCAGCCGCCGCCCACTTCGCGCAGCTCGAATCCGCGCCGCGCTCCCCCGGCGATCCCGTCGTAGTCGGCGACCAGGCGGGCGACCGCCTGGCGGACCGCGGCGACCGGACGATCGACTGCGCCGGCGAGGGCGATCAGCGTCTGCGGCTCGTCGGCGACCATGAGGATCGCCTCCAGGGCGCGGTCCACGTCGTGCACCGCGATCCGCGCGATGCTCGGCGCCACCCGCGCGACGGAGTCATCGGCGTCAGCTCCCGAGTCCTCGCGCGGCGCGGCGGGGGGTCGGCCGAGCCCCAGCAGCACCGCGACGGGCTCCCTGCTGAAGTCGGCGTCGTCGTCAGTCGTCATAGTCGGCTCCGAGGTCTGCGAGGCGGTCGTCGCTCCAGGCGTCGGCCGTCCAGCGGAGGGTCAGCTCTCCGAGCGGCTCGAGCTGCTCGAAGGCGAGCGCCTCATTACGGTACAGCTCGAGGACGGCGAGGAAGCGCGCGATCACGATGCCGGGGGCGTCGAGGCCGGCGATGAGCTGCCGGAAGCTGATCGGCTTGCCCCGCCGCAGCATCGCCACGACGGTCGCCGCCTGCTCCCGCATGCTGACCAGCGGCGCGTGCAGGTGCTCGGTCGCGACGGCCGGCAGCTCGCGCGGGACGAGGGCCAGCATCGCGAGGCCGGCGAACTCGGCGGGCGTCGTCCGCCAGACGAGCTCGTCGACCGGCGTGCGGTACTTCTCCTCCAGCCGGACGGCGCGGTAGTGCCGGGAGGTCTCCCCCGCTATGCGGTCGGCGAACCAGGTCGCCGCCTCCTTGAACGCGCGATATTGCAGCAGCCGGGCGAAGAGCAGGTCACGCGCCTCGAGCAGGGCCACGTCCTCCGCGTCGACGAGCTCGCCCTGCGGCAGCAGCCCCGCCACCTTCAGGTCGAGCAGGGTGGCGGCCACCACGAGGAACTCGCTCGCCTGATCCAGCTCGGTCTCCGTGTCCAGGCCGTGCAGGTAGGAGATGAACTCATCGGTGATCGCCGAGAGCGCCACCTCGGTGATGTCGAGGCGCCGCTTCGCGATCAGCGAGAGCAGCAGGTCGAACGGCCCCTCGAAGCCCCCGACGCGGACGGAGAACTGGTCCGGGGCGACCTCAGGCGACGGCACCGCGCGCGACGAGCTCGCGGGCGAGCTGCCGGTACGCCTTCGCGGCGCTGTGCTCGGGCGCGAAGGAGATCACCGGGATGCCGGCCACCGAGGCGTCCGGGAACTTGATGGTCCTGCTGATGACGGAGTCGAGCACCTTGTCCTCGAACGCCTCGACCACGCGGTCGAGCACCTCGCGCCCGTGCAGGGTGCGGGAGTCGAACATGGTCGGCAGGATGCCGTCGAGCTCGAGCACCGGGTTGAGGCGGTCCTTGACCTTCTCGATCGTCTCGACGAGGAGCGCGACGCCGCGCAACGCGAAGTACTCGCACTCCAGCGGGATGAGCACGCCGTGTGCGGCGGACAGCGCGTTCACGGTGAGCAGGCCGAGCGACGGCTGGCAGTCGATGAGGATGACGTCGTATGAGTCGACGACACGGCGCAGCACCCGGGCGAGGGTCTGCTCGCGGGCGACCTCGTTGACGAGGTGCACCTCCGCGGCGGACAGGTCGATGTTGGCGGGGATGACGTCGAGTCCGGGGATGGTGGTCTGCTGGACCGCCTCGTACGGGTCGCGGACCGTGCCGATCAGGAGGTCGTAGATGGTGACCACGTCGTGGGTGGGGACCCCGAGGCCGGCGGACAGCGCGCCCTGCGGGTCGAAGTCGATGCAGAGCACCTTGCGCCCGTACTCGGCGAGCGCCGCACCCAGGTTGATGGTCGTCGTGGTCTTGCCGACGCCGCCCTTCTGGTTGCACAGGGCGATGATGCGGGCGGGGCCGTGCCCGTCGAGGGGTGCGGGTTCGGGGAATTCGCGGATCTCCCGCCCGGTGGGGCCGGTGAGGACCTCTGCGGTGGCGACCGCCAGTGCTTCCGTCATGTGCGTCTCCCGACGTCCCTCGCGCAGCGGGACGAGCATCCCGCGCATTCGAGTGTAAGAGCGCCTCCGCGCCATCCCGGGGGCTCCGTCGCGTGTCGGCCGTTCCCGGGGGTGAAGGGCTGATCGAAGGTTGCCCGGGCCGCGCCTGGCTCGGTCAGCGGGCCCGCGGATGGGCGGTGAGGTACATGTCCCGCAGCGTGTCGGCGGTCACGAGCGTGTAGATCTGCGTCGTCGCGACCGAGGAGTGACCGAGCAGCTCCTGCACGACCCGCACGTCGGCCCCGCCGGCGAGGAGGTGGGTGGCGAACGAGTGCCGGAAGGTGTGCGGGGAGATCTCCTTGGTCAGCTGCGCGCGCTCGGCGGCGGCGCGGATCACCAGCCACGCGGTCTGCCGGGACACCCGGGCGCCGCGCGGCCCGAGGAAGAGGGCGGGCGTCGACGGCCCGGTCGCCGCCCACGCCGGGCGCACCCGGACCAGGTACTCATCCAGCGCGGCACGGGCATAGCTGCCGACCGGCACGATGCGCTCCTTGCCGCCCTTCCCGGAGAGCCGGACCACGCCGTCTTCGGCGGCCACGTCGTCGACGTCGAGGCCCACCGCCTCCCCGATCCGGGCTCCGGTGGCGTAGAGCAGCTCGAGCAGGGCGCGGTCGCGGGCGGCGACGGGCTCCTCTCCGCGCACGGCGTCGAGGACGGCCTGCATCTCGTCGATGCCGATCGCCTTCGGCAGGCGCAGGCCGAGCTTCGGCGGGGACACCTCAGCGGCCGGGTCGGTGTCGACGATCCGGTCGTCGACGAGGAAGCGGTGCAGGCCCCGCACGGAGGAGAGCATCCGGCCGACCGAGGAGGCGCGCCGGGCGGTCCCGTCCGGGCCGCGGAGGGAGGCGGAGAACGCGGACACGTCCAGAGTGGTCACCCGCTCGACGTCGTCGATGCCCCGCTCACCGAGGAAGGCGCAGTACGCGCCGAGGTCGCGGCGGTATGCGGCCACGGTGTTGGCCGCGAGGCCGCGTTCGATGGACACGTGCCGCAGGTAGCCGGCGACCGCCGCCTCGGGGCTCATGCCCGGCGGGTCACCAGTCGCCGAGCGTGGGGTGGCGCCGCCACGGCTCGTCGGCGGAGCCGAGGCCGTGCCAGTCGCGACCGCGGAGCACGGCGGCGGTCAGCACGGCGATCACGGTCGACGGGTTCTGGATGCGCCGGGCGAGGACCGCGGCGAGCGCCTCGTCGAGCGTCACCCAGCGCACCTCGATGTCCGCCTCCTCCGCGGTGCGCTCGAACGCGGGCACCGCGCTCAGGCCGCGGGCGAGGTAGATGCGGATCGACTCGTTGCTGCCGCCCGGCGAGTTGAGGAACTCGGCGAGGACGTGCCACTGCTCGGCGGCCAGGTCTGCCTCCTCGGCGAGCTCCCGACGAGCCGCCTCGAGGGCGGGCTCGCCCTCCTCGTCGAGCAGCCCGGCGGGGATCTCCCACTCCCGGGAGCGCACCGGATGACGGTACTGCCGGATCAGCAGCACGCGCTCGTCGTCGTCCATCGCGAGGACGGAGACCGCCCCGGTGTGGTCGACGAACTCGCGGGTGATGCGCTCCCCGTTGTAGGCGAAGCTCTCCCGGACGACGTCCCAGACCATCCCCTCGAAGGCGACGGCGCGCTCGACGATCTCGACGCGGTGCGGCGTGTCCGCCAGCTCGTCGCCGTCCGCGGCGGTGGGCGTGTCGGTGCCGCCCGGGGCGTCGGCCATCAGGCGTCGATCCGCTCGCCGACGCTGTCGCCGTCCTCGGCCGGCACGTCGAACAGGCGGCTGGCGGCCTGCCGGTCGAGCGCCGCCTTCACGAGTCCGCGGAACAGCGGGTGGGCCCGGTTCGGCCGGGAGCGCAGCTCCGGGTGCGCCTGGGTGCCGATGTAGAACGGGTGCACCGAGCGGGGCAGCTCGACGAACTCGACGAGCTCGCCGCCCGGCGAGGTGCCGGAGAAGTCCAGGCCGGAGTCGGCGATCTGCTGGCGGAAGCGGTTGTTCACCTCGTAGCGGTGGCGGTGCCGCTCGACCGCCTCCGGTCCCCCGTACAGATCGGCGGCCAGCGACCGGTCGGCGAGGGCCGCCGTGTAGAGGCCGAGACGCATGGTGCCACCCAGGTCGCCGCCGGCGATGATGTCCACCTGCTCGGCCATCGTGGCGATGACCGGGAAGGCGGTGTCCGGGTCGAACTCGGAGGAGGAGGCGCCCGCGAGCCCGGTCACGTTGCGGGCGTATTCGATCACCATGCACTGCAGGCCGAGGCAGAGGCCGAGCGTCGGGAGGTCGTTCTCCCGCGCGAAGCGCAACGCGCCGAGCTTGCCCTCGATGCCGCGCACGCCGAACCCGCCGGGGACGCAGATGCCGTCGACGTCGCCGAGCTGACGCGCGGCGCCCTCCGGGGTCTGACACTCGTCGCTCGGGACCCAGCGCAGGTTCACCTTCGCGCGGTTGGCGAAGCCGCCCGCCTTGAGCGCCTCGGTGACCGACAGGTAGGCGTCGGGCAGGTCGACGTACTTGCCGACGAGCGCGATGGTGACCTCGTGGGTGGGGTCCTTGACGGTGCGCAGCAGCTCGTCCCACGAACTCCAGTCGACGTCCGCCGCGGCGGCGAGGCCGAGCGCCTCGATGATGTAGGAGTCGAGCCCCTCCCGGTGCACCATGTTCGGGATCTCGTAGATGCTCGACACATCGACCGCGTTGACGACCGCGGCCTCGTCGACGTCGCACATCAGCGCGATCTTCCGCTTGACGCTCTCGGTGACGGGGCGGTCGGAGCGCAGCACCAGCGCGTCGGGCTGGATGCCGATGGAGCGCAGCGCCGCGACCGAGTGCTGGGTGGGCTTCGTCTTCTGCTCGCCGGACGGGCCGATGTAGGGCACCAGCGAGACGTGCACGAAGAAGACGTTGTTCCGGCCGAGCTCGTGCCGCACCTGGCGGGCCGCCTCGATGAACGGCTGCGACTCGATGTCGCCGACGGTGCCGCCGATCTCGGTGATGATCACGTCCGGCGCCGGCTCGCCCGACTCCGCCGGCGCGGTCGCCTGCTGGCGCATCCGGCGACGGATCTCGTCGGTGATGTGCGGGATCACCTGGACGGTGTCGCCGAGATACTCGCCACGGCGCTCCTTGGCGATGACCCTCGAGTAGATCTGGCCTGTCGTCACGTTGGCCGCGGCGTCGAGGTTGATGTCAAGGAACCGCTCGTAGTGCCCGATGTCGAGGTCCGTCTCGGCCCCGTCGTCGGTGACGAACACCTCGCCGTGCTGGAACGGGTTCATCGTCCCGGGATCCACGTTGAGGTACGGGTCAAGCTTCTGCATGACCACTCGCACGCCCCGCGCGGTGAGGAGGTGACCGAGGCTCGCGGCCGTCAGTCCCTTGCCGAGAGACGAGACCACGCCGCCCGTGACGAAAATGTGCTTGGTGATGCCCTGCTGGTTCTTCTCGAACGCGTCTGCCACGGGGTTCTATCCTATGCCACTCGGGGGCGCGCTCGGCGAACTGCGTGCGGGTAGGGTCGCGGGGTGGGCGAGCGATTGATCCCCATCCTGCCCTGCCGCAGCCTCGATGACGTCGCGGGGTTCTATGCGGCGCTCGGCTTCGCCGTCACCTACCGGCAGGAACGGCCCAATCCGTACCTGTGTCTGACGCGCGGCACGCTCGATCTGCACTTCTTCGCCCTCGACACGTTCGACCCGGCCCAGTCGATGGGCAGCGCGATCCTCCTCACCGCCGACCCGGGGGCGCTGTTCGACGAGTTCGCCGCGGGGCTGCGCGCCGCGTACGGTCGGCTGCCGCTGACCGGGCTGCCGCGGATCACCCGACCCCGCCGGAAGCAGGGCACCGCCAGCGGCTTCTCCGTCGTCGATCCCGGTGGCAACTGGCTGCGGGTCGCCGCCGAGCGGGAGGAGCCGGCGTCCACCGACACGCCCGCCGCGGGACGCCTCGAGCGGGTGCTGCGCAGCGCCGCCCGGCAGGGCGACGCGCGAGGCGATGTCGCGGCGGCGATCGGCGTCCTCGAGGCGGGCCTCGTCCGCTACGCCGATGCCCCGCCCGCCGAGCGGGTCGGCGCCCTCGCCTACCTCGCTGAGCTGCAGTCGCGCCTGCCGGATGTCGCCGCCGCCCGCGCCACCCTCGACCGCCTCGCCGCGCTGCCGCTCACCGCCGCCGAGCGCGAGCAGTTCAGCGGCGAGCTGGACGCGGCCGCGGAGGTGCGGGCGTCGCTGCCCGGGGAGCGTCCCGGGTTGTAGTCGGATTACAGGCCGCGATCCGGCTGGCGAACGTGCTCCCACCTTCCCTCCGCTCTCGTCCGTGACCGAAGTGCCGCGCCGGGCGCCCGGTGGGCGGGCAGCGGGTCGGCACTCGGCGACGGCGCTCTCACCTTCGACTTCGAGTTCCGGGCATCGGCGGCCGACGAGGAGCTGACGGGCGCGGACGGGGAGCCGTCCCGACCCCGGCTGCCTCCGCGTGAACGGCTCGAGGACGGCCGGGCGCGCCTCGCCTGGAGCGCCCACCCCGCCGGGACCGTCGCCGCCGTGTCCGCCGTCGGCGATCTGACCATCGCGGCGACTCAGGGCCGCGCCGTGCGGGCCTGCGACCCGCCGGCTCTGGAGCTGGCTGGGCGAGGAGCTGACGCTCGCGCCCGCCGTCGCCGCCCTCGACTCGCGCGAGTCCCCCGACGGCTGGCACCCGCGCGCCACCCCGGCGACCGGCTCCGGTGGCCGTGCGCATCCTGGTGGAGACGGCGATGGCGCTGGTGGACCTCGTCCTCCGCGGCGAGGCGGGCCGCGTGAAGGTGTGCGCCGCGGACGACCGCGCCGCGCTCGTCATCGACACAAATGTTGCCGTTAGGCCGCAATCGCAACCGTTCGGCAATTTCGCAACGGCGCACCGTTGCGATTCTGCGGGAGCGTTGCGTTTCCGCAGCGGCGTTCAGGCGCCGGCGAGGTCAAGCAGCTCGCGGGCGTGCGCGAGCCCGGTCGCCGAGTCGGGCAGGCCGGAGAGCAGCCGCGCCATCTCAGCGACGCGCTCCTCGCCGGTGAGCCGCCGCACGCTCGACTCGGTGACGGCGCCGCCGCGGTCCTTCTCCACGCGCAGGTGATTGCCGGCGAAGGCGGCGACCTGGGCCAGGTGGGTGACGACGATGACCTGCGCGTTCTCGGCCAGGCGGCCGAGCCGCCGCCCGATTTCGATCGCGGCCGCGCCGCCCACGCCCGCGTCGACCTCGTCGAACACGAAGGTGGGCACCGGGTCGGTGGCAGCGAGCACCACTTCGATGGCGAGCATGATGCGCGACAGCTCGCCGCCGGACGCGCCCCGACCGAGCGGTCGCGGCTCCGCGCCCGGGTGCGGGGACAGCAGCAGCTGCACCGCGTCCTTGCCGTGCAGCGTGAACTCCTCGCGGCCGCGCACGTCGACGAGGAGCTGCGCGTCCGGCATCGCGAGCGCGGACAGCTCCGCGCTGACCGCCTCACCGAGGCGCGCCCCGGCGCGGCTGCGGATCACCCCGACCGTCTCGGCCAGTCCGGCCACCACCGCGGCGTCGGATTCGACCTCCGCGGCGAGCTGTTCGATCCTGTCCTCGTCGGTGTCGAGTTCGAGCAGGCGCCCGCTGCTCGACTGCAGGTAGGCGAGGACGTCGTCGACGCCGGGGCCGTACTTGCGCGCGAGGACGGCGAGCTCGGCGATCCGCTGCTGGACCGCCTCGAGTTCGCGCGCCGAATCGACGTCGAAGCCGGCCGCGTAGCTGGCGAGCTCGGTCGCGGCATCGGCGGCGAGGAACGCAATGTTGCCCACCGTCTCGGCGAGCGCGCTCATCTCCGGGTCGAGTTCGGACACCCGGTCGAGCAGCCGCCGCGCGGAGTCGAGGAGGGCGGCGACATCGCGGCCATCGTCCGCGGAGTCGGAGGACAGCAGCTCGTGTGCCTGCGCGGCCGCTACCCGCAGCTCCTCCGCGTTGCCGAGCCGCAGCGCTCGCGACTCCAGCTCCTGCTGCTCACCCGCCTGCGGTGCGACGACCTCGATTTCGGCGACGGCGGCACGCAGGAGGGCGGCCTCGGCAGCCCGCTCGTCGCGCTCGGCGGTCAGCCGCTCCAGCCCATCGCGATTCGCCAGCCAGCGGCGGTACGCGGTCTGGTAGGCGGCGAGCGGGCCGGCCAGCTCGTCGCCGGCGAACCGGTCGAGCGCTTCGCGCTGGGCGGCGGCGGAACGCAGCCGGTTCTGCTCGGACTGGCCGTGCACGACGACGAGCTCCCCGGCGAGTTCCGCCAGCAGGCCGGCCGGCGCGGAACGGCCGCCCACCCCGGCGCGGCTGCGCCCTTCGGCGGCTACGGTGCGGGTGATCAGCAGCTCGGCGCACCCGTCGCCCGCGTCGTCGAGCTCGCCGCCGGCGTCGCGGACGCGCGCGGCGACCGCGCCGTCCGCGGGCACCAACCAGCGGCCTTCGACGACGGCACGGTCGCTGCCTTTGCGGATGACGCCGGCATCGGCACGCTCGCCGAGCAGCAGGCCGAGCGCGGTGACCACCATCGTCTTACCCGCGCCGGTCTCACCGGTCAGGGCGGTGAAGCCCGGCCCGAGCGGCAGGGTCGCCTCGCCGATGACGCCGAGGTCGCGGATTCCGATCTCTTCGATCACGCGTCCGCGGGCCCCCGCCACCCGGCGACGGGCAGGTTGAACTTGCGGACCAGCCGGTCGGTGAACAGTCCTCGCTGCAGCCGAGCGAGGCGCACGGGCGTGTCGGAGCGCCGGGCGACGACACGCGCACCGGGCGGCAGGAAGTGGGTGCGGCGCCCGTCGCAGAACAGCACGCCGGAGCCGTGGGTGCGCTCGAGCACCTCGACGGCGAGCACGGAGGTGGGGGCGACGACCAGCGGTCGGGCGAACAGCGCATGCGCGGCGAGCGGGACGACGAGCATCGCGTCCATGTTCGGCCAGACGACGGGGCCGCCGCCCGAGAACGCGTACGCGGTGGAGCCGGTGGGCGTGGAGAGGACGACTCCGTCGCAGCCGAAGGAGGACAGCGGGCGGCCGTTCACCTCGATGACCACTTCGAGCATGCGCTCGCGGCTGGCCTTCTCGACGGTCGCCTCGTTGAGCGCCCAGCTGCGGTAGACCACTTCGCTGTCGACCCACACCTCGACCTCGATGGTCATGCGCTCCTCGACGTCATAGTCGCGGTCGAGCACGCGGCGGAGCACCTCGTCGAGGTTGTCACGCTCGGCTTCGGCCAGGAAGCCGACGTGGCCGAGGTTCACGCCGAGGAGGGGGACGTTGGCGTCGCGGACGAGCTCGGCGGCCCGCAGGATGGTGCCGTCGCCGCCGAGCACAATGACCAACTCGAGCTGGGAGAGATCCATGCCGTCCAGCAGCCCGATCTCCCCCTGCAGCGCACCGGATGCGGCGAGCACGTCGGCGCGCTCCGTCTCGAGGAGGACGGGGACGACGCCCGCCTCAACGAGCCGGGTGACGACCGTTGTGGCCGCATCGAGCGACGCCTGGCGGCCGGTGTGCGACACGACGAGCATGTGCCGGGCGTCGGGGTGCCGCACCGAGGGGTCGGCGCTCGTGCGGGGATCCGTCACCGTGTCGCTCCTGCCGTGGCCGTCGGGCCCGATGCAGTGGCCCCTACCCATTGTGTCGGATGCCGCCGACCGGTCGGGGAAGAGCGGAGTTCTCGCGCCGGATTCCTGGGAACACACGCCGCGCTAGGCGAGCCTGCACGCAGTGTCAAGCACCTCTGGTATGGGCGCCCTGCGCCCTACCGTGGGCGGAAGCGCTCCTTCCTTCCGCTCCCCTCGGCGGCTTCGGAGCCACAGCAGCACAGGACGTCTCGATGGCCACTGCAACGCCCGGCGAGTTCTCCCGGATCGACCTCCTCCGCGAGCACGTCCCCGCCCCGGTACGCGCCCACTCCGCGCCCGCCGACCGCCCAGTCCGGCTGCGCGGCGACGGCAGCGCGTCCCTTCGGCGCATCGGCGGCGGGCTTCTCGGCGCGACGCTGCTGCTCGAGCTCGTCGGGATCGGCACCCTGTTCCTCGGCTGACCCCTTCCTTCCTCGGACGCCCGGCGCGCGTCAGACGGTGATTCCGGGCAGCCGCGGCTCCCACTGGCCGGGGTCGACGCCGCCTGCGGCCGTCAGATGCACGAGGTATTCCGCGTTGCCCGCGCCGCCCACGATCGGCGAGCGCAGCACTCCGGCGGTGCGCAGCCCGAGGTCCCAGCCCGCCCAGAGCACGCGCGCCACCGCGTCGGCCCGGAGGCCTGCGTCGGTGACGATGCCCTCCCGGATCCCCTGCCTGCCCACCTCGAACTGCGGCTTGACGAGCAGCACGAAGTCGGCGATCGGCTCGGCGACCGCGCGCAAGGCGGGCAGCACCTGCGGCAGCGAAATGAAGGAGAGGTCGGCGACCACCAGCGTCGGCTGCTCGGCCGCCCCGGCGAGCGCCCGCAGCCGCTCGGGGTCCAGGTCCCGGACGTTGACCCCCTCGTGCGCGGACACCCGCTCGTCGGCCGCCAACTCGGGCGCCAGCTGGCCGTGCCCGACGTCGAGCGCGAGCACCCGTCGGGCGCCGCGCTGGAGGAGAACCTGGGTGAAGCCGCCCGTCGAAGCGCCCGCGTCGAGGGCGAGCCGGCCGGCGGGCTCGACCGCGAAGCCGTCGAGCGCCGCGATTAGCTTGTGCGCGCCCCGGCTCACGTAGTCATCGGTCGCCGCCACCTCGATGGCGGCTCCCTCCCCCACCCGGAGCGCCGCCTTGAGCGCGGGGCGCCCGTCAACACTCACCAGGCCGTCGGCGATGAGCCGGGCGGCGACGGTGCGGGAGCGGGCCAGGCCCCGCTCGACCAGCACGGCGTCGAGCCGACCACCGTCGGCGGTCACCCGCGGCCCCCGAGGGCGGCACTGCGCATCCGGGGTGCGCTCATCCCTCGACGCTCGGGTCCTCCAGCCGGCGGCGGAGCTCCTCGAGCAGCGCGAGGTAGCCGTCGGGCCGCTCCTCGAGGGCGCGGCGCTCCAGCTCGGCGAGCGCGTCGGACGGGACCGGTTGGGACATCGCCGCCCAGGCTACCCGGCGAATTTGACCCCGTCGAACGGCGACTGGTTAGGTTAGCCTTACCTGACCACCACGAAAGGACGTCGCTCCGTGCGCACCGCCCGCAAGTCCCTCCTCGCCGCACTGTCCCTGACGGGGGCGATCGCCCTGTCCGCCTGTTCGGGCGGCGGTTCACCGAGCGGGGGCGGGAACGGCGCAGCCGGCGAGGGCTTCCCCGTCACGGTGAAGAACGCGTACGGGACGACCGAGGTGCCGGCGGCGCCGGAGCGCGTCGCCGCGGTCGCCTGGGGCAACCAGGACACCGCGCTGGCACTCGGCGTCGTCCCCGTCGGCATGCCCTTCGTCACCTACGGCGACGACGACGGCGACGGCGTACTGCCGTGGGCCGTCGACGCGCTCGAGGAGCTCGGGGCGGAGACCCCCGAGCTGTTCGACGAGGTCGACGGCATCAACCTCGAGCAGGTGGCCGACTCGGCGCCCGATGTCATCCTCGGCGCCAACTCGGGCCTCACCGAGGAGGAGTACGAGACGCTGACCGAGATCGCCCCGACCGTGTCCTTCCCGGGCGACCCGTGGATCGTCGACTGGCGGGAGAGCACCGTGATGAACGGCACCGCGCTCGGCCGGGAGGACGACGCGGAGGCGCTCGTCGCAGAGACCGAGGAACTCGTCGCCGAGGCTGCCGGCGCCCACCCGGAGCTGGAGGGCAAGAGCTTCGCCTACATCTGGGTGGACCCCAGCGACACGAGCACCATCTACGTTTACCTGCCCGGCGACACCCGCGTCGAGTTCCTGCACGAGCTCGGGATGGTCGACTCGGCCGGCGCCCAGCAGCTCGCCGCGGACAACCCCGGCGTGTTCTACGCCTCGCTCACCGCGGAGAACCTCGACGTGCTCGCCGACGCCGACGTGATCGTCAACTACGGCGGCGACGACACCCTCGCGGCCATGCAGGCCGATCCGCTGCTCGGGGCGCTGCCAGCCGTGCAGAGCGGCGCGGTCGCGATCGTCGCCGACGGCACCCCGCTCGCCAGCGCGTTCACCACTCCGACTGTGCTGTCCATCCCGTGGGGCATCGACGACTACTCGACCCTCCTCGCCGACGCCGCAGCGAAGGTGCAGTGATCGGCAGCACCTCAGAAGCACCGGCCGGACCTCGCGGAGTCCGGCCGGCGCTGCGCCGTCGGCGGCTTCTCCTCGGGTTTGCGATCGGCGTCGGGGGGCTCGCCCTCGCCGTCGTCCTCTCCCTCGTCCTCGGCTCTCGCATCGTCTCCTGGACCGAGGTGCTCGGGGGCGTTTTCTCCCCCGACCCGGACTCGTTCGCACAGCAGGCTGTCGCGACCCGGGTGCCGCGGACGGTGCTCGCGCTCCTCGTCGGCGCGGCACTCGGGCTCGGCGGCGCCGTCATGCAGGGCATCACCCGCAACCCGCTCGCCGATCCGGGCCTCCTCGGCGTCAACGCGGGCGCATCCCTCGCCGTCGTGCTCGGCATCGCCGTGCTCGGCATCGACGCCACCGGTGAGTACGTCTGGTTCGCCCTCGTCGGGGCCGCCACCGCCGCCGTGCTCGTCTACACGGTCGGCTCGATCGGCCGGGCGGGCGCTACCCCGCTCAAGCTCGCGATCGCCGGTGCCGCCACCTCGGCCGCGCTCGCCTCCCTGGTCTCCGCGGTGCTCCTCGTGCGCACCGACGTGTTCAACATGTTCCGCTTCTGGCAGGTCGGCGGGGTGGGCGGCGCCGACTTCGCCGCCCTGACCCCGGTGCTGCCGTTCCTCGGGGCCGGCGCGATCCTCGCCCTGCTATCCGCCCGGGGCCTCGACGTGCTCGCCCTCGGCGACGACGTCGCCCGCGGGCTCGGCGGCCGGGTCGGTCCGTCCCGGATCCTCGCGGCGGCCGGCGCGGTGCTGCTCACCGCGGGCGCCGTCTCCGTCGCGGGGCCGATCGCGTTCGTCGGCCTCGTGGTGCCGCACGCGGCGCGGGCGTTCACCGGGCCGGCGCACCACTGGCTGCTGCCATACTCGGCGATGCTCGGCGCGCTGCTCCTCGTCGCCGCCGACGTCGTTGGGCGGGTGATCAGCCGCCCGAGCGACATCCCGGTGGGGATCATGACCGCGGTCCTCGGCGCCCCGTTCTTCATCTGGCTGATCCGCCGCGCGAAGGTGCGCGAACTGTGACCGCGCTGGCCGCCGGCCGCAGCGCACGCACGCGACGCCGGATTCTCGTCACCGCGATCCTCGCCGCGCTCGTCATCGCGCTTTTTCTCCTCACCCTCGTGCTCGGCAACCGCGTCTACGGCCTGCCGGAGGTGCTCGGCGTGATCGCCGGCCAGGACGTGTCGGGCGCGTCCTTCACGGTGGGCCGGCTGCGGCTGCCGCGCGCGATCATCGCCACGCTGATCGGCGTCGCGCTCGGCCTCGCAGGCACGCTGTTCCAGACGATGCTGCGCAACCCGCTCGCCAGCCCCGACATCCTCGGCGTCGGCTACGGATCGAGCGCCGCGGCCATCGTCGCGATCGGCTTCTTCGGCGCTCAGGGCGCCACCGTCGCGGTGGTCGCGGTCGTCGCCGGCATGGCCGTGGCGCTCCTGCTCTACGCCCTGTCCTGGCGGCAGGGCGTGCAGGGCGCACGGCTGGTGCTGATCGGCATCGCGATCGGCGCGGTCCTCGTCGCCGTCATCCAATGGGTACTGACCCGCATCGAGGTGTACAAGGCCGCGGAGGCGCTGCGCTGGCTGTCCGGCAGCCTGGGCAGCGCCCTGTGGGGCGACGTGCCGCCGCTCGCCATCTCGCTGCTGGTACTGGTGCCGGCGGCCGCGGTGCTGGCGCGGCGACTCGGGGTGCTGCAGCTCGGCGATGACACCGCTGCCGCGCTGGGCGTGCGCCCCCACCGAACCCGGCTGCTGCTGCTCGTCGTCGCCGTCGGGCTGGTCGCCGTGGCGACCGCCGCAGCGGGCCCGGTCGCGTTCGTCGCCTTCCTCTCCGGACCGATCGCGGGACGCCTGCTGCCCGGCACGGCCCTGCTGCTGCCCGCCGCCCTCGTCGGCGCAGTGCTCGTGCTCGCCGCCGACCTGGTGGGCGGCAACCTGCTGTTCACCACGTTCCCGGTCGGCGTCGTGACGGGCGCGGTCGGCGCCCCGTACCTGCTCTGGCTGATCGCCCGCTCGAACCGCACCGGAGGCCGACTGTGACCATCTCTCGCTCGCTCACCACCGACCGGGTCACGGTCGGCTACGAGGACCGCGTCGTCGTCGAGGACCTGACGATGGCGATCCCGGCCGGCCGGATCAGCGTCATCGTCGGAGCGAACGCCTGCGGCAAGTCGACCCTGCTGCGCGCGATGGCCCGCCTGCTCGCGCCGCGCTCCGGTGCTGTGCTGCTCGATGGGCGCTCGATCGCGGAGCAGCCGACCCGCGAGGTGGCGAAGATCCTCGGCCTCCTCCCCCAGACGCCGGTGGCACCGGACGGCATCGCCGTCGCCGATCTGGTGGCGCGCGGACGCTATCCGCACCGCTCCTTCCTCCGGCCGTGGACGACCGCCGATGAGGCCGCCGTCACGGAGGCGCTCACGATGACCGACGTGCTCGATCTCGCGGACCGCCCGGTCGACGAGCTCTCCGGCGGTCAGCGTCAGCGGGTGTGGATCGCGATGGCGCTCGCCCAGGGCACGGACGTGCTACTGCTCGATGAGCCCACCACGTTCCTCGATGTTGCCCACCAGATCGAGATCCTCGACCTGCTGACCGACCTCAACCGGCAGCGCGGCACGACCATCGTGATGGTGCTGCACGATCTCAACCTCGCGGCGCGCTACGCCGACGAGCTGTTCGCCGTGCAGGGCGGTCGGCTCCACTCGCACGGCGCCCCGGCCGACGTCGTGACGGCAGCGACGGTACGCGAGGTGTTCGGAATGGAGTCGCGCATCGTCGTCGACGAGGTCTCCAACACTCCCCTGGTGCTGCCCATCGGGCGGCACCACTCCAGCGAGCGGCGTCTCCCGGATCAGCGCGACGTGTAGAGCCGCTCCGGCACGTCCAGCGCGTAGATGGGCAGCCCGGAGCCCCAGATCGCCGCGCACGCCGCGCGGAGCAGGTCGATCCGCCGGTCGCCGTCGGCCAGGATCTCGACGCGTCCGCTGCGGATGGCCACGCGGGCGCGGCCCACGATCGTCTCGTCGCGTTTCAGTACCGTGCGCGGGTAGGGCTCGGTCAGCTGCCGCAGGTCTTCGAGGAGGAAGTCGGGGCGCTGCTCGGGCACCGCGGCGATGAGCTGCTTGGCGCGGTCGATGCCGGTCAGCACGTGCGCGGACCGGATGCCCGCGCGGCGTGCGCCGAGCACGTCAGTGTCGAGGCGGTCGCCGAGGAACAGCGCGTTGGTGGCGCCGAACCGCTTCAGCGCCTCCACGAAGATGGGCGTCTCGGGCTTCCCCGCGACCTGCGGGAGGATGCCGACGGCCGTGTGCACGGCGGAGACGAGGGTGCCGTTGCCCGGCGCGATGCCCCCGGCGACCGGGATCGTCCAGTCCGTGTTCGTGGCGATCCACGGGATGCCGCCGCCGTCCGCATCGCGGGCGAGGGCGAAGGCCGCCTCGGCGAGCTCCCGCCAGGAGACCTCGGGCGCGAAGCCCTGGAGCACGGCGGCGGGCCGGTCGGCGGCGGCGCGCGTGATCCGGTAGCCGGCGCGCTCCACCTCGGTGACGAGGCCTTCACCGCCGACCACGAGCACAAGCGAGCCGGGTGGGATTTGGCCGTGCAGCAGACGCATGGCGGCCTGCGGGGACGTGACGACGTCCTCGGGTGCGACGGTCAAGCCGAACTCGGCGAGGTGCCCGGCGACGACGGCGTCGCTGCGCGAGGCGTTGTTGGTGATGTAGCCGACCCGCACTCCGGCGGCGGCCGCGCGCTCGAGCGCGTCGACCGCGTGCGGGATGGCATCCGGCCCGGTGTAGACGACCCCGTCGAGGTCGGCGAGCAGGACGTCGACCCCCCGCAGCGGCGTCGGGTCAGCGTCCTTCCGGAACATCCCCGCCGTCCTCATCGACCGGCGCCTCGTCGGTCGCGGCATCATCGACCGGCGCCTCGTCGTTGGGTGACGCGTCAGCCTCGGCGTCGTCGTCGGCGTCGGCGTCGATGGACACGTCCTCGATTTCGATGACGTCGTCCTCCGGGTCGAGCGCGTCCTCGGCGACCTCAGCGCGGCTCCGCCACTGCTCCGCCTCGTCGGCGCGCCCGAGCTCGTCGAGCACCTCGGCGTACGCCCGGTAGAGGGGCGGGCTGTAGGAGAACGCCCGGTCGGGGTCCAGCTGCGGGATCTCGAGCTCCGCGAGAGCCGCCTCCGGCTGTCCGAGGTCGAGGCGAGCGCCGGACATCGCAATCGCGAGCGCCACCTGCGCCATCGCCGGCAGCGAGTCGCGAGGCACCGATCGGCCCAGCTCGAGCGCGCGGTCCGGGCGCCCCATGCCGCGCTCGCTGTCCACCATCAGGGCCAGTTGGTCGTTGGAGCCGGAGATCCGCCGGAAGGTGCGCAGCTCGCGGAGGGCCAGCGCGAAGTCGCCGACGCTGTACGCGGTGATCGCGAGCGACTCGCGGACGACCGCGATCCGGCCGCCCTTGCGCGCCGCCGACAGGGCGTGCTGGTGGGCGAGCTCCGGGTCGGTGTCGAGGAGACGCGCGGCCATCGCCAGGTGGGTGGCCACCCAGTCGGCGTTCTCCTTCGTAAGCGTCTTCAACTGGATGCGCGCCGCCTTGTCGAGGTCGGACGGCACTACCCCCTCGGCGACCGGCGGGTCGTCGTGGCGAGCCCGCACCGGGCGCAGGTCGGGCCCGTCATAGTCGTGCGGCGACGGCGCCCGCTCGTCCCCGCGCGGCGCACCCGGACGCGCTGTGTGCCGGCCGCCCGACTCGCGCGGAGTCCAGGAGGGCCGTTCGCCGGCCTCGCGCCTGCCGGGACGGTCGCCTCGCGGCCCACCCGGGGCACTGGAACGCCGCTCGCCGGGCGCGGGCGAGCGGCCGAACGGCGATCGCCCCTCCCCCGCCGAACGGTCGGGCCGCTCACGGCGCTCGCCTGCGGGCGGATGGCCCACGGCACCACCGCGGTTACCGTACGGCGGCTTCCCGCCGGATTCACCCCGGTTACCGTACGGCGGCTTCCCGCCGGATTCGCTCCGGTTACCGTACGGCGGCTTCCCGCCGGA
>JAODAX010000122.1 GCA_025463675.1 Naasia sp. | reverse complement strand
TCCCAGAGCAGGCTGCGTTGAGATGGAATCGCAGCCTGCTCTATAAGCGTTTGAGATCGCATTGCTTCTTGCGAAAAGCCGGTACCCACCTTATCGCTTCATGCTCTAGGTGGCCGTCTCCAGCTGCGTGAATCGCACCGGCATCACTTCGCGCGCCTCGATGTCGCCGTCGGGCTGGCGGGTGACGACGCTGAGCTGCTGGACCTCGTCCTTGGGGCCGAGCGGCAGCGCGATACGGCCGCCGGGCTTGAGCTGGTCGATCAGCGGCCGCGGCGTCTCCCTCGCCGCGGCGGTGACCAATATCTTGTCGAACGGGGCATGCTCGGCCCAGCCGCGGGACCCGTCGCCGACGCGGATCGAAACCCGGTCATAGCCGACGGAAGCGAGGCGCGCGGTCGCTTCGCCCGCGAATTCCTCGACGATCTCGACGCTCCACACCTCGGCGCCAAGCTCCGCGAGCAGCGCCGCCTGATAGCCAAGGCCGGTGCCGATCTCGAGCACGCGGTCGCCCGGCCGCACGTCGAGCAGCTCGATCATCAGCGCGCCGATGAACGGCTGCGAGACGGTCTTGTCGAAGCCGAGCGGCAGCGGGGTGTCCTGATAGGCGAGGATCGCGAGCTGCGCAGGGACGAACATGTGGCGCGGGACCTTGAGCAGGGCGGCGCGAAGACGCGGATCGAGCGTGCCGGTGCCGATTTCCTGCTCGGCGATATCGAAGTGGATGTCGATCATCTCGACCATGTGACGTCTGAGGATCGCCAGATGCTCCTCAGTCATGGGCTTCATCGCAATCTCCTCGTTCGCGCCAACGAACGGCATCCCCAAGTGTTGCCGCGCGCTCCGGCTCGAAGTCGGTGTGTGAACCTTCCCGCCGTTCGCACGTAGAACGATCGAAATGATCAGCCGGGGGAGATTGATATGAGCACGGATCGGCCGGCGGGCGCAACGATGCGGGCTGCGGTCGTGGTCGGGCCGGGGCAAATCCGTCTCGACCGGATCGCTTTGCCGTTACCCGGCCCAGGCCAGGTGCGCGTGCGCCTCGAAGGCTGTGGCGTGTGCGCGTCGAACCTGACGCCGTGGGAAGGGCCTGAGTGGATGAATTTCCCGACCGCGCCCGGCGCGCTCGGCCACGAAGGCTGGGGCACGGTCGACGCGGTCGGCGAAGGCGTCGATCAGCTCACGGTCGGCGACCGCGTCGCCGCTCTCTCGTACAACAGCTACGCCGAATATGACGTCGCGGAAGCCGATGCGGTCGTGCGCCTGCCGGCGACGCTCGCTTCCATGGCTTTCCCGGGCGAGCCGCTCGGCTGCGCGATGAACATCTTCAAGCGCTGCGAGATCGAGCCCGGCCAGGTCGTCGCAATCGTTGGAATCGGGTTTCTCGGCGCGCTGCTCACCCGCCTCGCCACCGACGCGGGAGCGCGCGTGATCGCCATCACTCGCCGTGCCTTCGCGCTCGATGTCGCCAGCCAGTTCGGCGCCGCCGAGACGATCCCGATGGACGATCACTACCGGATCATCGAGCGGGTCAGGGAGCTTACCCACGGCGCCTTCTGCGACCGGGTGATCGAAGCGGTCGGCAAGCAGTGGCCGCTCGATCTCGCCGCGGAACTGACCCGGGAGCGCGGCAGGCTGATCGTCGCCGGCTACCACCAGGATGGGCCGCGGCAGGTCAACATGCAGCTCTGGAACTGGCGCGGCATCGACGTCGTCAACGCCCATGAGCGCGACCCCAAGGTCTATGCCGAAGGCGTGCGCGAAGCCGTTGATGCAGTCGCGACCGGAAGGCTCGACCCAAGCCCGCTCTATACCCATCGTTTCCGCCTCGATCAGCTCGACGAGGCGCTGGACGCTACCCGCGACCGCCCCGACGGCTTCGTCAAGGCGCTGATCCTGCCGTGACGGTCCATGTTGTCGATCCCGCGAAAGTCTATGGCTAAGCCGCGGGTGGGCTTTCTCGGCGTCGGCTGGATCGGCCGGCACCGGATGCAGGCGATCGTCGAGACCGGCGCGGTCGAGGTGGCGGCGGTCGCCGATCCGTCGGCCGAAATGGTGGCGCAGGCGGCCAAGCTGGCGCCCGACGCCCGGCGGCTGACGACATTGGCCGAACTGCTGGCCCTCGATCTCGACGGAATCGTGATCGCGAGCCCGAGCGCGCTCCACGCCGATCAGTCGATTGAGGCGCTGCGAGGCGGGGCCGCGGTCTTCTGCCAGAAGCCGCTCGGCCGCACCGCGGCGGAAGTACGCGCGGTGGTCGACGCCGCGCGGGCGGCGGACCGGCTGCTCGCGGTCGACCTCTCCTACCGCTTCACCCACGGCATGCGCCGCATCCGCGACCTGCTCGCGGCGGGCGAGCTCGGCCGAATCTATGCCGTCGATCTTGTCTTTCACAACGCCTACGGCCCGGACAAAGCTTGGTTCTACGATCCCGCTCTGTCGGGCGGCGGCTGCGTGATGGACCTCGGCGTGCACCTGGTGGACCTCGCCCTCTGGGCGCTCGGCTTCCCCGAGGTCGGCGAAGTCTCGGCCAGTCTCTTCGCCGCGGGCGAGCCGCTCTCCGGACGTTCGCTCGTCGAGGATTACGCGGTCGCCACCATCCAGCTCGACTCCGGGACGGCGCTCCGGCTCGCCTGTTCGTGGAAGCTGCAGGCCGGCTGCGACGCCGTCATCTCGGCCGCTTTCTACGGCACCCAAGGCGGCGCTGCGCTGCGCAACGTCGGCGGCTCCTTCTACGACTTTACCGCCGAACGCTACCGCGGCACCGCCGGCGAGACGCTCGCCGCGCCGCCCGACGAATGGGGCGGCCGCGCCGCCGCCGACTGGGCGACCCGGCTCGCCGCCGGCGAGCGCTTCGATCCCGAGGCCGAGCGCCTCGTCGACGTCGCCCGAGTGCTCGACCGGATCTACGGCCGCTAGAACGAATTCACATTGCCCGCCGGCTTCCTCGAAAGCATCTGCCGATCAGGCCGCGAAGGCTTCCTCGGACAGTGAATAGAGCAGGTCGGCCGACGCGGTGGCGGCGGCGCGCAGGCCCGCCGCTTCCGGCACGATCTGGTCGAGGTAGAAGCGCGCGGCCGCCTGCTTCAGCTTGAGGAAATCGGGGTCCGCATCCGCGGACCGCGCCGCTTCGAGCTGGCGGGCCATCAGCCAGCCGGAGACCGCGACCGACAGCATGGTGAGGAAGGGATAGGAGCCGGCCAGGCGGTCGTCGGCGCCGGCCGCGGAGAGGTGCCGAGCGGCTTCTTCGCAGTCGCCGGCCAGTGCCGTCAGCGTCGGCTCGCCCGCCGCTTCGCGCCTGATCTCGGCGATCAGCCGCGCCAATACTTCGCCGCCTTCCAGGCCGATCTTGCGCCCGACCAGGTCGGCGGCCTGGATGCCGTTGGTGCCTTCGTAGATCGGCGTGATCCGGGCGTCGCGGTAATGCTGGGCGGCGCCGGTCTCCTCGATGAAGCCCATACCGCCATGGACCTGCACGCCCAGGCTCGCCACCTCGACTCCGACGTCGGTCCCGTAGGCCTTGACCAGGGGCGTCAGCAGGTCGACGCGCGCCTTGGCGTCGGCGTCGCCGAGCGTCGCGCGGTCGGTGAGGCCGGCGGCATAATAAGTCAGCGCCCGCGCCGCCTGGGTCAGCGCCTTCATGCGCAGCAGCATGCGCCGAACGTCGGGAAATTCCACGATCCGCGCGGCCCGCCCTTCGCGCGATCCCTGCACGCGCTGCTGCGCGTAGGCGACCGCCGCCTGGGTCGCGCGCTCGGCGATCGACACGCCCTGCAGGCCGACGTTCAGCCGCGCATTGTTCATCATCGTGAACATCGCGCGCATGCCGCCATTCTCCTCGCCGATCAGCCAGCCGATGCAGTCGTCCTCGTCGCCGTAGGACATGACGCAGGTCGGCGAGGCGTGGATCCCGAGCTTGTGCTCGATCGAGACGCAGCGCGCGTCGTTGAACTCGGCCGGATCGCCGTCACCGTCCAGCCTGAACTTGGGCACCAGGAACAGCGAGATGCCCCTCGTCCCCGCCGGCGCGTCCGGAGTGCGCGCCAGCACCAGGTGGACGATATTGTCGGTAAGGTCGTGCTCGCCCCAGGTGATGAAGATCTTCTGGCCCTTGATCTTGTACGTGCCGTCGCCGTTCGGCACGGCCCGGGTCTTGAGCGCGCCGACGTCGGAGCCCGCCTGCGGCTCGGTCAGGTTCATCGTGCCGTTCCATTCGCCGGTGATGAGCCTGGGCAGCCAGGTGCGCTTCAGCTCCTCCGATCCGTGGTGCTTGAGCGCCTCGACCGCGCCCGGGGTCAGCATCATGCACAGCGAGAAGGCCATGTTGGCCGATCCGAGATCCTCGAGCACCACCGTCGCCAGCGTCATCGGCAGCCCCTGCCCGCCATGTTCCGGCGGCCCCGCCAAGGTCCCCCAGCCGCCCTCGACATAAGCGCGATAGGCGGCCTTGAAGCCGTCCGGCATGGTCACGCCCGCGGGCGACCATTTGGCGCCGACCTCGTCGCCGATCCGGTTGAGCGGCGCGAACGCCCCGGCGGCGAACTGCCCCGCCCCTTCCAGGATCGCGTCGACCAGGTCCGGCGTAGCATCGGCGAAGGCGTTGTGGCCGGCGA
>JAODAX010000025.1 GCA_025463675.1 Naasia sp. | reverse complement strand
AACCACCCTCCCGCTGCCAAGCCGCGCACATCGCCCCCTGGCGGTGGAACGGACCCACCGACATCCGCAACGGCGCACTCCTGTGCCCCTTCCACCACCGCCGCTTCGACAACGACAGCTGGGCACTCGAAGAACGCAACGGCACCCGCTGGTTCATCCCACCACCCTGGGTCGACGCCACCCGACGGCCCCGCCGAGGCGGACGACCAGCACCCCCCGACTAGCGGCTAGCCAGGGCGACGCGGAAAACCCGCGCCGTCGACGAGGCGGCCGCCGGTCGGTCGCGACCGGCGGCCTCGCGGAACCGGAACGCCCACCTCAGCGAGCGAAGGACAGCGTCTGCTCCGCCGTGAACTCGAGCATCCCGGACAGTCCGCCCTCGCGTCCGAGACCCGAGTCGTCCCGCCCACCGAACGGCACCTCGGGAGTGTTCGGGGCGCCGTTGTTGATGCCGACGATGCCCACGTCGAGGGAGCGCGCGAGCCGGAACTGGTGCTCGACGTCGCTGCTCATCACGTAACCGCCCAGACCGGTGCGCCAGCCGTTGATCTCGCGAACGACCTCCGCCTCGTCCGCGTACCGGCGGATGCTGAACATGGGCGAGAACACCTCGCTGCTCCAGGCAGCGCTGTCCGCCCGCGACTCCACGACCGCGATCGGGGCGAACCAGCCGTCTGCGGGCAGATCGCCGAACAGCGACACCTCATCGCCGGCGGAGCGTGCGCTGTCGATCAGGCCGGTGAACCGCTCCACCTCGCGCGGGCGGATCAGGGGTCCCAGCCCGGTGTCCGCGCCCCTCGGGTCGCCGATCGCCACGCCTGCGAGGCGCGAGCGCACCCGCTCCAGCACCTCGTCGTAACGGTCGGTGTGCACGAAGTAGTTGTTCGCCGCGACGCAGGACTCCCCGTTGTTGCGCAGCTTCGCGATGATCATCGCGTCGACGGCGACCTCGAGGTCGGCGTCCTCGCACACGATGAACGGGGCCCGGCCGCCGAGCTCCAGCACAGCACGCGTCAGCGACTTCGCCGCCCGCTCGGCGACGATTCGCCCCACGGCGGTCGAACCGGTGAACGACACCGCGCCCACGTCCGGGTGGTCGATGAGCGCCGGCGTGAGCGCCGCACCATCGCCGATGAGCACACTGACGAGACCTCGCGGCAGCAGCCGCTCACACATGGCGGTGAGAGCCAGCGAGCTCAGCGGTGCGAGCTCCGACGGCTTCTGCACGACGCCCGACCCCGCCGCGAGAGCCGCCGCGAGTTTGCGCACCGGGATCGAGAGCGGGAAGTTCCACGGGCTGATGGCGGCGACCACCTTGACCGGCTTCCGGTCCACCACGAAGCGCCGCTGCGGCGTCTCGTAGTAGTCGCTCTCGAGGCGGGTCGCCGCGTCCGCGAACCAGTCGAAATAGCGCGCGGAGAAGTGAACCTCGGCAACCGCCTCCTCGAGCCGCTTGCCGGACTCCGCACAGATCAGGTCGCCAAGGGGCGTCGCCGAAGCACGCAGGTCGTCCGCGATCCGGCGAAGCAGGCGCGCCCGCTCCCGGACGTCGATCGCCACCCATTCGCGCTGCGCGTCCCGCGCGGCGGATACGGCGACGTCGACATGCTCGGCGCCGGCCCAGCCGACCGTCGCGATCATCCCCCCGTTCGCCGGGTCCGGAATCTCGTGAGGAGCACCCCCGATCCGGGCGCCGCCGACCCGGCCAGCCCCTAAATCCTCGCCGCTCGCGACATCGAGCCCCAACTCAGACCACTGCACGCAGACCACTCTCCCTTCGTTCGACGCTGTAGTGCGCGACGGCATCCTCATCGAGGGTGACGCCGAGCCCGGGCCCGGTGGGCACGGTGATCTTCCCGTCCACCACGGCAAGCGCGCCCCCGATGATGTCGTCGCGCAGCGGGTTCGGCCGCACGTCGAGCTCGACATAGGGGACGACGTCGTGCGCCGCCGCGAACTGCACGCTCGCGGCGGTGACGATCGCCCCGCCGTAGCAATGCGGCGCGAGCCGCACTCCGGCATGCAGCGCAGCGGCTACCTCGCCGGCGAGGGTCACTCCCCCGGACTTCGCCAGGTCGGGCTGGATCAGACCGACCGCGCCCGACCCGGTGTAGCGGGCGAACTCCGCCGCCCCGTAGAGATTCTCGCCGCAGGCGAGCGGCGTGTCGATGGCGTCCGCGAGGGCGCGCAGGTCCTCGAGCGCGTTGCCGGCGAGCGGCTCCTCGATCCAGCCCAGCCGGTAGCCGGCACTGCGTTCGGCGAAGTCGATCGCCTCGGCCACGGACCACGCCTGGTTCGCGTCGGCGAAGAGCTCCGCCCGCTCACCGATCACGGCACGTGCCGTCCGGAGGGTCTTCTCATCGCGCTCCCAGCCGAACCCCACGCGCGCCTTGACCCCGCCGAAGCCGGCGACCATGGCGGCCTCGCAGTACCGCTCCACCTCCGAGGGACCGATGCCGCTCGCGTAGGCGGCGACAGCAAATCGCGGCGCGGTGTCGCTGAGCAACGCGGCCATCGGAACGCCGCGGGCTTGAGCGGCCAGGTCCCAGAGCGCGATGTCGACAGCGCTGATCGCCTGCCAGATCGGTCCGGGTGCGCCCCATTGCCGGGCGAGCCGGGTGAGACGCTGCCGCAGGTGGCGGTGCACCGCGCGTGGGTCGGACACGTCGAGGTCGACGAGCAGGGGGACGATGCCCTCCTCGATCGTCGCGACACGCTCTTTGGCGGCCCACGACGGGTAGTTGACCCAGCTCTCGCCGAGACCGGTGAGCCCGTCCGCCAGGACCTCCACGAGCACCATGTCGCGCGAGCCGAGCTGGGAGAACGACATCGCGATCGGCTCGGCGACCGGCGCGCTGAGCACCGTGATGCGGAGGCGGTCGATCCTCACGAATCCCCGCCGTCACGGTAGGCGTGGATGACGGCGATGCTGTCCCGCGACCCGAAGCCCATCTGCACGGCACGCTCGTTCACCCCGCCCACCGCGTCGGCGATGGGCGAGTCCACGCCGCTGTCCCTGGCGAGCTGGATGGCGAGGCGGTTGTCCTTGGCGAGCAGGTCGAGGGAGAAGACGGGGTCGTCGTCTCCGGAGGCGATGCGCGGCGCGATATCCCGGAACAGGTTGGACACGGTGGCGGCGCCGGAGTCGACGATCGCCCTGACGAAGACCTCCTCGTCGATCCCGGCGCGGTGGCAAATCTCCATCGCCTCGGCGGTCACCGCGTTGATCGCACCGAACATGAGGTTGTTGAGCAGCTTGACGACCGAACCGGCTCCCGTGTCGCCGACCTGCACCACCCGGCGCGCCACGCTGCCCTCGAGGATCGGGGTGACCCGCTCCACTGCGGCCACGTCGCCACCGACCACGAGCGTCCAGGACCCGACGCCCGCAGGGCGGCCCAGCACAGGGCTGTCCAGGTAGATGACGCCGCGCTCGGCGAGCTCGCCGGCGGCGATCTTGGCGGTGCGCGGGTCGATGGTCGACAGGTCGACGATGACGGCGCCGGCTGGCGCCGACTGCAGGGCGCCGCGCACCAGTTGGAGCACATGCTCCGGCCGCGGCACGGAGACGATGACGAGGTCGGCTCCGGCGACGGCCTCCTCCGCGGTGTCGACGACCGCGATGCCGGCTTCGGCAGCGCGCTCGCGCGCCGCGGGCACCGGGTCGAAGCCGACGACGGTGGAGCCGGCGGCCGCGATCGCCGCGGCGGCACGGCCCCCCATCGTGCCGAGTCCGAGGACGGCGATCCGGTCAGTCATGTGCGGGTCCTTTCGCGGGGGTGGCGAGGTCGTCGTCGACGGGCGCCGAGGTGATGAGGTCGGTGAGGCGACGGTGATAGTCGATGTCGCGCCACACTCCGCGGAACTGCGGGCTACAGAAGTTCGAGGTGGCCAGCCCGATCCAGCGGCCGGTGGCGGCCGCTCGGGTAACGGCGCGCTCATTGAGCTCTTTGACCCAGCCCCAGTCGAGGCCCGGCCAGTCCTTGTAGTCGACGATGGACCAGCACTCGGTGGTGACGAGCGGCTTCCCGGTGCTCCTC
>JAODAX010000003.1 GCA_025463675.1 Naasia sp. | reverse complement strand
ATGCCATCGCTCGCCATGTTGGCGGGTCCGGGGCCGGCTGGACGGATAGAGGTGAAGATCACGAACACGACGATGGCGATGATCGCAAGGACCCCGATGCCGATTCCGCCGCCGAGGAGGACCCTGTTGCGGCGTTCGCGCTTCTTCTGCTCCTCGCGGAGCTGCCGAGCCTTCTCGCGTGCAGCCTCGCGACGGTCGTTCTTCGAGGGGCGTCCCGCGTTGTAAGGGGCGTTCGACAAGAGGTCTCCAATTCGTGCACAGCGACCGATCCGAAGTCGATAGGCCGTCAAAAGAGTAGAGGCTGGAGGCTGGGAAAGGCCCAAGCTAGGGGCCTGAGGCCCGCTGTGTCGCGGTTCTGCAGGCAAATCGGCCCCCCACAGCAGCGTTGGCGGTGTCATACTGTGCACGGCCGTGCGACGACGTGCGGTCATTGCTTTCACTACGGATCGTCCGGCACGTACCTGCCGGTGAAGGAGATATACAGTCATGGCTACTGTCACATTCGATGACGCCACCCGCCTCTACCCCGGCGGAACCCGCCCCGCGGTTGACAAGCTCAACCTCCACGTCTCAGATGGCGAGTTCCTCGTCCTGGTCGGCCCCTCAGGCTGCGGAAAGTCGACGTCGCTCCGAATGCTCGCCGGCCTCGAAGAGGTCAACTCCGGCTCCATCCTGATCGGCGACCGCAACGTCACCGACGTCCCGCCCAAGGACCGGGACATCGCGATGGTCTTCCAGAACTACGCGCTCTACCCGCACATGACCGTGGCCGAGAACATGGGCTTCGCGCTCAAGATCGCGGGCATCGGCAAGGACGAGCGGGCCACCCGCGTGCTGGAGGCCGCAAAGCTCCTCGACCTGGAGCCGTACCTCAACCGGAAGCCGAAGGCCCTCTCCGGTGGCCAGCGTCAGCGCGTCGCCATGGGCCGCGCGATCGTGCGCCAGCCCCAGGTGTTCCTCATGGACGAGCCGCTGTCGAACCTCGACGCCAAGCTGCGCGTCCAGACTCGCACCCAGATCGCGTCGCTGCAGCGCCGACTCGGCGTCACCACGGTCTACGTGACCCACGACCAGACCGAGGCCCTCACCATGGGCGATCGCATCGCCGTGCTGAAAGACGGCCTGCTCATGCAGGTGGGCACGCCGCGCGACCTCTACGAGAAGCCCAACAACGTGTTCGTCGCCGGCTTCATCGGCAGCCCCGCGATGAACCTCTTCACGGCGGATGTCGCCGAGGGCGGCGGAGTGCACTTCGGCACCGCAATCGTCGGCATCGACCGAACCCTCGCGACCGCCACCAAGGCCAAGCAGATCACCGTGGGCGTTCGCCCCGAGGACATCGTCGTGTCCGAGGTCCAGGGCGAGGGCCTCCCCGTCACGGTGGACCTGGTCGAGGAGCTCGGCGCGGACGGCTACCTCTACGGCCACTCCGAGGTCGACGGTCGCCGCACCGACATCGTCGCTCGCGTCGATGGCCGCTCGCACCCATCGATGGGCGACACGGTCTACCTGATGCCCGCCCCGAACCACATCCACACCTTCGACGTCGAGACGGGCGACCGCCTGCTCGACGTGGCCATCGCCCACTAGGCGGCCCGGCCAAACACAAGGCTGAGTGGGGCCTGCCGCGTTCGCGAGGCAGGCCCCTTTCCGTCTGCAGACACCTAGGCTGATTCCTCGATGGCTATCTCCGGTTCCCTCAACATCCAGGCGGCGATGGTCGACCCCGCGCTGCTCGATCTTCCATGGGATGTCCCGCTCGAGAACTGGCCGGAGGACACCATAGCGGCCCTGCCCAAGGGCATCTCGCGGCACCTCGTGCGCTTCGTCAATCTGTCCGGCTACGTCATCGCCGTCAAGGAGACCTCCGACGACCTCGCCCGCCGGGAGTACGAGATGCTGCGCACCCTGCAGCGCCTCGAGATCCCGTGCGTCGATCCCGTCGCCGTCATCGCGGGTCGGACCGACGAGAACGGCGCTCCCCTCGACTCGGTGCTCGTCACCCGGCACCTCAAGTTCTCCCTCCCCTATCGGGCGCTGTTCTCCCAGTCGCTTCGGCCCGACACCGCCACCCGGCTCGTCGACGCCCTCTCGCTGCTCCTCGTCCGACTGCACATCATCGGCTTCTTCTGGGGCGACGTCTCGCTCTCCAACACCCTGTTCCGCCGAGATGCCGGCTCATTCGCCGCGCACCTCGTCGATGCCGAGACCGGCAAGCTCTACGCAGGAGGCCTGTCGAACGGTCAGCGTGAGAACGATCTCGAGGTCGCGCGTGTCAACATCGCCGGCGAGCTGATGGATCTCGAAGCAGGCGGCCGCGTGGCCGAGGATCTGGATCCGCTGGAGGTGAGTGAGCGCATCGTGGCGCAGTACCGCATCCTGTGGGCCGAGCTCACGGGCTGGGAGACCTTCCCGAACCAGGAGCGCTGGCGCATCAACGAACGCGTCGACCGCCTCAACGAGCTGGGCTTCGACATCGAGGAGCTCGTCATCAAGACCGACGAGACAGGCACGCAGGTGCGCATCCAGCCCAAGGTCGTTGACGCGGGACATCATCAGCGTCGCCTCATCCGGCTCACGGGGATCGACGCCCAGGAGAATCAGGCGCGTCGCCTGCTCAACGACCTCGACTCGTACTCCGCCGCCTTCCGGAAGCCGAACCTGGACGAGGAGGCGATGGCGCACGAGTGGGTGTCCACCGTCTTCGAGCCCGTGGTGCGCGCCATTCCGCGGGACCTGAAGGGAAAGCTCGAGCCCGCGGAGATCTTCCACCAGCTGCTCGAGCACCGCTGGTTCATGTCGCAGAAGCAGAACCGGGACGTGCCCCTGGCTGAGGCGGTGTCGGCCTACATCGACGACATCCTGCGCCACCGACGGGATGAGGCGATGATGATCACCCCGGCGACCGGGCTGTTCACCGCCCCCATCGACCTGCGGCCGGGAGACCTGGAAGAGACCTCAGATGCCGACACAGTAGACGAGGGCGACTGGCGGGCCAACGTCTAGTCGGACCGGTCCCGTCGGCCTGGCTCGTCGCACCGTCTCGTCGTGCCGTCTAGTCCGTGGAGG
>JAODAX010000015.1 GCA_025463675.1 Naasia sp. | reverse complement strand
CCCGCCGGCGAGCTCAGCAGCCCGACCTGCGACCTCCGCTTCACCGGCGCCCACGTCGGACGCGCAGGCGGTTGCGGCCGCCGCTCCCCCTGCCGACCAGCCGTAACTGCGTCTCCACGCCGGGACCACGCCGGCGACCTCGGCGGTGGCGAGGCGAGGGCATTTGTCGGCGTCACTCGCGATCGCCCCTCGAGGGCGCCGCGGGATGCCCCCGGAAACGCCGAAGGCCGCCACCCCGAGGGGTGACGGCCTCCGCAGACGGTTGCCTCTACTTGTTGAAGCCCTCGATGCAGGACGTCACCGGGTCGATGCCCAGCGCGGGGTCGTCGTACTCGGCCTCGTACTTCTCGAGCAGCGAGAAGTAGTCGTCCAGGACGCCCTCCGCGTTGGTCAGGCCGGCAGCGGTGGCGTTCTTCACCCACAGCTCCTCGTTGGTGTACGTCTGGCCGTCGACCAGCGCGCCCATCTTCTTGAACTCGGCCACGGTGTCCTCATCCCACTCGGTGAAGGTTTCCACGTTGGGGATGCTTGAGATCATCTCGCACTGCTGGTTGGTACCGACGAATTCGGTGCCGTCGGCGCTCGTGTAGCCGTTCTTCCACACCTCGATCTCCGCGCCGGAGTTCATTTCGTCCCGGACCTCTTCCAGCGTCGCCTTGATGTCATCGGGGAACTCGTCGTAGTAGTCCTTCGCCCAGTACATCGCGAACTCCGAGTAGACCCCCATGCCCGGGTCGACCCAGTGCTTGAGGACCTCGCCGAGCTTCCACGCCACGACGAAGTCCATGGCGCCGGCGGCGGCCTGGACCAGGCCGGTGGAGAACGAGTTGTACGCCTCGTCGGCCGTCACCTGAGTGGGCACGACGCCGGCGGCCGCGAAGTTCGGCGCCGCAATGGTGCCGGCGGTGCGCATCGTGAGGCCCTCGAGATCCTCCGGTCCCTCCAGTGGCGTATTCGAGCCGACCAGCATGTTGCCCACCGAATAGGTGGACACCGAGTGCAGGTTCTTCGCGTCCAGGAACGCCTTGACGTCCTTGTTGGTGTCGGTCAGCTCGGCCATCGCCGCGGTGATGGCCGCGGAGTTCGACGAACCGAACGTGATCTCGGGCAGCGAGTTCGGCACGAAGATCGTCGGCTGGTAGTTGGGCACCTGGACCAGCAGCTGTGCGCTGCCGTCCTCCAGGCAGGCGTACTGGTCGGCCTGCGCGCAGAGCTCGTTCGCCGTCGTGCGGGTGAACTGGATTGCGCCGTTCGTGCGCTCCTCCACCTGGTCCATGTACCACTCCTGGGCGGGGCGCAGGACGGACTTGTCGGCGGCGACGGAGGTGATCGTGACCTGCCACTCGCCTTCGGCATAGTCGGCGCCGCCGGGGGCTGCGGAGCCCCCCGAGCCGCCGGACCCACCGGAGGGCGAGCCGCCGCTACAGCCTGCCAGGACGGCCACGGCCGTTGCGGCGGCCGTGACGCCCAGAAGCAGTCGTCGTTGCTTGCGTGAAAACATCAGTGTTCTCCTTGGTGTTGTGTGATCGGGATGGTGCTCGGGTCCGGCCAGCGCCCCGGTCAGGGCGCTGGGATGGTCGGGATCGGGGCCGGCTCGCCGGTGAGGGCGGACTGCACGGCGTCGGAGACGAAGGACGGCAGCCACAGCGTCAGCTCCGGCCAGAGGAAGAGGATCACCAGGACGACCAGGTCGACCGCGATGAACGGCAGGATGCCGACGAAGACGGTGCCGCTGCGCACCTTCGCGACTCCCGCGGCGACGAAGGAGTTGATGCCCACCGGGGGCATCACCATCCCGATCTCCATCAGCTTGATGATGAGGATGCCGAGCCAGATGCTCGTGAGGAGCTCGGCGGCGGCCGTCGTGGGAGCGTTCGGGAAGAAGTCGGTCGCCAGCGCCATCCCGATCGGGTGGATGATCGGCACGCTCAGCAGCAGCAGCGACATCTCCTCGAGGAACATGCCCAGTGGGATGAGACAGATGAGCAGGATCGCCATCAGGATGTGCGGATCCAGCTCCCACTGGCCGACGGCGTTCTTGATCCCCTGCGTCACGCCGGCGTGGACGAAGAACCGGGAGAAGATGACCGAGCCGAAGATGATGAAGAACACCATCGATGTCGTCGCCGCGGTGTCCAGGAGCGAATCGCGGACCTGGATGCCCAGACCCTTGGCACCCAGCTTGCGGCGCTCGACCACCAGGATGATGACCGCGATGACCGCTCCGAAGGCCGCGGACTCGGTGGGGGTGAACAGGCCGGAGAAGATGCCGCCGATGATGACGCCCGCCAGGATCAGGACGTAGACGACCCCGCGCCAGGGGAGGTTCCGCCAGTCCTTCGTCTTCGCGCTGAGTCCGATGCTCAGCGTCAGCGTGCCCTTGTCGGTGCGGCGGGTGTTGCCCTCCGCCTGCGCTCGCGCCCGCGTCTCGCGCTGCAGCGTCTCGAACGACGCGATGAAGTTGAGGTCCTCCTGCTTCGTGAGCTTGTCCACGCCAATCCTGCGCGATGCGATCGCCATGATGTAGACGACGTAGCCGAGGAAGGAGATGGCCACGGGGATGAGCCCGGCCACCAGCATCGGCGCCACCGACGTGTTGGTGATGACCGCGTAGATCACGATGAACGTGCTCGGCGGGATGAGGATGCCCACCGTGCCGGCGACGGCGACCATTCCCGTGGCGAGCCCGGCCGGATAGCCGTGGCGCCGCATCTCGGGCACCGCGAGCTTGGACATCGTCGCAACCTTCGCGATCGACGAGCCGGACACCGCCGAGAACCCGGCCGCGGCGATGACCGTGGCTACACCCAGGCCGCCCGGGAGACGCCGCGTGAAGTATGCGGCGATCTCGAGCGCGTACTCGGCGATTCGTGCCCGGACGGCGAAGAGGCCGACGAGCATGAACATCGGGATGATCGTCAGCGTGAAGCTGTACGAGTTCTGGAACGTCTCGTTCACCATCACCGAGACCGCCACGGTGGGCGACTTCACCATCACGAGACCGAGCGCACCCGAGATCCCGAGCGCGAATCCGATCGGGACGCGGATGAACAGGAGCAGGAACATCAGGCCGAGGGTCAGCCAGACGGCGAGGCTCGAGTCGATCATCGAGTGCCCTTCTCAGACGTGCCGGTGGATGGTGGGTCGAGTTGCTGCTCGTGCTCGGCGAGGCTCGCCGCGCGCATCGCGTCGTGGTCGGTGAGCACGGTGTCATCCGGCACAGCGTCATCGAGTGCGGCGGCTTCGCTCGGGGGTATCGGCGGGCCGTCATCGAACTGCATCACGTCGTCATATGGACGCCGCCCCATGATCGCGCGGGCGAGATTGAGGAGCACGACCAGCAGGAAGGGGATCAGCGCGACGGCGAAGACCCAGCGCCACGGCCAGAGCGGCGCCAGCCCGACGCCGTTGATGATGGTCTCGGGGACCGGCCACGTGCGGCTGACCGCGCGGTCGAACGAGGCGACCAGCAGCCAGACGAGGTAGCCGGTGGCCAGCGCCCAGATCACGATGTCGAGGACCCGGTTGGCCTTGGGCCCGAGGCGTTCGGTCACGACCTGCACCGAGACCTGCTCGCCCCGCACCGTCGTCCACGCCATGCCCGCGAACGTGGCGGTCACCAGCAGTCCGCTGACCGTGTTCGTGACGTCGAACGGCTCGCCCAGCCACCTCGCGATGACGGAACTCACGAAGGCCGCCACGATGCCCAGCGTCGCCAGCGTGGCGATCATCGCCGAGACAGCGGCAACCCATACAACGACGTTGTCCGCGACGCGGATCGGATCGTCCTTCACACCCGGTGCACTCACCCTTGAGCCCTTCTAGTAGCCATGGAGAGTAGCCCCCCGGCTTCACGGAGCATGACGCTACACCAACGTTGTACGGGCGGCGACGACGTCGGGAGGGCGCGGATCAGCGTGTCAGGCACGCCGTCGCAGCGCTGTGCAGAGGCGCGAGGGGACGGCGTTCGCGGAGGACCGTGCCTCCGGCGGGACGGATCGCGCGCCGACGACGGAGTCCGTTCCGCTTCCGCCGACGGAGACCGTGTCGCGATCGTTATCGACGGTGGAAGTCGGTGGTGCGCGAGCGGCCCCCGTGGCGACGGAGGAAAGCGCGTCGGAGCCGACCCCTCCGACGGCGCCGAGGGGAACGGCGGGAGCACTTCCCGGAGCGACCGATGCCATCTGCGCCAGGGCGGCAGTGGGGCCCCCTCGTGCGGTGTGCCGCGCAAAATCGGGGCTCTCGCGGCTTCGAGTTCGACGCCGACGAGGTGGGACGCAGGGTCGACGCCCCAGAGCTGAGGGCATCGACCGGCCGCGCGAGCGCGGTCGCGGGCTCCCGCGCCCGGCGTGCACCGAACGGATCGCCGGGCTATCCGGCCGCCCCGGGGTTCGCGGTTTCCGGGACGGCGACGGGGTCGGCGAGGAACGGTGCCGCGCGGCGGTTGTCCAGCCCTGCGGGGCGCGCGCAGTCGCCGTGGCCGCGCAATCCGATGACGATTGCCTGCCCCCGTGCCTCGGTGAGGGGCCGGATCACTCCGAAATCGTCGCCGATTCTGTGCGCGATTCGACGCGAATCCATGCGCGACGGGACCAGGCCGGCGGGCGGTGAACCCGATGGCTAGCCGCCCGCGCCCGCCTCGGTTCCTACCTCGACTCCTACCTCGACTCCCCTTCGACGCCCGCGCGCAGCCGGACGAGCGGGGTCATCTCCGCCAGCTGAGGCCCCAGCCCCAGGTCCACGAGAACGACGCGGCCTGCCAGGTCTCGTGCCGGCGGCAGCAGGAGACCACCCTTGATGCCGCCGAAGGTGACCGTCAGGTCCGCAGGCAGCACGACCGGGACGGCGCCGTCCGGCTCGGCGCTGCCGTGCACCGGGCTGCCCGCGACGGGTGCGCCCGGCACTTCGCCAGTGTCCGGATCGATGCCGCTCGGGATGTCGACGGCGACGACCGCGGGCCGGCTCGGCCGGTCGAGGACCGGCAGGACCGACGCCACCGCCTCGCGCAGCGGGCCCCGGAGCGCGCCGCTGGAGCCGGTGCCGACCAGGCCGTCGACGAGCAGATCCGCGGCGGCGGCCGCTGCTTCGAGCTCGTCTGGTCCGACCCGCCGCGCGCCCGCCGCCAGCGCGGCCTCGAGCCCCGCAACGTGCACCCGGTCGAGCGCGGGAAACACCACCACTTCGATGCCCGCCCGCGCGAGCTCCGCGCCCGCGTAGAGCGCGTCGCCGCCGTTGTTGCCGGCACCCACCAGCAGCAGCACCCGGGCTGCCCGGCCCGCCCGGCCCGGGCGCGCCCCGAGGACCCGACGGATCTCATCCGCCAGCGCCGCCGCCGCGCGCGCCATCAGCGGCTCGCCGGCCGCGAGGTGCGGTTCCTCGGCGTCCCGCACCTGCCGCGCGGAGTAGCCCAGCAGCTCCGTCATGCCCTCAGTGTGACCGGGCACTGGCGCCCGGGATAGCAGAGGGGGAAGGTGAGGCATGGACCCTCGGATGACGGACCCGGCGGGTGATCGAGCAGTTCCGTGCGGGCGGCGCGATCCCCGGGATGCGTCGCGACCGCCTACTGCTGCTCACCAGCACAGGGCGGCGGGGCGACCTGCCGCGGACAACCCCGGTGATGTTCTACCGGCACGACGGTCTGCTGCCTGTCACCGCGTCCGGCAACGCAGCCCCGGCGCACCGAAGTGGTAGCCCAACCTGGTCGCCGAGCCCGTGGTGCGCGTGGAGGTCGGCGACCATCGCTTCGACCGCCTCGCCGAGCCGCTCGCCGGCGACCGCTATGACCGAGCGTGGTGGGCACTGCTGGTGAACTCCCCGTTCTTGCCCACCGCGCGGCCGCCGTCCGCCGGCGCACCCCGCTCGTCGCCCTGACGCGGGTCGGTCCCTGAGCCCAAGCGGGCACGGCGAACGCTAGAGCGAGACGGAGTGGTTCTCGCCGACCTCCGGGGTGCCGCCCGTGGCCACAGCCTCCGCCACCTTGGGCAGCACGACCGGCTTCGGGTCGGTGCTCGCCCAGAACTGGGCGGAGTGCGCCGTCCCCTTCAGCAGGGCCACGGTCGGGTCGTCCTTGCCGCCCTCGAACCAGGCCTCGACCTCCTTCGTCCACAACTCGTCGATCGATTCGGAGGAGACATTCACCTCGCGGTGCGAGCGGATCTGGTGCACCTTCTCGGAGTCGCCGGGGCTGAAGAACCAGACGGTGCCGTCGAACTCCGACTCGATGGCCGCCAGCGGACGGCTGACCAGCCGGCCGTCCTCCGTCTCGGTCGTCAGCCCGGCCACCTCCGGGCGGGCGCGCCGCATCGTTCGACACGGTGGGGGGCGAGGACGCTGCGTCGACCGGGTGGCCGTACCCGGCCGCCGACTGAAGCGGCGCACCAGCGGGCGAGCGACCGCGTTAACGGTGGCGCTGTGGTGGGTCCGAGACAATGTCGTCGGCGTAAGCCTCGGCATCGTCCAGCCCGAGCGGCATCCGCCCGCGCGGGGTCAGCCTGCTCGGGTGCCCACGCCAGGCAGCTTGATGATGCAGAAGGCGGCGCCCGTCGAGTCCTCGAGGTGGGCGGTCCGGCCGAACTCGGTGTCCTCGATCTCGCCGAGGAGCAGGCCGCCGTTCGAGGTCGCCGCCTCGACCGCCGCATCGGCGTCCTCCACCGCGAAGTAGATCTGCCAGCGGGAAGGCGCATCCGACGCCGAGCCGTCGCTTCCGCCGGACGCATCGAAGATACCGGCGAGCGCCTCCTCGTCCTCGCCGAACGTGGCCATCCGGAAGTCGTCGGTGTCCGACAGGACGCGGACGTCCCAGTCGAACGCGTCCCGATAGAAGTCGACCGTCTCTTGGTACGCGCGCGTGGTGTGCAGCTCGTACCAGCAGGGCGCGCCCGGCACGTCTTCGACCTCGATGCCGGGAAAGCCGGCCAGCTGCCAGACGCCCGTTTCCGCGCCGCTCGGGTCGCGCACAATCGCGCGGCGACCGAGCCCCTCAACCTCGTCGGGCCCTTCCAGCATGTCGCCGCCATGCGCTGTCACCGCCGCGACGGTCGCGTCGAGGTCGTGCGACACCAGCCACAGCCGCCAGCCGCTGCGGCTCTTCTCCTTCTCCCGGATGAGACCCGCCATGACCTTGCGGTCGTGCATCACGTCGCGGTAGCCGCCGAACTCCGCCTTCGGCTCGGTCACCTCCGCTCCGAGCGCCGCCGTATAGAAGCGGGCCGCCTCCTCCGGGTCGGTGCTCAGCAGCTCGATCCAGACCGGCGCCCCGGTCGGTCGGTTCGTGGGCTTCTGTGGCGACATGGCTCTCCTCCGCGCCGGAAGAGGGCCGGCGTCCCGCTCAGTGTTTCCGAGCACGCGCGGCGCTGTCCAGGCTCCCACCGACTCGGCGTGGTCGTGCCAGGGTGGAGCACGACTGGCTTGGGTGAACGGTCGGCGGCCCGCTAGCGGCCGAGCACGTGCGGCACCCAGTCCGCCGCGATGTCCGCCGGGAAGCGGTCGAGCGTGAACGATGAAATGTCCGCCACCGGCGGTCGGCCCTCCGCCAGGTCGGCGAGCACCTCGCCCATCAGGGCCGAGAACTTGAAGCCCTCTCCCGAGTCGCCGCAGGCGAGAACGACGTCGCCGACCGTGTCGATCACGAATCGCCCGTCCGGCGACTCCGTCCACGAGCAGACCTGCGCGTCGAGCAGCGTCGGCGGCACCGCTCCGAAGTCGCGGCGGATCCGGTCCTGCGCCTCGGCCAGTCGGCCGGCGTCGGGGGTGCGGTCTGCGTCCGCCGGGTCGTACCGGCGGATCGGCTCGTCGATGCCGAGCTTGTAACCGGCGCCGGGCGTGGGCATCGCATAGCTTCCCGGCTGGGTGTCCGTCGGGCCTTCGACCAGGCACGGCAGGTCGTCGGTGCTGCCCGGGTGTTCCGGGTCGCCGAAGTGCGCCACCTGCTCGAGTTGCGGGCGCAGCGGGAGGCGCACGCCGAGCGTCGCGAGCAGCGGCTGCGCCTCGGGCCCCGGGGTGAGCACGACCCGGTCGAAGCCCTCCACGGCGCCGTCCTCGAAGTGCAGGCGCACCAACCCTCCGCGCCCGGCGGCCCCGTGAGCGCCATCCGACGGTTCGGCCCTTCCCTGCTCCACCTCGGCCACTGCGCGCCCCCACGCGGTGCGGCCGCCCGCCGCCTCGAACAGGGCCAGCTGCGCCCGCAGCGCCGCGTCGGCGAGCACGATGCCCGCCTCCGGCTGCCAGATCGCGTCCCGGCCGTCCGGGCGGAGACCGGGGAAGAACCGGCCGACGTCCACGGCCGGCACCAGCGCGAACTCGACGTCCTCCGCGGCGAGCGCCTCCGCGATCCTCGGCACCGCTACCGTGTCGCGCCAGAGGAGGCCGCGGCGCAGGAACACCGTGGTGCCGCTGACGTGCTCCAGGCGCTCCATCGCCGCCAGCGAGTGCTTCGCCAGCCGCACCCGCACGACGTCCGGATGCGCCAGCCGCCAGATTCGGGTGGGTCCGGGCGACGACGAGCGCGGGTTCGCCGGCCCGTACCGGTCGACGAGCAGCACCTGATGCCCGCGCTGAGCCAACTGCGACGCGGCCGGCAGCCCCCACGCCCCCGCGCCCACCACCGCGATCCGCATGCGTCCTCCTCCGTCGATGACTTCCCCGATCTTCCCCGATCCCCAGGGGCCGACCGGCCACTCGTCGCCGCGCCGGGGAGAATGGCGGGATGCCATCCCGGGGACGTCGACCGCGCCCACCCCGCAGGCCCCTCGCGCCGGGGCCGATCCTGCTGGGCCTCGTCGCCGCCATCGTTCTTCTCGTGGTCGCCTACCTCACCGGGCTCCAGTCGACGCCGGGGGCCGCGACCGGCCCCGGAACCGGCGCGGGGACGCCCGGCCCGGGGAGGCCCGGCTCCGTCGCCGAGGTGGAGCGCGTCGTCGACGGCGACACCGTGATCGTGCGTCTCGCCGGCCAGCGGGAACGCGTGCGGCTGCTCAACATCGACACCCCCGAGTCGGTCGCTGAAGACCAGCCCGTCGAGTGCCTGGGCCCGGAGGCCGCCGACTTCACCGCCGACCTGCTCCCCGAGGGCGCCGAGGTGACCCTCATCTTCGATGAGGAACCCCGCGACCAGTACGGCCGGATGCTCGCCGCGATCATGGTCGAGGGCCGCAACGCGAGCGTGGAACTCGCCCGCGCCGGCCTCGCCTATCCGGTCACCTTCCCGCCCAACGATCGCTTCCGCCCCGACGTCGACGCCGCGGTGGCCGTAGCCCGCGCCGCCGCGGTCGGCCTCTGGGAGCCGGGCGGCTGCCCCTGAACGCCGAGTTGCCACTATGTGCTGGCAACTCGGCGACCTACCAGCACCTCAAGGCAACTTGGGGCGGAAACGTCCGGGTCGCACGCATGCAGCGGGCGGTCGCGATGCGATGGTTGACCCCATGACCGCGACGAACGAGGAGGTCGCCCGCGCGATCTCCGGGCACGATTTTCCCACCGCCGTGCCGCACCTCGCCGAGGACATTGTGTGGACGCTGGTCGGCGAGGCGCCGATCGTGGGGCGCGAGGCCGTGGTGGCGCTCTTCGAGGCCACCACCGCCGAACTCGCCGCGACGACGAGCACCTTCCGCAGCTTCCAGTCCTACGCCGCCTCCGACACCGTGATCGTCGAAACGGAAGCCGAGTACGTCGACGAGGCCGGCACTCGCACCGTCGTCGCCTCCTGCGACCTCTACCGGTTCGTCGGCGGCGTCCTCGACGAGATCCGTTCGTACAACATCGAGGTCGCCGACTGATCCCCCGCCCGGCCGGCATTGGCGGCCTGCGCGAACCGAAGTAACGGCCGGCGGCACCCCGGCGCAAGCCCGCATCCGGGATTCCGGGCATCCGTGCGCTTCTCGCTACCGTGGCCGCATCCGAACGGAGGAGCGCATGGCTACCGACACGGCACCGGCCGAGGCACCCACCTCGAAGCTCCGCAAAGGCATCACCGGACCGCTGCTGTTCCTGTTCATCCTGGGAGACGTGCTCGGCGCTGGCATCTACGCGCTCGTCGGCGTTCTCTCCGCGGCGGCGGGCGGCGGCATCTGGGCGCCGCTCGTCGTCGCACTCCTGCTCGCCCTGCTCACCGCCGGCTCCTATGCCGAACTGGTCACCAAGTACCCGAAAGCTGGCGGCGCCGCGATCTTCGCCGAGCGGGCGTTCAAGACCCCGATCGTCTCGTTCCTGGTCGGCTTCTCGATGCTCGCCGCCGGCCTCGTCTCTGCGGCCGGCCTCTCGATCGCCTTCGCCGGCGACTACTTCGCCACGTTCCTCGACATCCCGCCGGCACCTGTCGCGCTCGTCTTCCTCGCCCTCGTCGCCGCGCTCAACGCGCGTGGCATCAAGGAGTCGATGCGCAGCAACATGGTGATGACGGTCATCGAGTTGAGCGGTCTGCTCATCGTGATCGTCGCGGTCGTCGTGATGATGGGCGCCGGCGGCGGCGATGTCAGCCGCGTCGGCGAGTTCCCTTCCGGCGTCAGCCCGGTCGTCGCGACGCTCGGCGCAGCGATCATCGCCTACTACTCGTTCGTCGGCTTCGAGACTTCCGCCAACGTCGCCGAGGAGGTGGCGAACCCGACGAAGGTGTACCCGAAGGCGCTGTTCGGCTCGCTGCTCACCGCCGGCGTCGTCTACCTCCTCATCGGGCTCGGTAGCTCGATCGCCCTGCCCGCCGAGGACCTCGCCGACTCGACGGGGCCGCTGCTCCTCGTCGTGAAGGCGACCGGCGTGCCCGTGCCGGAGGTGGTGTTCAGCCTCATCGCGCTCATCGCGGTCGCGAACGGCGCCCTGCTGACGATGATCATGTCGAGCCGCCTCGCCTACGGCATGGCCGAGCAGGGGCTCCTGCCGAGCGTGCTGGGCAGGGTGCTGCCGAACCGCAGGACGCCGTGGGTGGCGATCCTCGCGACCACCGTCGTCGCGATGATCCTCACGCTGATCGGCGACCTGTCGACGCTCGCCGAGACGGTGGTCTTCCTCCTGCTGCTCGTCTTCCTCAGCACCAACATCGCCGTCCTGGTCCTGCGCCGCCAGAAGGTCGAGCACGACCACTGGCGGGTGTGGACCTTCGTGCCGGTGCTCGGCATCTTTTCCTGTCTGCTGCTGCTCAGCCAGCAGGAGCTGCACGTCTGGCTGTTCGCCGGTATCCTGCTCGCGGTCGGGGTTGTGCTTTCCTTCCTCGCGAAGCTCACCGACCGCAAGGAGCGGATCAGCGAGGGCTGACCGTCCCTGCCCGGGATCTCCGGCCCTACGCTGACGACGTCGCAGCAGGAACCGCGCCGGATTCGCCGGCAGTCGAGCTCGGGCTGCCGTTCACCGGTCGTTGGCTCGTGCAGAATTCGCCCGCCCGGCGCGTGCCCAGCCACGGCTCCGACCTGTTCGGAGAGCGGTACGCCATCGACTTCGTCGCGGTCGACAACAGGTCGACGGCGATCCGGGACCGGAGGACGCTGTTCGGAACCGAACCGCCAGACCGGTTCGTCGGGTTCGGCCGGCCGATCCTCGCTCCGACAGTGCCGCACCGTACTGTGGCCCGCGGCCTGCCGATCGCCTTCCGCCGCTACCGGGAGGAGGCGCAGCGCTCCCGCCCCGTCGACCGGGAGTTCGGCGTGCCGGGCGGGGCTTCCGTCGTCGCGACGCTGGGAATCAGCGGTAGCCGCGCTTGAAGTAGCGCGCCATCACCGTGTTCCGGTAGCGGATGCGCGAGATGACCCGCACCACGATGACGACGATGCTGAGGATCGCGGCCACCGCGCCACCCTTGGCCGCAGCCCCTCCGGGCACTGCGCGCGCTACCGTCTCCGCCACGGTCATGCTCCCTTCGCGGCGGCCTTGGCGGCCCGCTTGAATTCGCGGACCCGGGTGAGCGAGTCCGGATCGACGATGTCGGCGACGGACCGGTAGCTGCCGTCTTCACCGTACGCCCCCGCGGCCTCCCGCCAGCCGGGCGCCTGCACGCCGTACTGCTTGCCGAGCAGGGCGACAAAGATGCGTGCCTTCTGATCGCCGAAGCCGGGCAGCCGCTTGAGGCGCGCGAGGATCTCGGCGCCGTGCGGCTCGCCCCGAGTCCAGATCGCAGCCGCGTCGCCCTGCCAGTCGTCAACGAGTGCCCGGCACAGGGCCTGGGTCCGGGCCGCCATCGAGCCCGGGAACCGGTGCACGGCGGGCGGGGTGCGGAACACCTCCGTGAGCCGCTCCTCGCTCTCCCCCGCGATCGCGGCGGCGTCGAGGGCGCCCAACCGGTCCCGGAGCTTCGCGGGACCCGCGAACGCGGTCTCCATCGGGATCTGCTGATCGAGCAGCATCCCGATCAGCAGCGCGAGTGGATCGCTGGAGAGCAGCTGGTCGGCGTCGGGGTCGCCGGTGATGTGCAGGGTGGCGGGCATGCCGCCATTCAACCCGAAACCGCCTGCGGAGGGACCCCCGGGGTTCGCCGGCCGGCCGGCCGGGGTGTCAGCCGCGAGGCAGCTCGGTGACCCGCTCGACCTCCTCGGCGAGTTCTCGGCGGTGCACGTGCGTCGTCGGGACGAGCACGTCGAGCTCCATCGCGCCACCACCAGAGGCCGCCGGCGAACCCCTCGACGAGCAGCGCTCGTCCCGCATCGCGGCGAAGCCCGGACCCAGCCGGGTCGAACCCGTCGATGCGGGTGGCCAGCGACAGGTATGGGGCAGGTTCTCCGGCGCCTGTAGCCGGGCCAGGTGCTCGACCATGGCGAGGGCCGGCATTTTGGGTGCGCTCGAGCAGGTGCTGCCGCCGCAGGAGGGTGCGGTTCGGAATCACCGGTGCTGAGCGCAGCGTCAACCCAGCGAAGTTCAGAACGGCGGGGTCGCCTCGGCGGCTTCGAACCATGCCGTCATCGCGACCGGTCGTGCGCCGGGTCTGCTCCGCCGGGGTGGTGGGAGCGGGGTGGCCGGGTGGGTCGGGTAGACCCTGCCGTGCGGGGAGGTCCAGCTGAGTGGTCCGTAGCCGCCCGGGGATTGGCTGGTTCTCCATCGGCTCTTGTGTTTGAGCTGGTGATGGTTCTCGCAGAGCGCGGCGAGGTTCTGGAGGACGGTCTCTCCGTGTTCTTGCCAGGCCTTCGTATGGTCGAGGTCGCAGTAGCGGGCCGCTCGGGTGCAGCCGACGAAGCGGCAGGTCTCGTCGCGCACCTCGACCAGCCGCTTCAAGTCGGCGGGGACGCGGTATTTGTCCTGCCCGAAGGACACGATGGCGCCGGTCTCGGGGTTGGTCAGCAGCCGGATCCAGCTGCTCGCGCGGCTGGCGACCCGGCGTGCGGTCTCCGCGTCGATGGGCCCGTACCCCTCGAGGCAGCCGGGCTCCATGCTCTTGCCCATCGCCGTGAGCGCGGGCACGTGCACGTAGACCTCCGGCCGGATGCCGCGTCGTGCGCCCGGGGTGGGCTGCGGCTGCTCGCCCTCGACGGCTGGGGCGGTGAGCCCGTGCGCGTCGGTGAGCAGCTCGGCGAACACGTCCGCCTCGATCTGCGCGAGAGTGCGCGTCTCACCGTCGACCAGGAGTCGGCGCGCCAGCCCGGTGACGGTGGCGGCCGCCCCCACCGCGACCACGGCCGGGACGTATCCGCCGAAGAAGGCCATTCCGTCGGCGGCCGGCTCGAGCACCATCCGCCGCTCGCCCTTGGCCTGCTCGTGCTTCGCGGTGAGGTCCTGCGGGGCCAGCGACGCGGCGATCTTCCGGGCCAGCCGCTCGAACCGGGACGGCACCAGCGTCTCGGCATGCGGCAGCAGCAGCTCCTCATACTCAGCGCAGAGCTCATCGGCGAGGCCCGCAGCCTCCTCCACCAGGATCCGGGCGTGCCGCTCCGTGAACCGGCCGCGGCGCAGGCCCCGCAGGGTGGCGGGGAAGACATGCACGAGCATCCGCGCCTGCTCGATGGTGGCCTGCGCCGTCCTCTCGTGTGCGTGCAGGAGCGCGGCGATCTCCGCCCGGAACTCCCGCCACATCACCGAATCGGGCTCGGTCCAGGTGGCACCGGTCTCCTGCTCCGCCTCGAGACGCAGCGCGTCGATCAACGCGAACTGGTCTGCGGCGGCGCCCAACAGCGCCTTGCGCCGCAGCTCGAGACGCTCCATCAGCTCCTCGGCTGCCGTGGCAGCGAACGGGAACAGGTCGTTTTCCGCGCGCAGCTCCGCGAGCGTGAGCCGGCCCTCTGCCTCGCGCACCAGCGCGGCCTCCTCCGCCTCCGCGAGAAGCTGCTCCACCGTGCTCGGCGGCAGTGGATCGACCAGCTCGAGCTCTTCCATGCACGAACTGAACCACCACCCACCGACATCGCCTCCGACACCGCAACGCCGCTGCGAGAGCACGCGAACCGGTGGGCGGCGAGGCGGGTGGCGACATTGAGACGGGAGCGGAATAGTCGAGGAGGTGTCGCCTCGAACGTGCCCTTCGAGCAGCATGGTCATGACGCTTCGACGGCTGCAGACGCCTCCGCCGACCCCGAGCCCGAAGCCCCGGATCGAGTGCGCGACGGGCCCGAGCACTCGGCCGCACCCGTGACTCCCCCGATCCGGCCACGGGCGAAGGCCCGCCGGTCCTCCGCGCCGCGCGCTGCGGCGCGACCGCGGGTGACGTCCCCCCTCGGTCGCCGCCTCACCCTGCTCGCCTTCGCCGTCGGCGCGCTGGCCTGGCTCGTGCTCGGCATCTGGGTCGGCACCTCCATGCTCGCGAGGCTGGTGGCAGCGCCGGTGTCGGCGTCGCAGCCGGCCGCCTCCCCGCGCGTCGCTCCCCCGAACACCTCCGCCAGCACCCCGCCCCGCCCCCACCCCGGCGCCTCCGGGACCCCGGTCGCTCGACCGATCACCCTCAACCCCGGGGCCGGGCCGGTCGACCTCGTCGCGGCGGCCGGCCAGTTCTGGTGCGCCTTCGCAATCGATCCCACGCCTGCCCGGTGAGTCCCGCACTCCCAGCACCCGTCGACTCGCCGGCGATTCCAACCCGGTTCCAAGCGCATCCCGCCGACGGCAAGTTCGCAGGACGCGCACGCTGCCCACGGGCAGATTGGGCTTCTTCGCCGCCGCCGACCGGAGTCCGGCGTCGATGTCGGCCGAGGTCACGGGGTGGGGCAGCGGGATCAGCATCGTCCACTCCCGGTCGCCCTTGCGTCGCGCCGCGAGAATTCCCGGGTCCTCGCTCGTCCACGTCCTTCGAGGGGCCCCACGACGAAGTCGGTCGCCGTACGTGCGCGGGACGCCAACTTGATCGCGTAGCCGCTCGCGTACAGGGCCGCCACGGTGGACGCATACGTCCTCGGACGTGTTCGGGTCGTCCCGCCCGTGCGCCGCGAGGTAGGTCATGGACTTCGACGAAGTCCTTCGACCCGGCGCGTAGAGGTCGCGGCGGCCCTTCTCGAGGTCGATCTTCACGCCGGACCGCTCAGGAGGCGCCGCTCAGCTGGTGCTGCCACGGCGCGACGGTCATGCCGTAGGCGCCCATCGCCCGCTTCGCGACGATCGAGAACGCCTCCCCCCGCCGCTCCGCGTACGAGTTGGCCTGCTCCACGAGGTCGATGCCGCCGAGCGACCGCATGCGCAGCTCCACCCGGTTGACCGCTCGGACGAGCGCCGCCATCGCTCGCGGGTCGGCCGTGCCGGCCAGCTGGACGGTGCCGTCGCGCTTGCTGCGGATGCGCATGCTCAGCACCGCGGCGAGTATCAGCGAGGCCCGCTCCCCCTCGATCATCGGCTCTCCCGCGCTCCCCATGCCGGTCACGGTACGGCTCCCCGCCGACACCCCGCCAGCCCCCACGTCTTTCCGGCGCGTCCTCCACATGTGGAGGGGCGACCGGTGGACAACCCCTACAGATTGTGGTTTCCGAAGCTCCCGCCCGGGCCTCCGATCCCGTGGCCCGGCATCTTCCCGGAAGTCAACGTCCGCTTCTCCTCCGCGGACCGCGACGGCCGGACGCGGGGTGGTTTTCGTCTCGCTGGACGCCAGCCACTTCATGCCCGTGCTGGCCGCCCAGGCGGCGTTCGGCTTGCCCTACCGGTGGTCCCGCATGCGGATGGAGCGTCGAGGCGATCGCGTCGCGTATCGGTCCCGCCGGCAGCCGGCCGCGGTGGACGCTGCGCAGGCGGCGCTCGGCCTGGGACGCGGCGCGCTACTCGAGGACGTCCGGACTTGCAGTGGGTGCAGCAGGAGGCCCGCCGACTGGACGAGCGGCGCAGCGTGACGCGCGAGCACCTGGTCACGGGGCTGCTCGGCTCCGGGCGGTTCGCCGAGACCGTGGTCGAGGCGGAGCGGCTGCGCGCCGCCGACCCGCTGTGCGAGCGCGGCGCCTGGCGGCAGCTCCTCGCCCTGCGTAGGGATGGGCGCTCCGCGGAGGCCCTGGAGGCGTATCGCGCCCACAACCGGCTGCTCGAGGACGAGCTCCGCCTGGAGCCCGGCCCCGCCCTGCGGGACCTGCACGCCGCGGTCCTGCGACAGGACGCCGACCTCGACACCTGGCCGGAGGCGAACCGCGGGGCTTGTCGCGCACGCGCACGCCCCCGCCCTGCTCCTGCGGCTCGCGCCGCTGGGCGGCGGGATCGGCGCACTCGGCCAGGGGGGCGTGTTCGGCCGGCCGGTGGCGCAGGCGTTGCGCGGCCTCGGGCGCCTCGCAGGGCCTGCGTCACCGGTTTTCGCGCGCGGGCGTCGGCGTCGACCCGCTGCTGACCCCGGGCGCGATCGGCGCGGCTAGCCCGGCTCAGGAACGAATGCGAGGGCGAGCGCACCGGAGCCCTCGACGCGCAGGGCGTTCGCGGTCGCGGTCACGAAACCGGCCTCGCCGCGCATCAGCTCGGTGCTGTCGCCAGACCGCTCGTCGACGACGCGGATCCGGCCCTCGGTGCACAGCACGACCCGCGGGCCCCTCTCCGGGAGCACGGCCGGGGCGCCGTCGGTCACCCGGGCGACGGTCAGCGCGAACTCGGTGACGTCGGGCGCGAAGGTGTGCTGCGGCCCTGCCGCCGCCTCGACGTGCACGCCGACGGCGGTGAGGTCGAGCGAATCGACCATCGCCTCCGCGTCCACCCGTTTGCTGGTGAGCCCGAGCCGGAAGACGTTGTCCGAGTTCGCCATCAACTCGAGGCCGAAGCCGCTGAGGTAGGCGTGCGGCACGCCGTCGCCGAGGAAGACCAGCTCGCCCGGCTGCAGGTGCACCCGATTGAGCAGGAGGGAGATCACCGCGCCGGCGTCGCCCGGGTACCAGCCGGCCAGCTCGCCGACCGTCGCATAGGCGGCACGGGCATTCGCGTCGGGATGGGTCAGCGCCCGGAGCGCGCTCTCCTCCACCGCGATGTCGAGGTCGTAGCGTCCGAGGTCGAGCAGCTCGAAGATGGTGCGCCGCAGGCCCGCCGACCCCGTGTCGGCGGCCAGCTCGCGTCCCAGCGCCGCGAGTGGCTCGTGATCGAAGCCCGCCAGCAGATCGGCGGCCCCTGCCGGCTCCCGGAAGCCGACGAGGCCCTCGAACGCCGTCAACGCGTAGACCATCTCCGGCTTGTGGAACGGATCGCTGAAGCTGCGCAGCGCGGAGCCCAGCGGCACCCCGGCCGCCTCCTCCGCCGCGAAGCCGCGCTGGGCGACCTCCGGCGACGGGTGGACCTGCATCGACAGAGGGCGCCCGGGCGCGAGCAGCTTCATCAGGAACGGCAGCCGCTCCCCGTGCTGGGCGGTCGCCCGGTCGCCGAGCAGTTCGGCGGCATTCGCGGCGAGCAGGACGTCGAGCGGCTCGCGCGAGCCGTCCTCGTGCAGGACGGTCGACGGCGCGCTCGGGTGCGCGCCCAGCCACAGTTCCGCGAACGGCTCGCCGTCGGGCTCGGTGCCCAGGAAGCGCGCCATCGCGTCGGTCGATCCCCAGGCGTAGGACCGTCGTGCGCCGTCGATCCTCAGCAGACCGCCCGCCCGCACCGCCGTGGCGGTCGCGGACCCGTCACTCATGCTCGCGCGTGCCCTTCGGCATCAGGGTGAGGACGGCGCGCAGCACGGGGTTCGGCCGCCGGTTGACGATCTCGGCCCGGTTCTTCCACACGATCGCCTGACGCACGATGATCGCACCGACGAACCGGAACGGCTCGGGCGGCAGCGACTTCGCGCGACGCTGGTTGATCAGCTTGCTCCGGCCCCACTCGTCGGTGCGGCCGAGGATCATGCTCGCGATGATGCGCGACGTCGCGGGGATCTGCGCGAGCGCGGTGCCGTTCCAGCCGAGGGCGTAGAACACGTTGGACGCGCCCGCCAAATTGCCGAAGATGGGCACGTGCGCGGGCACGCAGTCGATGCCGCCGGTCCAGTCGTAGTCGATCCTCACGTCGCGCAGTTGGGGGTACACGCGGTGGAACTCGGCGATGGTGTCCGCCATGCCGCCGTCGCGGCGCCGGTTGAAGGCGGCGCCGATGCGGTCGCGGAAAGTGGTGCGGCCGCTCCCGCGGCCGAAGACGATCCGGCCGTCCTCGGTGCGCTGGTAGTAGAGCACCTGGTCCTGGGCGTCGCAGACGGAGGCGCCGTCGGTCCAGCCGAACGCCTCGAGCCGCTCCGGGATCTGCTCGGTGGCGATCACCTCACTGTCGACGATGAACATCTTGCGGCGCAGCTGCGGGATGGCGGACGCCCAGATGTTGGTGGCGAGCAGCACCTTTCCCGCGGTCACCGATCCGGAGGCGGTGCGCAGGGTGGCGGGCGAACCGGCCGTCAGCTCGGTGACGGGGCTGCGCTCGAAGATCTCGACGCCCTTCGTGGCCGCGTAGATGGCGAGGTTCCGCATCAGCTTGCCCGGGTGCAGCGTGCCGGCCTTGCGTTCGAGAACGCCCGTGTACGACGCGGTCGACCCGGTGCGCCGCTGCAGCTCCGCCGCGTCGACCGGCTGGTACGGCGCGACCCCGCGGGCGGCGGTCCGCTCGAGAGCGCCGTCCCAGGCGCCCTCCTGGGCGATGGAGCTCGCGGTCCACAGCCAGCCGTCGAGGCGCAGCCCCATGTCGAGTTCGCCCGAGTCCTGCAGCGCCTGGAGCTCGTCCATCGCGTCGGAGGTGGCCTGTGCGAGCCGGAACGCCTCCGCCTCGTCGGTCGCGTCGGCGAGGCGGTCGAGGCTCTCGAACCAGGAGTGCACCTGACCACCGTTGCGGCCGGACGCGCCGTAGCCGCACTCGACGGCTTCGACGACGACGACCCGCAGCTCGGGCGACGTCTCGCGGAGCCGGATTGCGCTCCACAGGCCGGTCAGGCCGCCGCCGATGATCGCGACATCGGCGTGCACATCGCCCGCCAGGGCCGGGAAGCGGCGTGCGAGGGCTGCGGTGTCGCGCAGCCAGAACGACTGGTCTCTCTCGGCGGCCGGGACCGGGGTCGACAGGGTGAATCGTCGGGACATGGCGTTCCTTGCGGTCGTTGGAGAAGGCGGAAGGGCGGTGGGGGCGTTCGCCGCGCACGGCCGACACCGCTCGCCTCGAGGAGGCGATGCGGACGGCCGAGCGTGGGTCAGCGCCGCAGCACGTTGAAGCTGAACAGGTCGCCGCGGTGGTAGTCCTCGGCGTAGAGAACGGGTTCGCCGGCGGTTGAGAACGCCGTCTCGGCGATCAGCAGCCACGGATCGAAGCCGCTCAGCGAGTAGCGGGTCGCCACATCCTCCGGCAGGTTGAGCGCGCGGATGCGGGCGGTCGAGAAGGTCAGCCGCCTGCCCTGGTCCTCCAGCAGCCGGGAGATGGAGCCGCCCCAGTCGACGTGCCGGATCGGGCCCGGGATGTAGTCGCGGATGATCGTGTCGACGCTGTAAATGAGGGGGGCGTCGCCCTCCGAGCGGAGGCGCTCCACTCGGACCACGGTCCGGTCCGCGGCGATCGAGAGGCCCGCCCGCTCGAGCTCGTCCGGCAGGTCCTCCCTGACCGAGAGAACGAGGGTCTCGGCGTTGTAGCCGAGTCCGCGGAGCATCTCCGACACCGACTCGAATCGGGTGACCGGCCGCGCGACGGAGGCGGCCGATAGCGAGCTCAGGTAGCGGCCGAGGCCCGGACGAACCTCCACGAGCCCGTCGTGCTCGAGCAGCTTGAGTGCTTCGCGGGCGGTGCTGCGGCCAACTTTGAACTGGTCGACGATCTCCGGCTCGCTGAGCACCCGGTCGCCCGGCTTGACGCCGTGCTCCTCGAAGTACGCCAGCAGCGCGTCGCGCAGCTGCACCGACATCGGCGCGCGCGCGCCGTTCCCGCCGTTGCCCTGCCCGTTGCCGTTGGTCTCCACGGGGGAATCCTCTCGCGGCGAGTGCACGATTCTCACGCCGGCCGCCTCTCACTCGGCGAGATCGCCAACGACGGCTGCTCGAATGCGCCCAGTCGGCCGCACGTGCTGGCGGCGGATGCCGCGCCGGACGCCAGACTCTCCGAAATGCTGCCGCCCCGCCCATAGACGGAGAGGAAGCCGGCGATGAAGCTGTCGCCCGCGCCGGTCGTGTCCACCACGGTGACCGGATCGGCCGCCTGCGACCACCAGGTGGTGCCGTCGTACGCGATGCTGCCCGCCGCTCCCTGGGTGACGACGGCGAGGGTCGCGCCGCCGGCGAGAGCTTCTTCGGCGAGCCGCCGGGCGGTCGGCTCGTCCGCGCCGGCAGAGCCGAACGCCACGTCGAGGCTGTCGTAGCCGGCGCTCACCGCGCAGTCCTGGCTGACAAGCGTGCCGCGTCTCTTCAGTTCCCGGCGGATCTCCGCGGCGAACGGGCTCATCCCGATGTGCACGACAGTGCAGCGGGAGAGCGTGTCGAGCCGGGCGGTGTCCGGACGATAGTCGGCGGAGGTGGCGAAGTCCTCGAAGCCGATGACCCGCTCGCCGTCCGGGCGCACGATGATCTGCGAGATCGACGTGATCCCGGGCAGCACCTCGAGGCCGTCGACGCCGATGCCGCGCTCCTCGAGAGCTGCGCGGATGCGGCGGCCGTCCTCATCGTCTCCGACGGCGCCCGCGTAGTCCACCTCGTTGCCGAGCAGACGGAGCTGGACCGCCACGTTGACGGCATTGCCGCCGACGTAGCTGACGTTCTCGTCGCCGAAGTACTGGTCGATGGTGTTGTCGCCGACCGTGGCGAATCGCAGGGAGGTCATGGGATCAGGCTCCTCGGGGGTGGGGGACGATCGACGTTACTTGCCGACGCCGTCGGCGAGGCCGCGGATGAAGTAGCGCTGGCAGAGGAAGAACAGCGCGATCATCGGGATTGCGGCGAGAGTCATGCCGGCGAACACGGCCGGGAAGTCGGTGACGGCCCGCGAGGACAGGGTCGCGAGCCCCACCGGGAGGGTCTTGAGGCTCTCGTCGCCGATGAAGATGAGCGCGAACAGGTACTCGTTCCAGGCGAACAGGACCTGCAGGATGACCGCCGAGATGATGATCGGCGTGCACATCGGCAGGATGACCCGCCAGAACGTCTGCCAGGTGGATGCACCGTCGAGCACCGCCGCCTCGTCGACCTCGAGCGGCAGGTCGATCATGTACGAGCGGATCAGGAAGGTTGTGAACGGGATCCGGAAGGCCGTGTAGAGCAGGATCAGCGCCCAGTAGGTGTCGTAGATGCCCCACGCCTGCAGCAGCTTCACCAGCGGGATGACTGCGACCGTGGGGGCCAGCATCAGCCCGCCGATGATCAGGTACAGGATGCCCTTGCTGAACGGGATCGTGATCCGGGTGAGGGCGTAGGCCGCCCAGGTGCTGATCAGCGTGGTGAGGATCACGCTCGCGCCGGTGACGATGACGCTGTTCAGGAAGTAGGTGGCGACCCCGCTGTCGAGGGCGCGGACGTAGCTGCCGAAGTCGAGGGCGTCCGGCCAGCCGAACGGGTTGCCGAGAATTTCCGAGTTGGTCTTCAGCGAGCTGATGCCCATCCACAGGATCGGATACACCACGGCGATGACGAGCGCTGCGAGGAGGCCGAAGATCATCAGCCGGCCCACGATCCGCCAGAAGCCGAGCACGCCGACGGGGCGGGGGGACCGAGCGGAGCCGCGATGCACCGGGCGGACGGCGACGGTGTCGGCCATCAGAGCCTCTTCCTGTTGGCGATCGTCACCTGGACGATGGCGAGCGTGAGGGTGATCACGAACATGACCACCGCGATGGCGGCGGCGTAGCCGAAGTCGTTCTTCACGAAGCCGCTGCGGTACAGCCAGGTGCCGAGCACCTGGGTGGAGTTGTCGGGGCCGCCGGACGTGGTGACCATGACCTCGTTGAACACCTGGAACGCGCCGGACAGCGTGACGATGATCATCAGGGTGGTCATTTCCCGCACGAGCGGGATGGTGATCGAGAAGACCCGCCGGATGGGGCCGATGCCGTCGATGGCGGCAGCCTCGTACAGCTCGGACGGGATGCGCTGGATCGCGACCGCGAACAGCAGGGTGGAGTAGCCGAAGCCCTGCCACTGGCTCATCGCGATGATGGCGCCCATCGCGGTGTCCGGGTTGCCGAGCCAGGCCTGCGCCAGGCCGCCGAGCCCGAGCGACTCGAGCAGGCCGTTGAGCAGGCCGCCTTTCGGCTGGTAGATGAAGGCGAACAGCAGGCCGGTGACGGTGAGCGACATCGCCGACGGCACGAAGTAGATCGCGCGGAGCCAGGAGCGGAGGCGCTCCCGGCGCAGCCCCTCGATGATGGCGGCCAGGATCAGGGCGCCGAACACCTGGAATGCCACCGAGACGACCGAGTAGAGGACGTTGTTGCCGAGCGCCCGCCAGAAGATGGGGTCGCCCGCCATCTTCACGTAGTTGTCCGCGCCGACGAACGTCTGCTCGCCGGTGAAGATGTTCGACTGCTCGACGCTGTAGCGGAAGTTGAGCAGCAGCGGCCAGTAGACGAACAGGCAGAGGAGCACCAGGGCGGGCAGCGCCCAGAGCAGGCCGCGCCACTTGCGGCCGCGACCGTGGCCGCCCTTCGGCTCGTCCAGGGTGGAGGAGGCCCTCGTCAGTTCGACGCGATTGGCCTCCGTGACAAGGGCCCCCTCCGACATGCGCTAGCCCTTTGCCTGCTCTGATGCGGCCTGGACCGAGGACATGACGTCCTCCGGGCTGCGGGCGCCCGAGATCAGGCCCTCCACGCCGGAGAGGAACGCGTCCGCCACATCGGGGACCGTGACCGTGTCGAGCCAGATCGACAGGCTCGAGGCGGACTGCAGCACGTCGATGCTCTCGCGGAGCTGCGGCGTGGAGTTCTCCTCGGTGAGCGAGTCCTTCACCGGGCTCGGGATGCCCATCTGAGCGGTGAGCTCGGACGCGTTCTCCTGGCTGGTGACGAACTTCATGAAGTCGACCGCGAGCGCGGCGTTCTTCGAGCGGGAGTTGATCAGGAACCCGTCCGGGGCACCGGTGAGCGCCTCGGTGTCGCCTTCGGCGTCGGACGGCGCGGGCAGCTTGAACTGGTCCCACCCATCCGCCTCGGCCTGGCTGCCCTCGGGCACGGTCGCGCCGAACTCGAGGTTCTCCACGTAGAACATCGCCGCCTTGCCCGCACCGAACGCGTCACGCTCGGTGTAGTAGTCGACGCCGTTCGCGCCGGTGCCGCTGTCGGTGCACTCGGTGAGGATCTCGGTGAACTGCTCGAGCGACTTCGCGTAGCCCGGGTGGTCGAACGTGGCCGTCTCCGGCTTGAAGTCCGCGGCAAGGGTCTCGGCCGGCACGTTGTAGCTGTTGAGCTGCGTGATGTAGTGCAGGGCGGGCCAGCCGTCCACGTTGCCGAACGACATCGGGGTGATGCCGGCGGCGCGGAGCGTGCCGCAGGTCTCGATGAGCTCCTCGAGCGTCTCCGGCACGGTGACCCCGGCGTCGGCGAACAGCTTCTGGTTGTAGACCATGAACTTGGCGTCGAGTCCGAACGGGACGGCGTAGGTGACGCCCTCCTTGGTGAAGGCCTCGAGGGCGCTCGGGGCCATCGTGTCGCCCCATTCGGTGCCGGGGGCGATGACCTCGGTGAGGTCGAGCGCGACACCGTTGTCGTAGAACTGCTCGGCGTAGTTGCCCGGCCAGGTGAAGTAGATGTCCGGCAGGCTCTGCGACGCCGTGAGGGTCTTGATCTTGTCCTTGTAGCCCTGGTCGGACTCCTGCTGGAGGTCGATTGTGACATCCGGATGCATGTCCTCGTAGTCGGCCTTCATCTTCTCGAAGAACGACTCGTAGTTGCCGGCGTAGCGGGTGATGACGCTGACGGTGCCTTCGTGGGTGACCTCGGAGAGGTCCACATCGGCGGCGGGCGTGCCGCCGTTTCCTCCACCGCAGCCAGCCAGGGCCATCGTGATGGCCCCTCCGGCCGCGATTGCGGCGATGATCTTGTTCTTCACAGTTGTCCTCTCAGTGCGCGGTACGGGGTTGGTGCGGGCGTCGGTGCCTGCGACTCCGGGGAGTCCGCGGCTCAGTAGGTGAGCCGCTTGTAGTAGCGACGGGTGGTCAGCGGGTGGTCGCGGAGCACCTCGAGGTGCGCGCTGATCCGCTCGAAGACGGTGGCGAGCAGCACCGGGGAGATGAGCGCGCGGGTGGTCGAGGAGATGCCGGGGAGCTCGAAGTCCTTGGTGTCGAGCACGCGCACCTTGTTGGTGACGCGGGGTGCAAAGGCTTCGACGCGCTCGGTCAGGCCGCGGGACTCGTCCTCACCCTTCAGGATGATGACGCTGACGTTCTCCTCGACGAGCTCCAGCGCGCCGTGGAAGAAGTCGGACGCGTGCACCGGGCGGGTGCGGATCCACTGCATCTCCTCGAGGATGCACATGCCGTAGTAGTGCGCCTCCGGCCAGGTCGAGCCGGCGCCGGTGATGATGTGGTAGCCGTCGTCCTTGATCTCCTGAGCGAACTGCTCGGCTTTCGCCTCGAACGCGGCCTTCACGTCGACGAGGAGCTTCGGTAGCTGCTGCAGCTCGCCGATGGTCGCGTCGTACTCGTCGAACTCGCCGCGGGCCTTCATCACGCTGAGCGCTACCAGGAGGGTCTCGAGGTAGAACATCTCGGAGGAGGTGTCGTCCGCGGCGAACGTGGTGAAGTTCACGTCGGCCTTCTGGGCGATGGGGGTGTCGGCGTGGCCGGTGAAGCTGATGACCGTGGCGCCGCGCTCCTTCGCGTAATCGAGGGCGGCGATCGCCTCTTTCGTGGTGCCGGAGAGGGAGGGCATGACGACGATCGACTTCTCGCCCAGGTGACGGTTGCCGGTCTCGACCAGCTCGGCACCCATCTCGTAGAAGACGGGGAACAGCGACTTGGTCTGCAGCAGGTGGAAGGCGGGCTGGGTGAGGAACATCACTCCCCCGGCGCCGAGGAAGAAGAGGTTCTGCGCGCCCTCCGCGATCAGCTTCGCGATGGTCTCGTTGAGGCGGGGCTCGATGGCGAGTGCGTCGCTCTGGATCTTGATGAAGCGATCTGCGTCGAAGTTCAGCATGGAGTTCTTTCCGTCCGGGTCGGCCAGGCGAGTCCGTGGCCAGGTTGTCAGACAACCGTGTGGGGTGTCTGACGGGTAGGAAACCATGTCAGACCACCCGTGGTCAAGAACGACACGGCGAAACGGCGAAACGTCACGCGACGGAAACACCGGAGGATTCCATCCGATCGGCGACCCGCGCCGAAGAGAGGAGGACCCCGGCCGCCCAACCCGAACGGACGGCCGGGGCTCGTCGCCGCAAGGTGCGCCTCCGGCGGCCTCCGCGCAACCCCTTTCGCGAGAGGCCCGCAACTCGCTCTAGTGGGCGCATGACTGAGGCTGCGGGTGCGTTCTCCAATGTCGTCGATTCGGACTCCGCTGTCTTGAAGACGAAGCTGAAGCGGGTTGTCACCACTCCCCTGCTGTTCGCGTTCATCGTCGGCGACACCCTGGGCGCCGGCATCTACACGCTGGTCGGGACCATGTCCGCGGATGTCGGCGGGGTGATCTGGCTGCCGCTGCTCATCGCGCTCGTCGTGGCGCTGCTGACCGCCGGCACCTACGCGGAGCTGATCACCAAGTACCCGCACGCGGGCGGCGCGGCCCGGTATGTGGAGCGGGCATTCGGCATCCCGTTCCTGTCGTTCATGGTCGGGTTCCTGATGATGGCCTCCGGCATCACCACCGCCGCCGCGCTCGCCAACGCCTTCTCGGGCGACTATCTGGGCGCGCTGTGGCCGGTGAACCCCCTGCTCGCGGCGATCGTGTTCATCGCCGTCCTCACCCTGGTGAACCTGCGCGGGGTGCGCGAGTCGCTGACCGCGAACCTGGTCGCGTCCGTCATCGAGGTGAGCGGTCTCGTCATCGTCATCTTCTGCGCGGCCGTCGTGTTCGGCGGTGGCGGTGGTGACCCGGGCCGCGTATTCGAATTCAATTCCGACGTCCCGCCCCTGCAGGGTGCCTTCGCCGCGAGCATCGTCGCGTTCTTCTCGTTCCTCGGCTTCGAGGCGGCCGCGAATATGGCGGAAGAGGTGAAGAACCCGTCGAAGTCGTACCCGCGGGCACTGTTCGGCGCGCTCCTCACCGCCGCCCTCGTCTACCTGCTGATCGCGCTCGGCGCCGTCCTCGTCGTGGAGCCGGCCGAACTCGCCGAGTCCAGTGGCCCGCTGCTCGATGTGGTCGCGCAGAGCGGCGTCGGCATCCCGGAGTGGCTGTTCAGCCTCATCGCGCTCGTCGCCATCGCGAACGGGGCCCTGCTGTTCATGGTGATGGCGAGCCGCGTCGCGTTCGGTCTCGCCGAGGACGGCCTGCTTCCGTCGGCGTTCGGGCGAGTGCTGCCCAACCGCCGCACCCCGTGGGTGTCGATCCTCGTCGTCGGCGGCGCCACGATGGTGCTGAGCTTTCTGGGCGATGTCGGCAGCCTCGCGGAGACGACCGTGCTTCTCCTGCTGCTGGTGTTCCTGACCGCCAACGTCAGCGTCCTCGTGCTGAAGAAGGACAAGGTGGAGCACTCCCACTTCAGCGTGTGGCGGGTGGTGCCGGTGCTCGCGATCATCGCCAGCATCGTGCTGCTCACTCAGCAGACCGGCATGGTCTGGCTCGGCACCGCCGGCTACGTGGTCGTCGGTGCGGTGCTGTTCCTCATCGCGCGATTGACCCGGGGCGGGTCGCGCGGCGCGACCGTGGCCGGGATCGGCCGGAAGCGCAGCGACTAGAGGACGCGCTGAAGAAACTCGCGGGTGCGCGCGTTCTTCGGTCGGGCGAGCACGTCACCCGGGCTTCCCCACTCGACCACCGAGCCGTCGTCCATGAACGTCACCTGATCGGCGACCTCCGCGGCGAAGCCCATCTCGTGGGTCACCACGATCATCGTCATGCCGGACGCGGCCAGCTCGCGCATGACCGCGAGCACCTCCCCCACGAGCTCGGGGTCGAGTGCAGAGGTCGGCTCGTCGAAGAGCATCACCTCCGGATCCATGGCGAGGGCGCGTGCGATGGCCACACGCTGCTGCTGTCCGCCCGACAGCTGGCCCGGGTAGTGGCCGGCCCAGTCGCCGAGGCCCACGCGGTGCAGCAACTGCATGGCGCGCTCCTGCGCTTCGCGCTTCGGGCGGCCGAGCACCGCCATCGGTGCGGCCGCGATGTTTTCCAGCGCGGTCATGTGCGGGAAGAGGTTGAACCGCTGGAAGACCATGCCGATCCTCCGGCGCTGCTCCGCGACCTGCCGCGGGGTCATCTCATAGAGCTTGCCCTTCTTCGGGCTGTACCCGACGAGGTGGCCGCCCACCTCGATGCGGCCGCCGTCGACCGTCTCCAGGTGGTTGATGCACCGCAGCAGGGTGGACTTGCCCGACCCGGAAGGCCCGAGCAGCACGGCGACCTCGCCGCGCTTGACTTCGAGGTCGACACCTTTGAGCACCTCGCGGCTGCCGAACCTCTTTCGGACCGAGCGCACACGGATGAGCGGGTCGCTGTCGATGTCAGCCACGGGCCTCCCTCCTCGTCCGGACGGCCGAGCCGACGCGGGAGATCATCCGATCCGCGAACCCGTCACGGGCTCCCGTTCCACGGCCGAAGCGCTTCTCCAGATAGTGCTGGGGAATGGAGAGGGCGGTGGTCATGATCACGTACCAGACGCTGATCACGATCAGCAGCTCCACCTGACGAAGATTCTGGGAGGAGATCCGGGTCGCCGCCGTGTACAGCTCCAGCACGGCAATCACCGAGAGGAGCGAGGTGTCTTTCAGCATCGAGATGGTCTCGTTGCCCATGGGCGGGAGGATCACGCGCATCGCCTGAGGCAGGACGATCTTCGAGAACGTGCGCAGCGGGCTCATGCCGAGCGAGTAGGCGGCTTCGCGCTGCCCGGAGTCGACCGAGAGTAGACCCGCGCGGACGATCTCGGCCGAGTACGCGGTCTGGTTGAGGATCAGCGCGATCAGGCCCGCGACGAGCGGCGGGATAAGGGCGTTCGTGTCGGCGCGCAGGAACACGATGTCGGTCAGCGGGACGCCGAAGACGATCTCGCTGAACAGGAGGCCCAGGTAGCCCCAGAACACGATCTGCACCAGCAGGGGCGTGCCGCGCAGCACCCAGACGTAGAAGCCGGCGATGAACGAGAGCACCGGGTTGGCGCTCAGTCGCATCCCGGCGACGATCACCGCGAGGACCGTCGACACCGCCATCGCGGCGAAAGTGAGCACCACGGTGGTCACCGCCCCGGTCAGGATGCGCGGGTTGAAGAGGTATTCGCCGATCGTCGCGTGGTCGATGTTGGGGTTGTCCCAGAGCAGGACGACCAGCCACGTGAACAGCAGGCCGAGGATGCCGGCCGAGACCCAGCGCCACGGATGGCGGAGGGGGACGGCGATGATGTCGTCCTCCGCCGCCCCGGAGCGCTGGGTCTCGGTCATCGCTATTCGCCTGACGTCGCGCGGTTCATGCCCGCTTCTTCGACGGCGAAGTCGGCGAGGTTCCACTTGTCGAGCAGCTCCTGATAGGTGCCGTCGTCGATGACCGCCTGAAGCGCGAGCTGCAGCGCCTCCGCGAGCCCTTCCGTCTTCTTGAGGACGCCGATGCCGGTGTAGACGGGGTTGAGGCCGGCCGGGTTGTCGGGATCGGTGACGAGCTCGAAGAACTCGCCGTCGCCGGCCGCCTGGGCGGCGTACGCGGCGACATACGCGTCGACGACCTCGGCCGATGCCTGGCCGGCCCGCAGCGCCGTCTGGGAGTCGAGTTCGCTGGGCAGCTCGACGAGGGTGATGGTGGTCCCGGACGGGCAGTCCTTGGCCCGCTCGGTGAGGATCTCGCCCTGCACGGTCGCCTTCTGGACGGCCACCTTCTTGCCGCAGAGGTCCTCGGCGGAGGTGATGCCGTCTGGGTTGCCTTTCTGCACCAGGATGCCGAAGCCGCCGTAGAAGTAGTCGACGAAGTCGAGCACCTCCTCGCGCTCCTCGGTGTCGTTCATGCCGGCGATGATCGCGTCCCACTTGTTGGACTGGAGCGACGGGATGATCGTGTCCCAGGCCTGCTGGTTCATGGTCACCTCGACGCCGAGGCGTGCCCCCATCTCGTTCATGAGGTCGAAGTCGAAGCCCTGGATCTCCTGGTCCTCGTCGTAGAACTCCATCGGCGGATTCGCGATGTCGGAGGCGAACTTGATGCCGTTCTCCTTGTACTTCTCGGGCAGGGCCGCGGCCGCCGCCTTGTCCACGTCGGCGGTGGGCGCGCTTCCGCCGCCGGACGAACCGCCCGGGTCGGCTGCTCCGCCGGAACAGGCGGCGAGCGCGCCGACCGCGATCAGTGCTGCGGCGCCGACGAGGGCGCTGCGGTGCTTGCTGTGCATGGGTGCCTCCTGGTTGTGGTGAGGGATTGGCGGGAAGCCCGCTCAGACGGAGGCGGGCTCCTGCAGGCGAAGAAGGTCGTCGATGGTCTCACGGGCGACGACCCGCCGTGACCGGCCATCGGCGCAGAAGACCACTGCCGGGCGGAGGGCACCGTTGTAGTTGTTGGCCATCGTGTAGGCGTAGGCGCCGGTCGTGGTCATCACGACCAGGTCGCCCACCTTCGGCTCGTTCAGCGCCACATCACCGCGCAGCTTGTCGCCGGACTCGCACTGCCGGCCGACGAGGTCGACCACCTCGGCGTTCCCGCCGTTGACGCGGTTCGCCACCAGAGCCTCGTAGCGCTGACCGGTCAGGGCGACGTCCATGTTGTCGGCCATCCCGCCGTCGACGGCCACGAAGGTCTTCCCGGACCGCTTGACCGTGTTGACGCGGTAAAGCGTCACCCCGGCACGCGCCACGATCGAGCGGCCCGGCTCGATGAGCAGCTTGGCGCCCGCCGGAAGCACCCGCGAGGCGGCGTCCACGACGGCGTCGAGGTAGGCGTCCACCGTGGGCGCCTCGTCCTCGAAGGTGTACTGCACGCCGAGGCCGCCGCCGATGTCGTAGACGGGGTACTCGCCGACGCGCGCGATCGCTTCGACGGCCCGCACGAACGGCTCCGTCTCGAGCACCTGGGAGCCGATGTGCAGGTGGATGCCCACCAGCTCGACGTTCGGCAGCGTGCCGATCAGCTCGACGATCCCGCTGAGCTGGTCGAGGGGGACGCCGAACTTGGAGTCGTCACCGCCGGTCGATTGCGACTCGTGCACGTCGGGCGCCACCCCGGGGATCACCCGGAGGATGACGCTCTGCGGCTCCGTCGCGATCCGGGCGATGCGGTGCAGGTCGTCCGTGTTGTCGGCGATGATCGCCGCGATGCGGGACTCGACGGCGAGCCGGATCTCGTCGTCGCTCTTCGCGTTGCCGTGCAGGTAGATCCGCCCCGGCGGCACGGCGGCGGCCAGCGCGAACTGCAACTCGCCGAGCCCGGCGACGTCGATGCTGAGGCCCTCTTCTGCGGCGAGACGGTACATCGCCACTGCGGGGAAGGACTTCGACGCGAAGAGCACCTCGCTGTTCGGCCACCGCGCCTTCAGACCATCGCTGAGGGAGCGGGCCTGCGCCCGGAGGCCGGCCTCGTCATAGACGTAGAGCGGCGTGCCGTAGGTGGCGGCGAGTTCGTCGACACTGCAACCGCCGATCAGCAGGACGTCGTCGTCACTCACTGCAGAGTTGACGGGCAGGATCGGGCGGAGTGAATCGAACGTGGGGCCGTTCCTCTGGTTCAGGCGACGCGAGCGCGCCGGTCCGGGATTCAACTGATTCCGTCACGTTAGTGGCGCGAACGCTTACGAAACCGCACCGCCGACCGTCCGTCACGATCGTTTACACGGTCGTAACACCCGTGTGCGGGACCTCTGTGCCTGCGCAGTCCGGACCTCCGGGCCGCGCGCTCGTGCCTCAGCGGACGGACGCCGCCGTGAGCGCCTGGAGCTCCTCGGCGGTCAGCTCGAGCGTCGCCGAGGCGAGGAGGTCGGCCAGCTGCTCGACGGTGCGGGCGCTCGCGATCGGGGCGACGACGGTCGGCTGCAACCGCAGCCACGCCAGGCTGACCGACGTGACGCTGGCATCGTGCGCGGCCGCGACCTCGTCCAGCGCGCTGAGGACCCGTTCGCCCCGCTCGTCGAGGTAGCCGATCGCGCGGCCGCCGCGTGGGCTGCCGCCCTTATCGTTCCGGGAGCGGTACTTGCCGGTGAGGAATCCCGACGCGAGCCCGTAGTACGGGAAGACGCCGAGGCCGTACTTCTCCGCGCGGGGCTGCAGCGCGTCCTCGAAGCCGCGCTCGACCAGGTTGTACTCCGGCTGCAGTGCGATCGCGCGGTGGAACCCGCCCTCCGCGGTCACCCGGAACCACTCGTCGATGCGCTCCGGCGAGAAGTTCGAAATGCCGATGGCGCGCACCAGTCCGTCGTCCACCAGCTGGGAGAACGCGCCCACCGCGTCGGCGAGCGGCACGGAGGCGTCGTCGTAGTGCGCGTAGTAGATGTCGATCCGATCGGTGCCGAGGCGCTTCAGGGATGCCTCCGCGCCCGTCCGCACGTTGTCCGGTGCGAGGCCCATGAACTGCGGGTGGTGACTCACCTTGGTCGCGACGACCATCCGATCCCGGTTGCCCCGGGCGGCCAGCCACTCGCCGATGATCGTCTCGCTCTCGCCGCCCTCATTGCCGGGCACCCACGACGAATAGGCGTCGGCGGTGTCGATGAGGTTGCCGCCCGCCTCCGCGAACGCGTCGAGGATGGCGAACGACGCGTCACGGTCGGCCGTCCAGCCGAAGACGTTGCCGCCGAGAGACAGCGGAAAGACGTCGAGGTCGGCGATGGTGGTGATGGGGGCCGCAGAGGCAACGGTCACGGAGGGGGCTCCTTCAGTAGACGGGGACGGCAGACGGGGGCCGCCTCTGTGTCAACTTGGGGGCGCCGAGGCTATTCCCCCGCGTCCGGGACGCTTGGATCAGCTGAACCCCGGGCTGACCGCCCCACGCCGCATCGGCCGTGAGAACGGTGCCGCCCAGCCGTCGACCGGTGGCAAGGCAGAGGCGATCCGCCAGCGACAACCCGGACCCGCGCTGCCACAAGGTTGCGGCGAGTTCCGCGTCGGCCGCGGTGGTCGGCTCGACCCGAACGCCGTAGCTCTCGATGAGCGCCTTCGCCGCCAGCCAGTCGGCTCCTCGGGTCCGGACCTTCTGGGCCACTTCCGACCAGTTGACGGCGGGGCAAACCGTGCCCTCGGTCAGGTTGGCTTCGACCTCATCGGCACCCGACTCCCCCGCCAGAAAGGCGAGCACCGCGGACGCATCCAGCACGATCATCCGGCGTCGCGCTCAGCGTCTTTCCGACGCTCGGCAAGGAGTTCGGCCACCACGTCCCCGCCCGCCAGCTGCGCGCGCAGGGCCGCCTTCAAAGAGTCGCGGTCGACCAGGGCGACGCCCGTGGGGCCCTCGATGGCCACTAGCTCGGTTCCGACATCCCAGCCTTTGCGTTCCCGGATGGCAGCGGGAAGAACCAGCCGCCCCTTGGCCCCGATGGTCACTCGAGTGTCACCCATGCGGTGACGGTACCACTCGCGTGGCACCGGTGCCACTGTAGGACCCCCGCGGCGCGAGTGAGAGCACGACGGCCGGTCAGGCGTCGCAGGCGATGCCGTCCCCGTCGCGGTCGAGGTCGTAGATGTCGTTTCCGACCACGCGGACCGCGCCCCATACGTACGCCGGACCGTTCCCGCTTCCCCCGCCGCAGTCGACGTCCGACGCGATCGGCACGCACTGGCCCGAGTAGTTGGGGTCGCATCCGCCGTTCGAGTTCTGCACGGGAGCTGGAGCGGGCGCCGGTGCGGGCGCGGCGACCGGAGCCGGCTTGGGTGGCGGCGGAGGCGCGACGTAGGTCCCGACGGTGGTGATCTCGTCGACGGGTGCGGTCGTGATCTCGTCGGTCGTGAGGGCGCGGTCCACCTCGACGCCGTCCCGCAGCGTCACCCGGTACGTCATGGTCCGCACCCCGTCGGCGCCCACCTGCGTCACTGATGTGGTGCCCTGCGCGATCGCGCCGTCCTCCACCGTCGCCCGGTTGAACGGAACAGGTTCAGTTTCGGAGATGGTGCGGAACGTCTCCTTCGGCGCTTCCTTCGTCGGCGTGGCCTTCGGAGTGGCCGTGGGCGTGGGCGTGGAGACGTTGCCGAAGGACGCGACGGACATCGCGTTCTGCGCCGCGTTGCCGGCAGCGACGGTGCCGGACAGGAACAGCAGACCGCCAGTGACGGCCAGGATCGTGATGGTTTGCGGTCGCATTCGCCGACGGGCTGCGGGCGGTGCGGTCGCCATGGACGCGACGGACGCCGCCGACGCCGCCGCCGTCGGCCGGGCACCGCGTCGCCCAGCGGTCGTCGGTACCGGTATGGGGCTGGTGACGGGGGCGGGTTCGGTGGCGAGCTGCCGCGGGCCGCCGGGTCGAGGGGCGACATGCGTCGACCACTTCGCACCGTCCCACCAGCGGATCTGGGAGCCGTTGGACGGGTCGTCGTACCAACCGGGGATCGCGGACATCGGCACTCCTCATTGAGCGTCAGGTAAGGGTGGTGGATTGAGGATGCGGCCCACCGCCCGCCCAAGAGATCAGCGACACGCCTCCATAAACCGCTCCGGTCCGGCAGTCGGATGAGCTGGACACGGCGAAGCGGGCCCGCCCCGAGGAACGGACCCGCTTAGCGGTCGGTGCCGGACAGCGTCAGGCGCCGGCGCCCACCGGCTCCCGCGCCGCGGCGTCCGCGCCGAGAACCGACTCGAGCCGGGCGTAGCTGGTCTCCATGCCGTCGGTCATGCCGGTGGCGAGGATCGCGTCGCGCTGTTCGGCGTTCGCGTAGGCGGCGACCATGGTGAGCAGCGTGCCCCCGGTGACCGGCGTGAGCGTCAGTTCGTTGAGCGTGGCCGGGAAGTCCATCCCGATCATCGCCTCGCTGGTCACCGCGCGGTGCGGCGGCTCGTTCTCGAGCAGCTCGCCGGTGAAGCCGAAGCGGGTCGACGGGTCGCCCTCCTGCTCCCACTCGTAGCGGTAGGTGTCGCCGACCTTGGTGGCGATGTCGCAGACGGGCATCGTCCAGCCGTCGGGCCCGAGCAGCCACTTGCGCATCAGGTCGGCGTCGTTGTGGGCCCGCCAGACCTGCTCGACCGTGCCGCGAATCACCCGGGCAACACGGATCTGGGTGTCGCTGAGAATCTGCGCCTCCGCTCCCCGGTCGGCGGCGAACGAGGCGAGGTCGGCGAGCACGTCGTCGATCTGCGCCATCGCCTCCTTGGTGCCCTCGATCATGCCCATCTCGATCAGCTGTTCCAGCTGCTCGAGCGACGGGAACGTGGTGGTGGTGACAAGGCGCGAGCCGGTGTCGGTCGCCGAGAACTCGAAGCGCGCCTCCATGGTCGGGAGCTCCGTGTTCGGCTCGCCATCATCGCCGAGGAAGCCGTCGACCACCACGAAGGAGCGCGGGGCGTCGACCGACACCCACTCCCAGTAGCCGCCGTGGCTCTCGCCGGAATCGACGCCGGTCATCCTGTAGACGCTGCGGCCGCCGGGGGCGGCATCGTGCCGAAGAAAGGTGGCCGGGAAGCTGGGCGGGCCCCAGAAGCGCACGATCTGGCGCGGGTCGGTGTACGCCTCCCAGAGGCGCTCGAGGGAGGCGCCGAAGTCGGCGGTGATGGTGAGGGTGAGTGCGTCGGGGTCCTTCTCGACGGAGGTGACGGGCATTGTCTTACCTTTCCTTCGCATTGTTGGGGGTGTCGGCGTCCAGCAGGGCGTCGAGGCGATCGATGCGTGCGCGCCAGATTTCTTCGAACTGGTCGAGGA